>JBEKKC010000141.1:0-20529 GCA_050010915.1 Tepidisphaeraceae bacterium | reverse complement strand
CTCCTTCCGTGAAGGTCTGAGAGTCGTGATAACCTCCAACCTACACGAAAATCGGGGCGTTTCGAGTGTTTTTTTCTCCGCTCACGCCGCCCGGGCAAAATTCACGCTTGAATGAGGACTAGTAGACCGCTGCTTATCTACGATCTTATGAAACTCCTTACTGATCAAATCCCTGCCGGCGAACAGCATCCGGTCTTCGGGCATGCGGTATTGGCGATTACGAATCGGCTCGTTCCATTTGACGCCATTGCTTTGGCGCACCCGCTCCTCAAAGAGCCCGGCCATCATTTCGCCGACGGTTTCTGCGCCGCGATCCTTCATCATCGCGTCTAGCCGTTCCATTCCTTCCTTAACCTTGCCCTCCTCCGGTTCTTCCGGATCAATTGCAATGCCGACAGCGCCCCGACGTTGGGCAAGATGAACCAGAACTCTCCCAAATTCGCAGGGTGTGAGGGGATCTTTGATGGCCTTTCGACGAAGCATCCAGGGATTCTGGTCGAAAAGCTTTTGCAATTCTTTCGCATCTTTCGGTAGGAGCCTGCGTTCCGTGAGGAACCGAACCAGTTGCCGCTTTCGCAACGCCCGACGCGCAATATTGCGGCGTTGCGAGCGGGCTTCTCGCCGAGCCTGATTCTTAGGTGCTCCCCGCTTGTCGTCTTGCTCGTCCACACCGGCGGGGAACACGCTGGCGGCCAGATGAATTTCCCGCGAATCCAAATTAACCCAGGCGCTTCCGACCGAATTACTCCCAATATCCAAACCCAATGTGACCATGCCCATCCTCCCAAATCAGCATTGCTCTTGACGTAAAGCGCATAATGCTAATAATTTCCACAAGTCTATCCAAT
Source organism: Tepidisphaeraceae bacterium (assembly GCA_050010915.1). Classification (GTDB taxonomy): domain Bacteria; phylum Planctomycetota; class Phycisphaerae; order Tepidisphaerales; family Tepidisphaeraceae; genus PALSA-1353. The sequence goes on along the minus strand of JBEKKC010000141.1, from coordinate 19,681 downwards.
TCCGTCCTGCGGTTTTTCGCAACAAGACGAAATATTCGCAGGCACCGCCGAAAGGCGACCACCGCAGCTCGCAAAAACGACCTGCGGTTTTTTTGTGGCCGTCCAGTGAGTTCAATCGCAACAAGACGAGAGATTTGCAGGCACTGCTCTACGGAGCATCCGAATGCCACTCCCGACCTGTCGGGAAGGGCATTCTTTTTGCGCGGAACCGACAATTGGCCCGCCCATCCTTGTTGAGCCCGGTGAGACACATTTCCCGTCCCATGGAAGCAGATTTCCCCATCGATTGCGATAAATTATTATGGCATAATAAGATATAACATATCAAAAGTCGAAGACAAACTTGCCAAAGCGCCAAAAGTGTCAGATTTTGTCAGATACTGTCAGATTCCCGCCCCCATTCGATTCGGTTCAATGATCGGGCGTCTGCGGTCGGATTTCCTTGCCGCGAACGGTGAGGCGAACGGGGTGGCCGAACCAGGCGTGGGTGCCGCCGGCGTGGGATTCTTCCAGGACCTGCGCGACCTGGGCCATGTTGCCATCGGCGGGGACCCAGCCGTGGTTCACATCCGGGAAATCAACCGAGCAGTTCTCGCACTTCTTGGCGCTGTCGAAGCGGATCGGGCACCAGAACGATTCGACATTTCGAAGCATCTCGGAGCCGAGCGACCAGACGCCGGTCATCCAATCACAATAGAGACACCAGATGAGATCGTGGCCGACAAGTCCGTTGAATTTGTGGCGGGAAACGTTCACCCATTCGGCCTGCGGATAACCGGGAAATCCCGTGAGCCAGCGAATCGGCGGATAGAGGAGCAGCTCCGCCAATCGGACAAGACAGAAGCCAGGGGTGACGATCGCGGTGAGCCAGAGGGCGGCATGGTTTCGCCACGGCCCGATGACTCGATTGAGGACTCGCACGATTCGTGGCCCGCGAACGTCCCGGCGATGGGCAAGCTCGTGCAGGGCCGTCCAAATCAGCACGCCGGCGACTTGTCCGACGATGGCGCCAACCAAACCGCGCCAGCCGGCGATCACCGGGCCGGCGATCAGCGGCAGGACGATGAAATAAACCACCACCCAGTCCAACGCCGGAGCATGGCACAGGGCCGCGGAAACCCGGCGGCCCATGCCGCCCATCCTTGGAATCAGGTGCAATATGGCCGCGCCGAAAAGAAGCATACCCGCCACCGTCCCGGCCATCGCCGCAATCGCAATCAAGACATTCATATTGTCACGACCTTTAGAAGCTCTAAGCTTGATTCATCATCGGGATTGTCGTTGGTTTTTCTAATGGGTGGCGGCTAAAGTTGCGGCCCGCGAGAGAGATTCAATCATGTCGGTGGATCTGCTGAATTACGTCAAAGACATCCGCATGCGCGGGCCCCGAGGGGGACGCGAGTGGTTCTGGCCGAAAAACGCGCAGCGCCCTAAGGCGATCGCATACGCGCTGGAATACGAACCGGTCACGCTTTTGCTCAAGGCGCATCGGTTTTATAAGCGCAGTCGAATGCTGCGGCCGCTGATGGCGTCCAATCGGCCATCGGGAATTCTTCTGCGGCCGAGCGACTTCCGGCTTGGGCGCGATCCAAGGCGGGCGAACGCGCTGGAGATTTCTATTCCGTTCTATTCCGGCGGGGCAGAGGAAGCCGGTTTGCCGATGGCCGTTGGGCCGTTGCGGGTCGGGGGCGGAAATCGGAAGCTGATCGTCGTTCATGCCTACTACGAGAACGAGGCCAAGCGGATTTTCGACAAATTGCAAAGTTTCAACGACTCCGATCTGGTTCTGTCCACGCCGATCCGGGCGATACGCGATGATTTTCTCGCCCGGTTCGATCCGGGCCGGTCGGTTTGTTTTCTGGTTCCCAACGTGGGTCGGGACGTTTTTTCGTTTCTGTTGGTCGCGGCCTTCGTGGAATTGTCGTCTTACGATCATTTTGTGAAGGTTCACACCAAGCGCTCGGCGCATCTTTCCTACGGCGGGGATTGGTTTTGGATGAACGTGGAAACGCTGATCGGCGACAAGCTCATGACCGACCGGTTGCTTGAGCGCATCGACGCGGGCCGGGCGTGCATTTACGGGGTGGAATGCCGCGACCTTCAGGATCATTTCCGAACCAATCGACATTGGTTGAAGTTGCTGCTGGACGGGCAGCCGCGCAAGACCAAGGGCCAGTTTGTGCCGGGCACGATGTTCGCCGGGTCGGGCAGGTTTCTTCGCGAGCTGGCGGCGATGAATTTGCACCTTCATCGGATCGAGGAGGAGAAGGGGCAGTTGGACGGTTGCCTGATCCATGCGCTGGAGCGTTATTTCGGATATCTGGCCCGGGCGCGGGGCGGGGAATGCACGACCATCGAGACTCTGCTGACGCGGTGACGTTTGCAAATCGTCGGCGTCGTTTATAATCGGCGGGCATGAGTCCGCCATTCGTGCGATCGGTGGTGCGGGAGATGGAAGGATACGCGCCGGGCGAACAGCCGGAGGCGGGGCAGCGCGTCGTCAAATTGAACACCAACGAGAATCCGTACCCGCCGAGCGAGCGGGTGATGCAGGCGTTGGCGGGGGTGAGCGGCGAATTGCTGCGGCGATACCCGAACCCGACGGCCGATCTGTTCCGCGACGCCGCCGCCAAACTGCACGGGGTCACGCGTCACCACATCATCGCGGGCAACGGCAGCGACGACATCCTGACGATCGCGACGCGTTGCTTCGTGCCGCCGCGGGGAACCCTGGCGTTTCCCGATCCGACGTATTCGCTGTATCCGGTTCTGGCGAGATTGGAGGAGGCCAAGGCGCTGGCCGTTGCGTGGGGGCGCGACTGGTCGTTGCCGGTCGAAGCGCTGGCCAACAGCTCGGCGCAGGCGATTTATCTGGCCAACCCGAACGCCCCCAGCGGGACGTTCGTTTCCCCGCTGAAGGTCGCGGAGTTGGCGAAGATTTTTCCGGGGCTGTTATTGGTGGACGAAGCGTACGCCGACTTCGCGGACGACAATTGCCTGCCGCTGGTTCAACGGTTCGGCAACGTGGTGGTCGTGCGCACGCTGAGCAAGGCGTATTCGCTGGCGGGGCTGCGGTTCGGGTATGCCATCGCGCAGCCGGCGGTGATCGCGGAGATGATGAAGGTTAAAGACAGCTACAATTGCGATGCCCTGTCGATCGTGGCGGCGACGGCGGCGATAGAAGACCAATCGCACGCCCGCGGCACGTGGGAAAACATCAAGGCCGAGCGCACGCGCATGACCGCCGAGTTGACGCAACTGGGCTGGACGGTGCTGCCCAGCCAGGCCAATTTCATCCTGGCCGCCGTTCCGTCCGGCCGGGGCAGGGAGATGTATCTCGGTCTGAAGGAGCAGGGGATTTTGGTTCGGCATTTCGATCTTCCCGGTCTGCAAGACAAGATCCGCATTACGATCGGTCACAGCCACGAGAACAACGCGTTGTTGGCCGGCGTGAAAATGCTGACGGCCGCAGGGAAGGCGGCGTAGCAGATTTGGAGCTGTGAGCAGCTGGAGGATCGTAAGTCACCGAATAATAATGGCTTGGGGGAATCCATAAGAGCTAAAGGGCATCAGCGACAGAAGTGCCGTGCTTCAGAATTTCCCATGACTGGAACCCACCACGGGAAGGGCTGCGGAGTCCGACTCGGATGATTCGTGGCGCAGGTCAGAATATTCTTGCTTTTCCCGCAAGAGGTTGTTTTAATACACCGCAACTGGAGGAATGGGGCGGCAGGCCGTATTTTGTCGCAATCATTTCACCGTGGGTCGCAAAAAAAGGGAAGGATACACAGTAAAGCCAGAAATGGCTTTGGAAGGGTGAATGCCATGAGAAAAGCTCTGCCAATTAGTTGCTCGTTCGCGTTCGTGGTGCTGTTCGCGGCAATGACCGCCAGGGCAGTCACTGTCGAAATGAATTACACCGGGCCGGAAGGCAATAATTCAGGCGGCGTGTACGTCTATCCCTACAATTTCACTTTCGGCTCTTCCTCCGAAACTTATCCCCTGATGTGTGACGATTTCGTTCATGAGATCATGGCGCCCCAAAGTTGGGACGCCAGCACACTTAACGTGTCTAGCCTGAATTCAAGCAATGTGCTCGGTCTAAATTTTCCAGGCGCGGGCGTTACGGGCTACCTGGAAGCGGCCTATCTATTCACGGAGGAAGTCACCGCATACGACGATAGCAATAGCGACCCCGAAGGTCTTTACAACTGGGCGGTCTGGGATTTGCTGAAAGGGTCGGATGTTTCCGGGACGCATCTGGATTCCACTGATGAAGCTACGGTTCAGAACTACTTGGATGCCGCAGAAGCAGACGGTAGCAGCCTGACTCCTTCGGATTTTCCTGACGTGGTCATTTACACCCCGTTTGACATGAGTCCTGGCGGTCCGCAAGAGTTTATGGGATATAACACGCCGGTTACGCCAATACCGGAACCCACCACCCTGGGCCTGCTATTGAGTGGGTCGCTATTACTTCTGGGGCGCAAGCGATAAAGGGACCGTTACCGATACTGGATTAGCCTGCTGGACGAACTGAAGCTGGCGCGAGTCGGTAGGGACAAATGCCCACAATATTCCGCAGTCGATAAATGACGGGGTCGATGTCCTGGCGCGAAATAGACCGGTCCTTGCTCTGACCGCGTGTCGAGGCGATATTGACCACCCTTGCAGGCATTTCAAAGCAAGTGGACTGGTCATGGCGGAGAGGCAAAAACTGGCGGGCCGAGTCGAGTGTCGAATCAGACCTAAGTTTATTAAAATATATTTGGGACACCATTTATGCGCCGGTTGCCTGATGGCAATTGGAATGCTGCTTGTCGGCTGCGATTGGGTGGGGCCGGCGGCTCTACAGCAGAGCCGGCCGGACTATAACGAGGTGATCCGTCAAACCGCCAAGAACCAGAATTTCCTGAATCTCGTGCGCGTGCATTGTCACGAACCCACGCTGTTCATGGATGTTTCCGAAGTCGACGTGGCGTTGCAATTTCAGGGCTCGGTGAACGGCACGGTGAATATTCCCCAAGCGCAAGCCTTGAGCGGCAACAATTCATATTATCCAGGACACGATTATCTGCTCGGCGGAACGCTTCAGTATCTGGAGACACCGACCATTCGATATTTGCCGCTTTCGGGGCAGGCGTTGTTTGCGCAAATATCAGCGCCCATCAGCGTCGACTCAATTGGCGCAATGATCGACTCCCAATGGCCGATTAGTGCGGTGTTGGAGTTCGCCGTCACGCGCCTTACCCCTGTCGACAAGGATTATTACGAGGCCCTGGACGCCATTATCTTTCTGAACAGCTATAACGCCCTGCAGATCGTGCCGGCACATGCGGATCCAGCTTCTCCCGGGGGCGATGACGCGCTGAAGCTTTATTTTATGATTGGCGCGTTAGCCAGCAATGCCGGGGTCCTCGATCCAGAAGTAACACAACGTGCCAAGGACGTATGGCACAGGCTGTGGGAGATTTACGGGCCGTCGCAGCCCGCCAATGTTGAAGAGCAAGATTATTGCATCGAATTGCGCACGGCGCCGCGTTCATTGCAGTTGGACAGGAAGGTGGTGGAAACGACCAAGACGAAGTATTACCTAACAACACAACCAGCCGAGGCCGTGAAAGAGCAAACAACACAATGGGACCCAAAGGGGGAGACAATCCAACCGGATCAGGATCAGACAACAACCGGACCGGCGGATGAGAACGTTGCGTACAACGTGAGCGTCAACGATGTTTCCTCCACCCTGCAAGACCCGTCCCGCCAATCAAAATATCCGCCGAAGTTGCGACCCTATCAGCAAATGCCGACTCTCAGGACACGCTCCGCGCTCGGCATCCTCCGCGAGCTCACGCAGCCGGACCTGGCTTGGGATCTGGTCACATTCATACAGGCGGACAGCAAAGACAGCGTGGCTCAATCCAAGGTTGAAAATATCCGCTCCATGATTAAAAAGTTTAGTGCGGAATGTAACGATGGAATCGAGAGGGACTTCTATATCTTCGATTCCAGGAGTCTTACCGGGCGGAAAGCTAAACCATCTAAAGTGAATTCGTCACGATATGAGAAACCTTGGATGAGGCCACCGCCTGACTGGCCATACGATGACTTACCGCCCGATACGCATCCGAACCAGGCGTATCAGTGCATTCAGGACTATTACGCGGGAAATAACTACCCGGAGCGGGGTGATCGGTATCGGCATTACATTATTGTGTTTTATCAGGATGCCAACAAACGGCCTCCGCGAGATGCATTTGTAAGTGCCGAATGTCACGGCCAGTGCTTTTATATTGCCGGAGATGATATCGTTTCTCAACGGAACTTCGCGCTCGTCTGCCACTTTCTGACGATCCAGGCTGTTCCTCAGAGCGCTCCATTGACTCCCACCATCGGAGTTGGAGCCACACACTGACTTCACTGGATTTCAAGTGGCTTCATAGCCAAGGCATTGGGGGATCTTAGGAACGCGGTGGTTCGCCGAAGGCCGGCAGGGGCGGAGTCGGATGGGGAGAATACGGTGGGCCGGCCGGCCCGCCGCGTCTTGCCAAGACGTAGGTTGCCGTTCTTGGCCGGCGGCCCAGGGCGTGTTCGATATGCTCGGCGAGCAGATGGTTGACGGGATCGGTCTGGTGGCGGGTCAGGCGCGGCAGGCGGCGGGATGGCGCGCTGGCGGCGGGCGATTGAATCAGCCGCAATAATCGCAGAAGACGGACGTCCAGGGCGAGTCGATCCGCGAAGGCGGGATGGCAATTCAAGCAGATCACGCCGCCGCGCGAGGGTGAAAAATAGACGCCGTCCCGATCGCCGATCCGGCTGGAGCAGCTTACGCAGACGCCGAATTCCGGCATGAAGCCGGCTTGGCGCAGCAAATCCAGTTGGAACGCCAGGAACGACTCCTCAAGCGTCGGCGTGGCCAAATCCGTCAGAACCCGTTCCAGGCCGTCGAACACGTCGGGATGGGGATCGTGCTGCTCAAGCAGGAGGGACACCAGTTCAGCCGCATAGATTGCCAGATACAGCCCGCGCAGGCCGCGGCGCAGTTCCAGGTGCCCGTCCTGGAGCTTCCAATCGGTGAGCAGCGCCAGTTCGCGCGACGGATCGGCGGAAAGGACCGCATGGCCGAGGTCCAACAGATCGATCCCGCCGTCGAATCGGCTGGCGCCGGCCTTGGTTCGCCGATGCGCTCCCTTGGCCATGACGCGAACGATGCCTTGCCGGCGCCCGATGAGCGTAAGAATCTGCGAGCTTTCGCTGTACTCGGTTTTTCGCAGGCAGATGCATCGGTCGGAAACCAGGGGCATGGGGGAATTGTAGGGTTGCGAGTTGCGCGTTGCGAGTTGCGAGTGAAAGGCGATCAACACGCAACTGGTAACTTCCCCCAACCATTTGCATTCCGGATTTACCTGTTAAAATCGTGATCGGCGGCGACGCCGGGCGCGGCAAGGGTTTCGGATCGCGAGGACCCACGATGCAAAAATATCATCCAAGATCGGGGCTGCATTGGGGCGGAGCCAGGACGTGGGTGCTCATTGTGCTGATCGTCCTGTCGGCGATTCTGGTGCCCGTGGGGCTTTACATCGTCAGCACGTTGTCGTTCGGCGACGGAACGACCGGGGCCAATCTGAGCGTGCCCGATACCGGAATAACCGTCAGCGCCGCGCCGCGGGCGCCTGCGCCCAGGGCCGCAACCCCCACGCCGGGAAATCCGGCGAACACGGCCAATACAAGAGTCATGAATCTGCTGGTGATCGATCGGCAGAGCAAACAGCCGATCGCGGGGTTGAGGGTGAACAGCGACATGCGCGCTCGTTTCTCCGGCGACACCGACGCCGACGGCCGTGTGCGCATTGTGGTCCCTTCCGGCAGGAACCCCAACTTCTCCATCAGAGTCAGCGGGAAGAATTACGTGCCCATGCGCCTGACTTGGGCACCGTATAACGCCAATCTCCGCGGGGAAATTCCAGCGGATTACACGTTGGCGATGGAGCGCGGCACGAAGGTTCAGGGAAAAATCGTCGATGACAGCGGCCAGGCGGTCGCGGGCGCCACCGTCATCCTCGACTTCCAGAAAAGCAGCGCCAATCCGCACGAACAGTTTGACCTCAGCCCGTATAACCGCGCGAGGCAGATCAAGAGCGGCGAGGACGGAAGCTTTACCTTTGACGGCGCGCCCGTTGATTGCGATCAGATCGGCCTGACCGCGTGGGATTACCAGCACGTCACCGGCGATTTCTGGCATCCCGAGCCGTTCACTCCGGTTTCCAAGCTTTACGACGGGACGGCGGTCTTTACGTTGCGCCGCGGAATCACGGTAGATGGCGTCGTCGTCGATCCGCAGGGCGTGCCGGTTGCGGGGGCTTCGGTCGCCCTCGGTCAGCAACGCGCCTCCAACGCGATTCCGGCCGAGAATACGGATGCTTCCGGGCATTTCAGTTATCACTTCGATCCCGGACAACAAGTCAGCCTGACGATCCAGGCGAAGGGATTTGCCCCGCAATTAAAGCAGTTCGCGATGGGTCAGCAAAAGCAGAGCCTGACCATTCAGTTGTCCATCGCACATCGCATCACGGGCCAGGTCGTCAACGCCAGTGGGAATCCGGTGTCTGGCGCCACTATCAACGTCCAGGGTTGGGAGGGGATGCCCGGCGGCAGCACCCTCAGCGCCAATTTCCAAACCGACGGCACCGGTCATTTCCATTGGAACGAAGCGCCGGCCGAGCCGGTCACGGTCAGCGTTAACGCCCGGGGCCTGCGCGGCCTGAACGATCAGGTCCTCATTCCCGATAAGGACAACGTGATCAAGCTGGGCGCGGTCTCCCACATTCGCGGAACGGTCACGGATGCCGCAACCGGCAAGCCGATCGAAAACATTCAATTGGTTCTCGGAATCAAGTGGAACGGGGACCAGCCGGTGACCTGGCAGCCGGGCTGGGACGTCAATGCGGTCAAGCCCGGCGGGAAATTCGATTTCACGGATGATTGGTCCTATCCCGGCATTGCCGTGAAAATCGAGGCCCCCGGGTATATGCCCGCTGAATCGCGAATCGTGAATTCCGACGAGCGGGATGTCACTCTCGATCTGAAAATGAAGCCGGGCAAGGACCTGGTGCTGACGGTCCGCACGGCCGACGGCAATCCAGTCGCCGGCGCGACCGCGGCGATGGCGCTGCCGGGCGGCCAGCCGGTCTTCATCCAGAACAGCCGCGAGATTCAGAATAACATGACCTCGACGGCGACCAGCGGCGCCGATGGGCGCGTTGATTTCCCGCCGCAGACGGGCAATTTCAGGATCGTCGTCTTCGCCGATGCCGGTTACGCGGAATCGGATCAGGATGCACTGGCGAAATCACCGGTCGTCACGTTATCGCCGTGGGGGCGCATCGAAGGGCGCATGATGGTCGGCTCCAAGCCGGCCGCGGGGGTGAACGTGGACGTCTTCGCCTCCGCGCGATACATGGCCTTCGATTCCCAGCAACCGCGCGTTTTCGATCAACTCGACGCCAAGACCGATGACGACGGCAAATTTGTGGTGGATCGCGTTCCGCCGGGCGGTTGGACGATTGGGCGGCGGGTCAACCTTTCGAATAATTCGTGGACTGACGCGGCGATTCAATCCGTCGAGGTTGACCCGGGCAAGACGGTCAGCGTGCAAGTAGGCGGCACCGGCCGCGCCGTCGTGGGAAAGGTCATAGTCCCCGCGGAATTGTCCGGGCGCTCCGACTGGGAGTACGCCTACTGCCAGATTATGTCTCAACAGCACGTGGCGTTCGCCGGGCCACCCATGCCCTTGCTGATCAGAATGTCCTCGGCCGATGCTCAGCGGCAATGGATGCAAGATTGGATGAAAACCGACGCCGGCAAGGCCTATTTCGCCAATCAGCGAAAGGCCTTCGCAAACATGCGGAATTTCTCCTTTTCAGTCAGTCCCGACGGCTCATTCCGCGTGGATGACGTACCGGCCGGGGATTACCAGCTTTCCATCAACATCCGGCAAACAAGCAACCAAAACCGTTTCGGACAGCCGATCGCCACGGGATATGCGGAATTCACCATCCCCGAGATGCCCGGCGGGCGAAGCGACGATCCGCTTCAACTCGATCCCGTCTCCGTCGTTACATTGGTGAAATACAAGGTCGGCGATTCGGTCTTCGACCTGGCGATGAGGACGCCGGAAGGCAAAGATCTCAAGCTGTCCGACTTCCGCGGAAAATATGTCCTGATCGATTTCTTCCATCCGTTCGATATCAACATCGCGTCGTTCACGGACGTCTACGCCGACTACGGCCGGGACAGCCGATTGGCGCTTCTCACAATCAACCCGGAATTTCTGATGAGAGGTCAAAACCCCATCAGGTTGAACAATAACCCCTGGCCCCAAACGGCGATCGTCGGTCAGGGCAACTGGGGCCTAATCAATGCCAATTTCGACGCCCAGAATTCAACGGGCGCGTGGTTCATCGGCCCCGACGGCAAAGTGGTGGCGGAAGATTTGAGCGGCAAGGCGATCAAATCGGCGGTGGTCTCCGCGCTGGGCGCGCCCGCCACCCAGCCGGCCACGGCTCCGTGAGGCGTCAGGGGATCAGCACGATCTTCCCGAACTGCTCGCCTTCCATGACCAGGTGATGCGCCCGGCTGGCCTGGGCGAGCGGAAGCTCCAGGCCGACGACCGGCCGGAATGTGCCCGATTCCATCGCGGCAGACAGGGCGCTGTACATGGCGCGATGCTCGATCGGCGTGGCGCCGAAGAGCATCAACCCCAGAATGTCGGACTCCCGGCCCATCGTCTCCCGCGGATCGATCTCGATCTTCCCGCGGCTTCCGATGACCACGACCCGCCCATTCCTGGCCAGGGCGGAAAGATCGGAGGCCAGGTTGCGGTTGGCCAGCATTTCCAGGATCAAATCGAAGCCCTTGCCATCGGTGAGCGATTTCACGTCGTCGGGGCGCTGGGTGACGTCGTGATCGACCGAATAGTGAGCGCCCTGCTCGATGGCGAATTTCCGCCCGGCTTCGGTGGAGGAAGTGGCGACGACGATCATTCCCGCGGCGCGGGGCCAGTTGCACCGCCGACGTTCCCACGCCGCCGGTGGCGCCGTGGATCAGCACGTTCTCGCCCGGCAATCCCCGGCCGCGCTGGAACAATCCCCGATACGCCGTTCCCCCCGCGATTCCCACCCCCGCGCCCTGCTGAAACGTCGCGCGATCCGGAAGCGCATGCAGGTAATCCGCGTCGCAAACCGTCAACTGGGCATAAGACCCGGTCACCGTCTTATCGGTGTACACGCGATCCCCAACCTTGAAATGTTTCACGCCCTGGCCGACCGATTCAACCACGCCGGCCGAATCGTTCCCCGGCGTATAAGGAAAATTCTGCGGCCCGTACCTCCCGGTTCGGATATACGCCTCCACCGGATTCACGCCGGCAGCCTTCACCGTCACGCGAACCTGCCCCGCCCCAACGACCGGCTCCGGCACGTCCTGGGCCATCAACACCTCCGGCTCACCAAAGGAATGAACGCGAATTGCCTTCATGGCGATGCTCCTTGAATTCGAGGCCGAACGAATGCCAATGCAACGATTATAACGGCAAGGGCGATGCCGCGGTTGTCGAAAATCCCGACGGACGTCGCCGCCGGTTTGCCCGCCGCCGCCGCTGCGGTTAAAACCGTGGTTGGTTCTGAAAGTGGCATGTGTGCCCCGGCGGCGCAAATCCCCGGCGAACAAGCCGAGCACGTAGCTCAGTAGGTAGAGCAACGGACTTTTAATCCGTTTGATAATTCCACAACCACCGAAACCGCGCAACGGACTTTTAATCCGTTTGATAATTCCACAACCACCGAAACCGCCGCCACTTCCAAAGGGTGTCCGGTTTCCTTGTCACCCGGCTTGTCAGTAAACCCACAAAATGACGCCGACTTGGCCGCGATAGTTGCCGCCTGGCCGACGCTGCCGGCGGACGTTCGGAAGATGATCGCGGGCGTTGTGAAATCGACGATGGAGGCGAGCAAGGCCCGGAAGTAAAATGAACCATCGGGACGGCGGGCTTGCAACCTGCCAAGCGACACCCCCGGCATGATCCGCGATTCACCGTCCGTCATGCCGCGGGGCGTCGGCCCGAAAGGACGGTGAACATGGACCTTGTTGGAATTAAATGCGGCGTTTTGGCCGATAGAGTCGCGGCGCTTATTGAACTTGAAGACCGCCCGTTGGATATGGCCGCCGCAACGCTGAGGGAGCAAACCAACCCCCTACATGCCATGCGACGGGCCGATGAAGCAAGGCGGCAGACTACAAGGCGGGCCGGACGGCTGGCCGAAATGTCCGCGGACGTACAAAATCGAGCCATTGAACTGATCCCCCATGCCGAAAAACGCGGCGTGCCGTCCCCATGCCTTCATGCCTTGGCCGTAGGTGGCACGAAATGTTTTGAGATTGAAGGATCGCCCGCGCAATTCAGACAGGAATTGCTGGCGATTATTGCCGCCAAATCGCCGGACGATGCCGACCTACTTTGGGCAAACGCGCGCTGGATTGATGCTAAATGCACGGTTAATCCGGAGAATCTTCGCAAACGGGTAGAACGCAACAAAGACATCCGCACGCGAAAGAAGAGCGCTCGCAGTCACCCCGAATATTGCTTGCAAGACGTTGAGCGTGCTTTCCCCAGCAAAGCAGCGGGGCTAGTCAAGAAATTTCTGGCGGAATAACGGGGCCATATCGTGATTTATTCGTGACGAAAGCGTGACAATCCGTGACATGCCCGGCGAACGGCGGATGGACGTAAAAACCGGCGGTACGATTCGGGCATGGAGCGTGAGCCTACATTCATGTCTGCATCGTCCGTTGCCGCGCGGCTGGGGCTGCCCAAAACGTGGGTAAAGTCTGAGGCAGAAGCCGGGCGCATTCCGTGCGTCCGCGCCGCGGGCCGAATGCTCTTTAGCGTTGCAATGGTGGAGCGCGCGCTTACCGAACGCGCTGGGGCTGACAAACCGGAGGCCGCAAATGCCGGTTGAATCACCCGCCGATGCCCCGCTGTTAATCGACGCCCGCGAACTGGCCCGGCAACTGGCCGTCGGCCAAACCACAATCAAGAAGTTGATTCGCACCGGCCGGTTGCCGCTGAAGCGCTTTCGGTTGTGCCGCAAGCGGCTGTTTTCTCGCGTTGAATTGACGGAATGGATCGCGGCCGGAATGCCGCCGGCAAGCCGATGGTCGATGGTTCGGGAATTGAACGCCGCGGCAAGCGGAAGGCGGGCCGGATGACAATCACAACCGAAACCACCGACACCGAAGCCGCGGCGCTGGCGTGCATCCGGGCCGGGCTTTCCATCGTGCCGATTGACCATCGGACCAAGCGCCCGGCGATGCACCTGTTGCCGAAGGGTGACGACGGCAAGCCGACGTGGGAACCGTATCAATCCGAAATTCCCGACGAAGCAACCGTGCGAAGCTGGTTCAAGCGTGGATGCAAAGCGTTCGCGCTTGTGTGCGGCAACGTGTCCGGCGGATTGCTGGTATTGGATTTTGATAAGCCGGAATTTTATGACGCTTGGCAAGCCGCCGTGGGCAAGCGCGCCGATGGAATCCCGATCCAACGGACGCCCGGCGGCTATCACGCATTCATGTTTTGTGAAAACCCCGGACGCAATGACAAGCTGGCGTGGACGCCCGATGAGAATGAGGACGCCGGAAGGAAAGTTGCGATTGAAACGCGGGGCGAAGGCGGCTACGCGGTTGCACCGCCAAGCCTGCATCCGTCGGGGGACCGATACAAAATGCTGGTGGGAAGTCTGACCGATATTCCCGCCGTGTCCCAAACCCTTGTCGATGAGCTTGTGGACGCGGCCCGCAAGCTGGACGAAGCGCCGCACACCCGGCAAGAATTGCAACGGCTGGAACCGCAAGCCCAAACCGAATATCGACGCCGGCACGCAACCCGCAACGGCCAAGCGTCCGTGATTGACGCATTCAATGCCAAGAACGCGCTTGACGCGATGTTAGAGCGGCACGGCTACACGCGGGCGGGGGAAGGGCGATTCAAACGGCCCGGCGGGGCAAGTGCATCGGTGTCCGTGAAAGACGGAAAAAGCTGTCACTTTTCCAGCAATGACCCACTGAATGACGGCAGAGTTAAGGGTATCGGCGTGCATGATTCTTTCGACGTGTGGGCGCATTTTGAACACGCCGGCAACGCAAGCGCCGCGGTGAAAGCGGCCGCGAAAGAACTGGGGATGACAACCCGCGATGACGCCGAGCCAACAACGCCGTCCGAGCCGGTTTTGGTGAACATGGCCGACGTGGAAACGCGGCACGTTCGCTGGATTTGGCCGAAGCGAATCCCGCAAGGCCGGCTGTCGATGATTGTTGGAATGCCCGGCGACGGCAAAAGTTTTAGCGTAGCGGACATTTCGGCCCGGATAACACGCGGCATCGACTTTCCAGACGGCGAGCCGTGCGAACCGGGCGACGTGCTAATGATTTCCGGGGAAGATGATCCGCACGACCAAATAAGGCCGCGCCTTGACGCTTGCGGCGCTGACGTTTCCCGCGTCCATTTGCTGTCGATGGTCCGGCGACTTGGCGAAGACGGCAAGCCGTTTGAAGTGATGTTTACCCTGGCCGACGTGGCGGCGCTGGAAATCGCGCTGCAACGAATCCCGAATTGCCGGCTTGTGGTTGTGGACCCGATCGGCAGTTTTCTCGGCGGCGAAGTGGACATGCACCGGGACAACGAAGTGCGGGGCATCTTGACGCCGCTGGCCAAGCTGGCGGAACGATTCAACGTCGCGGGCTTAATCATCGCACACCGCCGCAAAGCACAATCGAATCACGCGGACGATACGGCACTAGGTTCGCGGGCGTTCACCGGGATATGTCGAATGATTTGGCACTTGAGCCGGGACCGGGAAAACCGCGCACGCCGGCTGCTATTGCCGGGCAAGTGCAACCTTGCCGCCGAGCCGACCGGCCTGGCGTTCACCATCGAAGGCGATCCGGCCCGGATAGTGTGGGAATCCGATGCCGTGGAAATGACCGCCGACGAAGCGATGAGCGCGGAGAATGGCCGACCATCCGAATTCCGCGAAGACGTGCAAACGTGGTTGCGGGATGAACTGGCGGACCTGGGCGAGCATTCGGTTGAAGACGTCCGCACCGCCGCCGGGCAAGCCGGATTCAATTGGCGACGGGTTCAACGCGCCCGCGAAGACATCGGGGCAATCGTCCATCGGGCATCATTCGGCGGGAAATTCATTTGGCGGTTGCCGAAGCCCGGACAGGGTGACAGCACCACCCCACATAAAACGCATGGCACGGTTGGCACGATTGGCACGATAGGGAAGGAACAACCAACCCATGAATGACACGCAAAAAACCTACTGTGCCAACAGTGACAGTAAAAGTGTGTCAAGGGAAGGTTGGCACGCATGGCAAAACGGGCCGGATTTTCCCGCCAGTGACAAGCGGGGTGACAAGCGGGAAACCATCGGCGCGCCAAGTGTCGCAAGTGTCGGAGCTTGTGAACGCCGGGCGATGGATACGGAATCCATTTCGCCGGGAATCTGGCATTTGAGCTTCAAGGCCGCATCGCCTGGCGATCCGCCGCCGGCGCTTCGCGTGCGGGCGCTGTTGAAGCGCGCCTTGCGGAGCTTCGGCTTGCGTTGCGTGGATTACAGCACGTCGGCAGGCCCGGCGAGTGACGGCAGGCCGCTGCCGTTTGAACGCCGCGGCGTTGCGGCTGGCGGGCCTGGCGGGGCAACTAAAACATTTACCCGGCAATGCCGGAAGGACGGTGAACTGTGAACGCGAACAATGGTCAAGAGTATGCCGAGATGATTGACAGGATGGCGGACGCTTCCGCCAGAATGAACGTTGAAGAAGTTAAGCGCTGGGGGAAGAAGCTGAAAATCGACGATTGGAACCAAGTGGTAAAAGACGTGCGGGCGAAACGGGCCGCGCGGGCGGCGAAAATCGACCCAGCCGGCACGGGCGAAGAGATTGCCTACACCTGCAAGGTTGTAATCGAACTGCGCGAGCAGATTAAACGTGGCGACGTGGCGTATCACCCCTGCGCCAGTTTGGCCGAAGAGCTTGCATCGGCGGAAATGCACCTGGGCGAGCTTCTACGCGGGGAAGCCGCGAACACCGAAAAAACTGAATATCAAAGCGCGCGAAGCGAATTGGACGCACTAACCGCGAAACGTGAGCGGTTGTGCCAGCGGCATCGGGAAGAACTGTCACCAATTGAGAAACGGATACACGCCCTGCACGAAACCATCGAACATCTTGCGTGTAACGCGGAAGAATGGGGAAGCCGATGACCGAACCGTTATTAAACGGTGGAAACGGACGTGACGCCCGCGGGCGATTCGCCGGCTTGCCCGGCCCTGGCGCGCCGGCGAACAAACACCGCGCACGGTTGGCAAAGGCAATCAAGGCCCGCGACATCGACAAGGCCGTGAAGCTGTTGCGGAGCTTGCTGGACGATGCCGACGCCCGGCCCGGCGACCGGATCGCGGCGGCGCGGGAAATTTTGGATAGAGCCGTGGGCCGTCCGGCATCGGCCGCGGAGTCGGAAATTCTGCAACGGATTGAAGCGCTCGAGGCGGCGCAAAACGAAAGGCAGGCAGTCAATGGGAATTGAAACAAGACTTGCGAAGCTGGAAAGCGCGGCCGGCGTGGCCTGCCCACATTGCGGCCGGCTTTGCGACGACGCCGGAGAGTTGGCGCGGCTGAATGCGAAAAGCGCCGCGCACCCGTTCGATTTCGATGAATACGCCGCGCTATTCCGGCGACGGATGGAACGGGATGACGAGCAAAATGCGGCGGAAACAATCGAACGGTTGATAGACGAGGGCCGGCTGATCCGCGCGGGGGATTAACGATGAACGGTTCAATCTCAAAACGTATTGCCGCGCTCGAAACCGCCGAGAAGTGGCGACCGGAGCCGGAGCCGGAGCCGGAGCTTTCTGAGCTTTCGTTTGACCGCCTGCCGGCGCGCCGCCGGCAAGAGCTTCGAGAGTTGATGGAAAAACTCACTCGCGGGGGAGTTGATGGCCTGGCAGTTGGCGAGTTTGACCGACTGTCTGCGCTGGGCGCAATCGCCCGTGGCGACGTGGACCCGCCCAGCGAGTTTTATTTTCTCGCCGAAGTCGCCGAAATGCTTGGCGTCCCGTGGCGGCGAGTTGAATACATGAAATATGCGACTGTGACCGTGGCGGCAGGCGAAATCGAGCCGGCAATCAAGCCGCTAGAAATCAGAAGGACCGACGTTTACACGCCGGAGATTATCGAACGCATCCGGGCGCGTTTGAGCCGTGAACACTAACGCCGGCAACTGCCGGAGAATGTGAGAGAACATGGGACACGTTTTGGCAGAGGCGATTAGCTTGGCGGCAAAACGCCGCAACGCGAGCCTGCGGACTTACTCGGAAATTTTGCAACGATTCGACGGGCCGCACGGTGACGACGCCGCGAAGTTGGCAGACCTGATGCGAGAAATCGCGCTTGACGAAACCCTTGTGCGATCCGACATCGTGGCGATGCAGGAAATCCGTGCCGGCGAAGGGGTGATTTCCAAGCTGCAAGGCGAATTGACGCGGCTGAACGAACGGCTTGCCGGCGTCATTGCTGAAATTGGCGCGATGCCAACCACCGCGGATAAATCCGTTGGGCTGGCGCTGGGGAAAACCATCAGCGATCAAACTGTGCTGGATATGCGGCGGTTTACCGCCGAGTCATTCCGCGCCGAAATCGAGCGGCAGATTTCCGCCGACAATTTCCAAATTGAAAAAACGCGCGAGCGCGTACGGCAAGCAAAGCTGCAATTGCCGAGAATCTTTGATGCGGCATCGGCGTGAATCCTTCGGGCCTGGCGGCAAGCGGGCGCTGCCGGGATTGTTGGACGGTGAATAGAGCTTGACAAACCTTTTTCACGTCGATAGACTTATGGGCATGGAGATAACGGTACATCAAGCCGCGGACAAGCTGGGCGTGACGCCGATGCGTGTCCGGCAACTGATTACCGCCGGGCGAATCAAGGCCCGCTATCTCACAAGCCGGATGATGTTGATTGACGTGCGGGAACTGGCAAAGGTGAAATACCGGCCGACCGGCAGGCCGCGAAAGAACAAAGGACGGTGACGTATGAAACTTCGACGCATGGGATACAGCGAAACGGCCGCGGACGGCAGTAAGGCCAGCAAGAAATCGGCCAAGCTGTACGCGGTTTTCATGGATTTTGCCGGCGTGTTGCGCCGGTTGCCGCTGTTTGAAGATCGGCGGGCGTCCGATGCGATGGCCCGCATTATCGACCGGCTGAATAGCCTGCGCTCGAGCAATGACACCCTGCCGCCGGACCTGGCGCGGGCCGTGGACGAAATGCCCGCCGGCATTCTGGCCAAACTGGCGGAATGGAACATCGTGCGCCCGGAAAAGGCCGCATCGACAAAGCCGCTGACGATGCACGTCGATGACTGGAAAGCCGCGTTACTGGCCAAGGGGAACACCCCGCAATATGCCGAGCTTTCGGCAAGCCGCGTGCTGCGCATCGTGACGGGCCTGGGCTTGGCAACGGTTGGCGACGTGTCCGCGAGCCGCGTGCAAACATTCCTTGCCGGGCTTCGGCAGGACCGGAAAGACGCCAAGGGGGAAACCCACCACGGCATCGGGGCGGCGAGCTTCAATTACTACCTGCGCGATGCCCGCGGTTTCTTCCGATGGATGGTCCGCGACGGCCGGGCGTTTGCAAACCCGCTGGAACACTTGCAAGGTGTCAACGCCCGCACGGACAAGCGGCATGAACGCCGGGCGCTGGCCGTCGATGAGCTTCACCGGCTGTTGGACACCACCACCGCCGGGCCGGATCGGTACAGCATGACCGGAGCGGATCGGGCGATGTTGTATCGGCTGGCCGTCGAAACCGGCTTGCGATCCGCCGAGCTTCGCAGCTTGACGCGGGGGAGCTTCAATCTGGCGGGCGATGCCCCGACCGTGGAGATTGCCGCCGCCTACGCGAAGAATCGCCGGCAAGACACCTTGCCGCTGAAACCGGACACGGCGGCGATGCTGGCCCGGCACTTTGCCGGCAAGATGCCGGCCGCGCCCGCGTTCAACATGCCCCGCCGTGACACCATCATCGACATGATGCAAGCCGACCTTGCCGCCGCCCGCGACAAGTGGATTGCCGACGCTGGCACGCAAGAGGAACGCGACGAACGCAAGGGGAGTACATTCCTGGCATATCGTGACGACGCCCGCCGCTGCGCTGATTTCCATGCTTTGCGGCACACGTTTATCAGCAACCTTGCGGCGGGGGGCGTGCATCCAAAGACGGCGCAACGGCTGGCCCGGCATTCCACAATCACGCTGACAATGGACCGCTACACGCACCTTCGGCGTGAAGATTTGGCGGGGGCGCTGGACACCCTGCCGGACCTGTCCAGCACGCGGCAAGTTACCGTGGCGACGGGAACGGACGGGGGCGAAATTCACTTGTCAGTACCCTTGTCACCTGGCGGCGACTTTCCGCGTCCAGATGCGCCCGGATGCGTCCATTTGACCGGCGCGGTTGAAGATTCAGAATCAATCGGTAATATGCGGCGAAACCCTGAATTTCCGAGCAATTCAGATTGTTCCGAGCACGTAGCTCAGCAGGTAGAGCAACGGACTTTTAATCCGT
>JBEKKC010000140.1:0-12724 GCA_050010915.1 Tepidisphaeraceae bacterium | reverse complement strand
GATAGGTCGTCCATGACTTGGCTCCCGTTAAAGCCCACACGACGGCGATCCATCGCCGCAACACCCTCTATCTTAACCGATCAAAGGCGGCATTTCAATTATCACGGGCCACCAGGCGAATTTCGAGTTTCGAATTTATCCCCTATAATCCCTCCATGCCCCCGCGTCTCACTCATCTCGACAAATCCGGCAAGGCGAAAATGGTGAACGTCGGCTCCAAGCCGATCACCCAACGAACCGCGCTGGCCGAGGGATTCATCGTCCTGCGGCAATCCACGCTGAGAGCGATCGCCGAGGACAAGGTCCCCAAGGGCGAAGTGCTGTCCACGGCACGTCTGGCCGGGATCATGGCGGCCAAGCGGACGGGGGATTTGATCCCCTTGTGCCATCCTCTGGCGGTGGAAAGCGTCGAAGTGGATTTTGATCTGCCCGAATTGGGCGCAGACGCCGGCGGACAGGTCAAACTTCGCATCAAGGCGATCGCCCGCATCTCCGCCAAGACCGGCGTGGAAATGGAAGCGCTGACGGCCGTGGCCGTGGCCGCATTGACCGTCTACGACATGTGCAAGGCCATCGACCAATCCATGACGATCGGCGGCATCCGCCTGCTGAGCAAGACCGGCGGAACGCGGAAAATCACGGTCATCTAAGGCCATTATTCTGCGGCTTTGTGCAACCGGGCATCATCGACTATCCTCGCAATATGGATGCAAAGCAAAGAGCCGGGGAAGCGGCGCTTCGGCAGGTGAGGGATGGAATGATCCTGGGGCTGGGAACGGGCTCGACGGCGAAGTTTTTTATCGAGGCGGTGGGGGCGGCGGTCCGGGCGGGAAAACTGCGCGACGTGCGGACCGTCCCCACGAGCTTGGTTTCCGAAAAACTCGCCCGCGACGCCGGGCTTGGGGTCATCACTTTTGCCCAGACGGCGAAAATCGACCTGACCGTGGACGGCGCGGACGAAATCGCCCCGGACCTGACGCTCATCAAGGGCCTCGGCGGCGCGCTGTTGCGGGAAAAATTGGTCGCCCAGAACTCTTCAAAGCTGGTCATTATCGCCGATGCCAGCAAGCTGGTCACAAAACTTGGGACCAAATCGCCGCTGCCGGTCGAGGTAACGCCGTTCGGCGTGGAGGCCAGCGAGCGGTTTCTCCGCGATCTGGGTTGTGTGCCGACCCTTCGCCGGCAGGCTAACGGCGAGCCGTTCGTCACGGACAACGGCAATTACATTTTCCACTGCAAATTCGCGGAAATCCGCGATCCGAAGGATTTGAACCTGAAGCTGTGCACGCGGGCGGGGATCGTCGAATCCGGCTTGTTCATCGATCTGGCCAGCGCCGCCATCATCGCGGATAACGAGGCGGTGTGGACGATCGCCAGGGCGTAGCGCGGTTTTCTGACGGAAAACCCGCCGACTGAAGTCGGCAGGCCGCTGCTGGGAAGATGTGGGTTATTTCCCAGACGGGGCGATGGTCACTTCCTTGTCAACTGTGAAGACGCGTTGCGTCAGGGCATCGGCGAACGTCACGCGAGCAAGCAGCTTGGCGTGGACGGGGACGGTCTGCCAGGGGCAATCGAGAACGTACGTTTCCAGCAGGCCGCCGTCGTACCAGTCGGATTTGGCCGTCGGCAAGTCGAAATCCCAGGCGCCGAGGCGGTTGTCGGATTTCAGCGCCAGATCGAACAACTCGACGTGAAACGATCCGGCGGCCTTGAGACGGTCGCCATACTCGTCAATCGGAACGACGTAAAGTTTTAGCATCGTGTCGGCGGACTGGTCGGGGTTCGGATGATAGCCACCGGTCAGGATGCCGAATTTCAAACCGGCGGTGGTGAATAGTTGGTCGAGTTGATCCTGGGGAAGGACGGGCACGGTGGTTGCGCCGGCTTGTAGGCCGCGAATCGTGGCTTGATCGGCGTCGTGTCGGCGATTCAACTGGTCGATCTGCGCCTGGAACTGCTGGTTCTGCTTGCGAAGCTCGATGTTGGCTTTGTTCGGGGCGCTGCCGCACCCGGCCGGCATCAGTCCCGCCAGAATCGCAAGGGCGATGAACGCGCGGTTATGGTTTGACCTCATCGGAATCCTCGTCACGATCCGCGGCCACAATGGCGGGGACGCGCTCCAGGACGTGATCGGCGACGCCATATTCGATCGCCTCCTCGGCAAAAAGCCACTTGTTGCGATCGAAGTCGTGATGGATCTGCTCGGGGGTTTTCCCGGTGTAGCCGGCCATCATCTTGTAGATGCGGTCGCGCATGCGGAGCATGTGGTGGGCTTCGATGCCCAGGTCGGTCGCGGGGCCCTGGAGCACGCCACCGATCAGCGGCTGATGGAGCAGCACCTGGCTGTTGGCCAGAACGGCGCGTTTGCCCTTTCTGCCGGCGGCCAGGAGAAACGCCCCCATGCTGGCGGCCATGCCGATGCAGGTGGTCGCCACGTCGCAGCGAAGGAAGCGCATGGTGTCGATGATGCCCAACCCGGCGGAGATGCTGCCGCCCGGCGAGTTGATGTAAAACTGGATGTCGGACTTGGGATCGTCGTTGGAGAGGAACAGGAACTGCGCGATGATGGAGTTGGCGGAGTCGTCGGTGACCGGTCCGCCAAGGATCACGATCCGATCCTTGAGCAATCGCGAATAGATGTCATAGGCCCGCTCTCCACGGCCGGATTTTTCAATGACGATGGGAATCAGCGTGTTGTCGCTCATTTCATTTTTCCTGTCCGCTGCACAATCTGCAATTCATTGCCTTCCGGATCGCGGAACGAGACGATCGTTCCGCCGCCGATCGCTTCGACCGGCTCGAAGAGGAACTTGACGCCGAGGGCTTTCAAGCGGCGATACGCGTCCTGAAAATCGCCGACGCGCAGGGCCAGATGCCGAAGGCCGGGCTGAAACCGCGGCGTCTGGGCGGGATTGGGGCCGGCATCCTTCACCGGCATCAACTCGATCATCGCCGCTTCGCCGTCGTAACCCACCATCACGCTCGGCGGAGTTTGGGAGTTGGTGGCGATCAATTTCATGCCCAGGTTGCGGCAATACCACTCGACCTGCCGATCGACATCGTGACACGAAATCGCGGGATGATCGATGCTGAGATAGAGCATGGGCGTTCGTTCACTTGGGCTTGGTGGCGTCGCTGGCGGCAATCGCCGCGGGCGAATCCTCGCCCAGCACCTCGTCGACGATGCCATATTTCACGGACCCCGCCGCGTCGAAGAACCGGTCTCGCTCGCTGTCCTCGCGGATGCGCTCGATGTCCTGGCCGGTGCAGCGGGACATGATCGAGATCAGCGTGGCCTTGGTCTTCAGGATTTCATCCGCCTGGATCTGGATATCCGCGGCCTGGCCGTAAACGCCGCCAAACGGCTGGTGAATCATGACCTTGGCGTTGGGGAGGATGAAGCGTTTGCCCTTCTTGCCGGCCATGAGCACGATGGCCCCGCCGCTCTCCGCCCGGCCGATGCAGTACGTCGCGACCTCGCAGGTGAGGAATTTCATGATGTCGTAGATGGCCAGGGTATCGTCCACCACGCCGCCGGGGCTGTTGATGTAGAGGTTGATGTCCTGGTCGCGCTTGACGCTCTGGAGATAGAGCATCTGCATCATGATCCTGCTGGCGCTGATGTGATTGATTTCGCCGACGAGGAAGAGGACCCTGTTTTCCAGGAGCATTTCCTCGAGGGTCATTTCACGATAGCGGTTGTAACCGCCGCCCGGCGGACCGGGCATGGCGACGGGCATGTTGAGCGGGATGGAGGCCGGATCGGCGCCCAGATAGCGCGCGGCCCGGTCCAAAAGACGTCCATCCAGCTTATTCGGGTCGAGGTTGAACATTCATCTCCTTAAATTCTGCCTGGGCTGGCGATGGTATGCAGTCGGCGCAGCAGCGTCAATCGAATGGGCGTGCCGGGTCATGCTGAAATTGTTTTCTTGCGAGCTTTGGGGGAATACGGCGAGCAAGCTCGCCGGCTACACTGTTCACCAGGCGTAGGCTTCGGGGGCTTCGCCGCCGGGGCCGGGCCAGATCGAGTTGAGACGGGAATTGGCCGCATCGTCGAGCTTGACGTCCAGCGCCGCCTGGGAGCCGGTGAGTTGGTCCATGGTGCGCGGGCCGATGATCGGCGCGGTGACGGCGGGATTGGCGATCAGCCAAGCCAGCGCCACGTCCGCGGGCTTGTGCCCAAGTTCATCGCAGAGATTTTCCCAGGCTTGGAGTTGGGGGCGGAGCTTGTCGAGGCGTTTTTGCACGTTTTCGCTGGTGCGCCGGCCTTTTTCCAACTTCTGTAGAACGCCGCCGAGCAATCCACCGTCGAGCGGGCTCCAGGGGATTACGCCCACGCCATAGGCCCGGCAAGCGGGGAGGACCTCCAATTCGACGGTCCTGGCCGCCAGGCTGTATTTGCTCTGTTCGCTGACCAGCCCCATCAAGCCGCGGCGGCTGGCCGTCTCGCAGGCGCGGGCAATGTGCCAGCCGGCGAAATTGCTGCTGCCCACGTAAAGTATTTTGCCCTGGTGGATCAGGACGTCCATCGCCTGCCAGATCTCGTCCCACGGCGCCTCGCGGGCAACGTGGTGCATCTGATAGAGGTCGATGTAATCGGTTTTCATTCGCCGCAGGCTGTCGTCGCACGCCCGGCGAATTTTGACGGCGCTGAGTCCGCGCTTCATCGTGACGTCGGCGGCGTCAACGTCCATGTCGCCGAACACCTTGGTGGCGATGATGGTGTTTTCGCGCCGGCCGCCGCCCTGGGCAAACCAACGCCCGATGATCTGCTCGGTGACGCCTTCCCCCTTCTTCCAGCCATAGACGTCGGCCGTGTCGAAAAAGTTGATTCCCAGATCGATGGCCTTGTCCATGATGCCATGGCTCTCGGCTTCCGGCGTTTGCGGGCCGAAATTCATCGTGCCAAGGCACAGGCGGGAGACTTTCAGACCGGTGCGGCCGAGGGTGGTGTATTGCATGAAGACTCCTTTATTGGTTTTGCCGACAGATAAATAGCGGATTGGACGCCCGCGAGCAATGTGGAATGCGTCGCGGCGATCGGGATGCAGATGCGAGCGTGACAACTCGGAGCGCGCAAAAAAACAGCGGCTGGCCGCCCCTCCGGCTGCTGCCGCTGTTCAAACATTAATCGTTTTTTTTTCAGACGCCGTCGGCGCTGGCAATCGGGATTTCATTCAAAAGACTGATCGCGATAGAGGCACCACAACGCTCGATCGTCATAAACCGCGACAATCCGTGTCCAAACGCCTTCGGATTATTTTTAGGCGTACGTCGCGTTGAAAGGGACATCGCACGCGACGCGGGTTTTACGCTTTAGACTCTCCAACCCGCTACCTTAATATAACAGAGCAATGGGAAGAAGTCGAGAATTTTCCCAATAAATCCGGTAATTCCGTGAATATCCGAGGAATTATTGGCCACCACATCCTTGCCATTGGCGTTTTTACGCCGCCCCCGGGTCCCACACCCGCCCGACGAACAGCACGGCGCCGCTATGGTGATCGCGGATGACGAATAGAAATGGATGATCCGCCGTGAACGTGACCCTGGCCGCGGGCATGGCCGTCGGCATCATGACCCCGCCCGTCGCGGCGGCGGCTTCGGTGCCCTTTTCGTGCACCGACACGCAGGCCTTGTGCCGAACGTCAGCCAGGAAGAGGTCCGCCCTTCCGTCGATGCCGGAAAAATCGGCCTCGCCGGCGCTGAAGGCCTTGCGCATCCCCATCGCCTCCAGCACCGGCGGCAAGCTGGCCTGCTCGGTGAACGTAAATTTCGGGATCGTGACCTGCACAAATTGCGGTTGAAGGCCTGCCGTCACGTCGTTCAACAACTTTTCGGAAAACACGGGCTCCAACGCCTTAAGCCCATCCACTGAATTCGGCAGAAGGATCACCATCCCCACGTCGCCGCCCTTGTACGGAAGCTCCAAGGCGTCAAATTGATCGCCGTGCATGAACGGAAAAACGCCCTGCTGACGCATCGACGGGCGCTGCTGCCCTGCGGCCTGATTGGGGACGTGAAATTCGCGCGCGGCGGTCATGTCCGGCGAAAACGGCGATTGCCAGTCGGCATGAAAATAAATCGCGTTGGTCAACACCAGCTTGGCGCCGGCTGGAAGCGTTCCTGGGGAAAAAAGCTCCGCGATCTTTCCGGAGGTCTGGCGCGCGACCCAGTCGTTAATGGTCCGGCTGGCGGCGATGGGGTTGGCAAAATCGACGTTGAAATAGTCACAACGGTAATCGCTGGAAAGAAGGTTTTGAAAGGCCGGGAGACTTTTGAAACCGATCTGCGCCCACAGGGCGCTAGCGATATGAAGCTGGAAATCCGCGTCGGTGGATTGGAGCTGGCCCAGGAGCCGCCCGACGGCGGCATGTGCGTCGCCCGGAGACGTGTGAAGCACGGCGGACATCTCGGCGGCGGTGCCGCCTCGCGCCCCGGCGCTGGTCATCATCAGGGCGCCGTAAACGCTCAGCGGCGAGCAAAACAGATTTCCCTGGGCCGACGACAGGCCGGCGTACAAATCGGTCGCGAAACGGTTGGCCGCATCCGCCGCCATGGATTGTTCGCTCGCCCCGGGCTGGTCGGCCCGGGCCTCGCCGACAGGCAGACATGCCAGTAAAGCCATACCCAGCAAGACGATGTATCGCATGAATCCTCCGATGCCGGAGCGGGCCGGCAGCCATTGCAAGATCGGCGTTGCCGACTCCATCTTGGATGCGCGGGCAGCCGAAATGGACGACGAAAAAAATGGAAAATGCCGGCTTCCCATTCCTATTGGCCATTTAGAAGCTAATAATAGGATAGAAACGAGGACACGCTTATGCGAATGGCCTTCGGGCTGGTGGGGCTGCTGGTGACGATCGGCGTCATCGCCTGGATCATGCATGCGATCTATCTCCCCGACGTCCAGGCTTCCCTCCATGCCCAGCAAAAAGCGGAGACGTTTGTCAACCAACTCAACGGGGTCGATGCAAACGGTCTAAGGATCGAAGACACCTACGCCGAGATTCCCGATACTCGCGGCGACGGGAAGCTGCAAGACCTCCAGATCACCCTGGTCCGGCCGGGCAGCCCGATGGAAGTGAAATTTGGGCTCAAGGCCAACGACGTGATCATCGCCGCCATCGACGGGCATACGGTCCGCACGGACCTTAACGGATTGGACAACGAACAAGCGGGGAAGGACGCCATCCGCGACGCATATACGTCGGACGGGCAATTGGTGGTGCAGCGCGGCGACGTTCAATTGACGCTACCCCTGCCCAAGTCGCTGCAACCCCCGCCTCCGCCGCCCAACACCACCGCGCAAAACCAGCAGATGCAGCAGAATGCCCAGCGCACCGAGCAGCAGCAGGAGCACGGCAAATCCGGCAACGGCGACGAGAACGGCACGATGGACGAGATCCATCAGCGGCTGCGCCCAGTGGGGGGGTTTTGAGTGACGGTGATGTCGAGACACCGGCGGATGGCCATCCGCCGGCTTTTTCATCGCGCGTTGAACTGTAGGTTGTCCATCACCGTATTGGCGCTGAAGCGGATTTCGGAAATCGGAGTGCCGGCGGGAACCTGGAATACCAGCCACACGTCCACAGGGCGGCCCTTCTGTGGAGAGATTTCCTGGAGGTGATTCTTGTCGTCGAAATTCTTGTAGTTGACGACGAAGTAATGTTTGGCGCTGCGCTGCACCGTCGCCCAGGCGCCGACGCATGGATAGGTGCTGCCCGTCGCATCCGCCAGGGCAAAATCGGCGACTCGCCGGCCCCATCCCCAAATCGCGCTGGCCGAGCCTGAAACCGGCCCGGAGCAGTGGACCTGCACCAACACTTTATTCGGATCGACGGCCAGGGTATCGACGTTGTCGTCGATCGGCGTGCCGAGTTGCGCGACGGGCGTGTCCGCCGAGACGGTCAATTGCAACCATCGGCGATGTTCCAACTGGCCGGCGACGCCGTTGACAAGCTGAACCGTCCCACCGTCATTGCCGGTGCCGCAGTTGATCGGCGCGGCCAGCTTGTTGGAAACGGAGATGTCCTCGTAACTCAGGCCGGAATCTCCCAAGGGATGTCCACCGCCGGCTTGCGCCGGGGCGTTTTCGGCGGCCGCGGGGGCCTGCGCCTGGGGCGGCGCGCTGGACGGAGCGGCGCTGGAATTTGTAATGGCCGCGCTTCCCGTCCAGATTCCGTCGGTTCTGACGAGAATCTTATCGATTTCCGGCTTTCGGATGACGGGAGTCTTGTCCTTGTTGGGCGGCGGCCCGTATTCCACCGTTTTACCGGAGAGATCGACCAACCCGTAACGCTTGAATTCCACGAACGATCCCTGCGGAAGTTGGAACGGTATTTTGTTCTCATCGCCGCTGAATACGTGATCGCGGTCAACCACGAACACGAAATCAATGGTCCGCACGCCATTCAAATCCGCGAAAAGGAAATCGTCTGGCCTGGCTGCCACGGCGATGCCCCTGGCATCGAGCGTGGCGACGGGATAATAATCCTTGAACGCCGCGCCGCTGTCCGGCTCGCCGGTCATCAAGCGGATCGCGCCAGCGGAAAAGCGCAGAAGATTATCGCTGTCGTCGGCCAGGTCCTTTCCGCCCAAGTTCATGCGCACCACGAGGATAATCTGATCGGCTTCGGCAGCCACGGTGGGCGGGGGCGGCGTCGCGCCGTTGCGCATCTGGTTTGGCTCGCCGTCAACCTGTGGAATGGGTTTGGGCGGAGTATAAACGCCCTTGACCGACACCGACTGGTCCGCCGCGACGGCCGAGTGTTTGCCGCCGGGCTGTATCCCCAGCCGCTGGGCGTACAATTCGTCGAGAAGATCGGGATGAACCGAGTTAAACGGGTGATCAAACGCCAGCGAGCCGTTGTCGGCGCTGACCCGCTTTTCCAAATCCACCACCAGGTCGTCCTGCGCGAGCCAGACGTGCGATTTGGCGGGATCGTCGGGATCGATTTTGTCGGCGGTGACCACGTCGTAGTTGACGGTGTCCTGCGACTGACCGTTCAAGCCGATGTAACCTCCGGTCACGTGCTGATCGGCCGTGGCAAATCGGGAGTACATGGCGATGGTGGGGCCAAACGGCAGCGCGTCGGCGGCGACGGCGACGATTCCCGTGGAGATCAGCCCGGCGATCAGCCCCATCACGGCGGCGCCGGCTTTATCCACGATCACCGGCAAGCGAACGTTGCCGGGAACCAGCGAATCGATAATCAGGCGCGGCAGGATATAAGCAACGGCAAAGATGACGACCAACGAAACGGAGGCGGCCTGGTCGTAGATTTTGGCGTTGAAAAGCAAAGGAGCCACCTGCTCGTACCATCCGAGTGCGACGACCGCGGCAACGGCCGCGAGGATCGCCGAGATGGTCGCGCTGAAACACCCCTGGGTGTAATGGAAGAACGCGATGACACCGGCCAGGGCGAAAAGGACGAGGCTGAAAATCATGGTTGGATCCGTGTAAACATGGGCTTGCGTGTAAACATGGAGTCAAGGTTCGGCGCGTCTGGGCTGTGAGGATCGTTCGCGCGGCGCGGGCGCGGGGCCCTTCGATGGGGGCCGGCCGCTCGAAGGAGCCGGAGGGGCGCCGCTCTTGGGGCGCGAGGCGCCGCCCGATGGCGAATCGGGCTTCAAGACCCGCAGCACTTCTTCGACGCTTGTTTCCCCCGCTTGCACCTGCGCCAGCGCCATCTCCTGTAGAAGCCGGCCCCGCTTGCCTCGCTGGGCCTGCCTGATCTGGCTGTCGGTCCCGGCGCCGGCGATCACGTTGCGAATCTCGTCGTCGATGACCATGACCTCATAAATTCCCAATCGGCCCTTGAACGCCAGATCGTTGCAGAACGTGCAGGGAACGGGATTGCCCTTGGCATCGCGCATGGGCTCCTTGCGGGCCTGATACAGTTTGCCGACGGCATCGGGATTCATGTTGAGTTTTCTGAGGGTCGTCGGATCGGGCGTGTACCCGACCTTGCACGCGGAGCAAAGCCGCCGGACCAGCCGGCCGACGATGATCGCCCGCAGGTTCTTCATCGCCAGGGCGTCGTCACCCACGAGTTTGCGCCATTGGCGCAGCGCGTCCAAGGTGTTGATCGCGCGCAGGCCGACGTACACTCGCCGTTCGCCGGCGGCAAATTTGGCCAGATCGGCCGCGCTGTGCGGGTCCTCCAGCGAAGTCACCATGAGCACGTCGGGCTCCTGGCTGATCACCCAGTTGACCTGTTTGGCCTCTTCGGCGGGCGGCGCGTTGGCGGCCAGGGCGTTTTGCGTCACGCCCTCGAGATCAAATTCCGGCGCTCGCTCGATGGTATGGACGTGGTACAAAAACGCGTCGTGGGCGCGGATCATCCCATAGCAAAGGCTGGTCAGCCCCTGCCCGCGCGGCGCGCCCAGCAGAATCACTCCCCCGCCGCCCTGCACCAACTCGCGAACCGTCTTTAGCTGTTCCTCGCTGAAACCCATCACGTCAAGCTTGAAATCCTGCCTGTCCTTGGGATTGGTGATCAGACGCAACGATTCGCCCTGCGCGCTGCCCTTGGACGTGATCTGAATCGTATATTTCTTCCCGTCAATCGCGGCCTTGAACGTTCCGGTCTGCGGCTTGCGGCGTTCTTCCATGTCCAGCCCGGCAACGCCTTTGAGGAATTGCACGGCCGCTCCCGCTTTGTTGCGATCCATCGCGTCACCGTTGTAGCGCATGCCGTCGACCAGGTAACTCACGGCGGTCGGCTCGCCGGCGACCAGTTCCAGCCGCTCGGCGCCCAGCCGCAGGGGTTTGGTCAAAAACTGCTGGGCGGATTCGTAGCGCAGCGACTCCGGCGTGTCCGATTCCGGCGCCTCCTCGATGGCGCCGCTCTGGTTCATCATCATCACCTGCCCGGCGACGGCCTTGACGTGCTGCTTCTTCTCCCGCTTGAGCAGCCCGCCCCACCAATCCGCAAATTGCTGTTTCAGGTCGCCAAGCCCGATGGTGCGCGACCGCATTCCCAGATAGGCCCCGACGTCCGCGACGAACAATCCGATTAATACCCCAAACGCCAGCCCAAAACCCGGCAAAAAGAAAAACAGCAAATATCCCCCGACCAGGCCGGCCATCATGATGGTGTTGACGATCTCCCGAGGCAGGCGGGCTTCCGGGCCGTCCTTGTCAATCCACGACAGTAGCCTGACCCAGACGAGCAGCACAACCAGGATGGCCCCCGCCTTCCACGGATTGACATATCCCCCCACGTCCACTGCGGCCAAAGCGGCAACCGACATTCGTCACTCCTCAGCGGCTGTAAAACCGCAGAACCGGAATATTGTACGGCCAGAGGCCGGAGAGTTACAACGAGCCGCGAACATTACTCCAGCGGCAGCGGACCGGTGTAGGCCGGCGGCTTGGCGGGCGGCGGCGGATTGGCCGGCGGCGACTTCGCGGGATCGTCGATCACGAAGACCTTGGGGCTTTGCTCGTCGCGCTTCACGCGCCGCTCAGATTCCTCCTGACCCGCTCGAATCTTCTGCTTCGCCTCGTCGCTCAGCGGAATGATCACTTCCTTTTCCTCTTCGCCTCGGCGAAGCACTTCAATCATGTCTCCGCTAAGCGCCCGGAAGGTCAACCCGCCCGTCGCCAGGAAAAGCATCACCACCGCAATGATCTGAATAAAACCGGCCAGCACGTAACAAACGGCCCGGGGGGCCGGCGAGGTGTCGGGAAACATGTGCGCGACCGCATCCAGAAATATGACGGCCACCACCGCGATGAATGCCGCATAATACTGGCTTTTGTTTTTGATGAGCGACGGAATCACCAGGCAAAGGAATATGAAGGCGACAATGGCGGTGGTTACACCTTGCATTCGCTCAAAGATATCACTTCCCGGACACCGCGGCCACGTCAAAAGCCTTGTTCGCCCAACTGATCGGCGTGGCCGTCGGATCGAAGATTTTGATCGAATCCTCCGGCTTGACCAAAATACCGGGGGAAAGAGAAGAGGGGATTTGCCCATCGCGTGGCAACAGGACGATCCGCCAGCGAAACAAATTCACCGGCGGCAAACAGTACGGCGCCGGTTCCTGCTGAACGTACAGAACGGGGTTTTGTGATGCGGCCGTCAGGCGTCCGTCGATTTCCGCGGCCGCCTGCGCACGCGAATCGTCCGAGGATGAATCACGCAGAAATCCGTGCTCGTAAGCCGCCCCGTGAACGGCGGCGATCACGACCAGGATCACTCCGGCGACGGCTCGAAGCGACGACGGGCCTTCAAATCTTGCCAGGGCGAAGAATGCCGCAAGCATCAGGGCGGTATCGGCGAAGACTGCGAATCTGGCATACTCTCCCGGCTTGTTGGCGGCAAACAGCGTGAAGTCGATCAGAACGATCGCGGCGGACGGGGCCAGCAGCCAGCCGATCCGCCGGCCGGATTCGCCGCGCCTGACCGCCAGCACCGCCGCGCTCAGTGTGCCGAGGATCGCCAGCGGCCAGGACATTCCCGCCGCGACGAGAACGGCGGCATTGGCAAGGTTCGATGCCGAGCCTCCGGCGGGATACATCGCACGGGTGTTGGCAAGATTGGAATGCAGCACCGTCGGATCGCCGGCCAGATGAATGGTGACGTAGGGATTGGCGGCAAAATAAATCGCCGCGGAAATAAGCGGCCCGAGGATCCAAACCGCCGCGACTCGCGCCCCCCGGTCGCGGCGCAGCACCGACATCGCCGGAAGAACCGCCAAGGCCGCAATG
>JBEKKC010000139.1:0-12801 GCA_050010915.1 Tepidisphaeraceae bacterium | reverse complement strand
TCACGGGCATGCAACAATCCCTTGCGCACCAGCGACTCGACGACGCTTTTTGTGCGGCTTTCGGTCAATCCGGCCTGCTCGCCGACCCAAGCCGCATTTGCATCAAGCGACATGTCGGTTTGTTGAGGCCACCGGGAGCCCACAATTTTTGACAGGAAGCGATTTTCGTCTTGGGTCAACCCGTCTTTCATCGGGCCTCATTGATTATTGATGAGAACATTCTCGCTTCTACGAGAATCATCACCTGGGGATGATGCTGTTATTAATCGCCTGATGGGCTGGTTCCAACTGCATGAATTCCACATGGCCGTCGGCGAATAGCAGGTTCATCCCATTGCCGCCGTGGTTGTCGTCTTTTTCATAGCAGACGACCGTCGTGGAGGGGACTACTTTGGGGTCGCCCGTTTTCAGGTTCGCGCCGATGTAGATGTAATCGGAATTCGCGTTGACCCAGTCGGCTAACTCATCGCGCGCCATTGGCCCGGGCGGGCGCGTGCCGGCACTGGGACAGACGAACACCGCGGCCGTCAGATCCTCCGCTTTCACCAGCGTCCCCAGGTCCGGCGGATAATTTCCCTGGTGATCGTTGGCATACAGCAAAATCCCCTGCCCGATCTGGCGCATATTGCTGGCGCATTTCACGCGGTTGGCCGTTTCGCGGGCGCGGTTGAGGGATGGGAGCAGAATGCTGGCCAGCATGGCCGTTTCTCCCACGCCAGCGGCCGATATGCTGTCGGCCGATCCGATGGCGCTGGCGCCGGGAAACGGCTCGATCGACTTGAAATAAAATCCCGCATCGTCGCCCCAACTGACACAGCCGGCCGGTTCGGTTTCGGCCATGATCTTGTCCAGCGGAGGCATAATCAGCGGCGGGGATTGCGCTCCGAAAAGATCTCCCAGCCCAAAATACAGCCGGCTCATCGCCAGGCAACCCTGGTAGCCGTTGGGCATGGTCTTGGGCAAGTCGATGAAGCTGAAGCTGGAATAGGCCGCCGGGGCGTTGAGCTTCTGGATCACCGCCTGGAAATCGGGATTGTCCTGGATCGACTTGGCATCCGCCGGCCGGTTCACGGCCGACACCACCATCTGCGGATAGAGGCCGATGTACAACGTCCCATCCTTGATCGCCCAGGACGGTGAAATCAGCGGCGTGGCCAGGTAATGAACGCTCGTTCCGTTGCTGGTCAGTTGCCGGAATTCGACGTGGATCGTCAGTTGTCCGCGGCCGCCGCCTTGCCCGCGCTGAATGGCCTGGCGGATCATGTTGTTCGCCAAGGACTCCAGCGTGTTGAGCGAGGTCTCCAACTGGTCGGCGTTTCGCGGGCGGTTGACGATCGTGCATCCCAAGAGCCCGTTTCCGGCGGTGGTGGGATCAACGTAATATCCCCATTGCGCGCCGAGCGCCGCCAGCAAATCCTTTTGAACGTCCAGGCCAAGCGTCTGGTTCACCTGGGCCAGAACCTGGTGAAACCGGTTGCCCTGGTCCGGAGCGAACTGAACGACGGCCTGATCAATCTGCGTGAAAAGAGCGTCGAAGTCGCAGCTTCCCGCCCCGGCCATCGTCGAGCTATCCGGGATCAGCTTGAATATCTCGGGCGCCAGAGGCGCGGCATCGGCCAAGGCCAATAACCCCTTGCGCGGCGCCGGGGCGGCCACCATGGCCTGCTGGGACCAATTTTTTCCATCAAACCCCGCGGTCATCGCCGCCGTCTTCAGGCCCCCCAAGCCAAGGGCGTCGCGAATCTGAGGCCAAAGTTGCCGAGCCTGGGGTGGAGCAAGCTGCTGGATCGCCGCATCGATCGTCGCCACCGTCGCCGTGCCGTCCACGTAGACGGCCAGCACGGGGTCTTTCCCAAGCTGCCCCATGGCCGCCTGAAAGCCGGCGTTTTGCGACAAGGGACTGTCAATATGTTCGGGAAATACGAAATCGCTGACAACCACGAGGGTGCCGATCACTCGCAGATTGAGGCCCGGGCCTTGGGCGCGTTCGAGCAATCGCCGGACCTGCTGTTCGATTTTGGGCGCATCCGCCCCGCCGTCGCAGGCGATGGCCAGTTGCGGAATCGGCGGCCCACCGGCGTTGGCCGCGCCAAGCCCGCCGAAATAGAACGCCGTCGGATGCTGCGCGGCCGCGCTCAGGAGATCCGTGACTTGCCGGATCACCCGGGACATTTGCGGGTTCATCCCGCCGATGCGGCTGGTCCATTGCGGCAGCGAATCGTGCAAGAACTGAGAAAACTGAGAGGCGTCGAGGACGGCCTTCAGATGGGACTGGTCAAACCCCGGCCCCAGGGAATCCGTGCCGCTCCAGCCGACGTAAATCTGTGCATCGCCCGGCAAACGATCCGCCAGCGCCTGGCCAAGGCAGACCATCGGGGCAAACAAGACGACGAGAATGGATGTGTAAAGAACCCGCATATATCCTCCGCAATGAATTGCCCGGAAAATCAGACTGGCAAGTATCGTCGCTCGCGGGGAGTTGCGATGCAAGGGTTGTGGCACGGGCGTCGCGCCCGTGGCGTGCGGTAGGCCGCACGCATCGACGGTACTCCGTCGATATCAGCGCGAGCGAAGCGGTCTGGCGATTGCTCCGCTGTGCGTTCAACGCTTCGCTCTTGCTTTCATCGGCCGAGTACGACCGATTGCTGGCTGAGTACAGCCAGCCATGGACGGGACGCCCATGCCACATTCATTTGCCGATGCAGAATTTGGAGAAGATCCTGCCCAGGATGTCGTCGGGGGTGACGGCGCCCAAAATGCCGCCCAGGGCGTCCAATGCGGCGCGGAATTCGGCGGCCAGGAGTTCCAGGGAATCGGGCACGTCCCTGGCCCGGCGCAGCGCGGAAATCGCGTCATCCAATGCCTGTAGATGCCGGCCGCTCAACGCCAGGCTCGCGCCGACCGAATCCGAGGCGAACGCAGCGAGATCCAGGCTCCGGCGCAGCGCATCCAATCCGTCGCCAGTCACGGCACTGACCGGCAGGGATGCACCTGAAATGGGAAGTGTTTCGAGCAGATCGGATTTGGATACGACGCGCAAATCCGGGGTTCTGGGCAGCGGAACGTCCGCCCGGTCGTCGGTTGCATCGCGCACCAGGACGAGCACGTCCGCGCGTTCGATGGCGCGATGGGCCAGGTCCCGCATCTGCTCGTGAACTTCGTGCGGCGGCGAGGAGGGTGAGGATTGGCCGGATTCTTCGATCCCGGCAACGTCGATCAGGCGGGCGACGCCGCGAGGCAGGACGATCTCCACGGACAGTGCGTCCCGCGTGGTGCCGGGCTGGGGGGAGACGATCGATCGATGCTTTCCGGCCAGCGCGTTGGTCAACGTGCTTTTGCCCGCATTCGGCCGGCCGGCCAGCACGATCGTCGGCTCGTGCGTGAGCTTCTCGAATCGCACGCTCTCGGCCACGAGGGTCTTGAGTTGGTCGGCCACCGAATCGATTCTGGCGGCGACATCTTGGAGGGTGAGGAATTCGATTCCCTCGTCGGAAAAGTCGATCCCGGCTTCGAGCAGCGCCAGCGATTCAGCGAGCAGGTCCATCGACGGTCGGAGCCGGCGCGCCAGTTCGCCCGCCATGAGCCGCCGGGCGGCCGCAAGCTGCTGCTGGTTTTGCGCGGAGATGGTCGCGGCGACGCCTTCGGCCTGGGAAAGATCGAGTTTACCGTTGAAATATGCGCGGGCGGTGAATTCGCCCGGCTCCGCCTGCCGGGCTCCGTGCCGCATCAACCATGCGAGCAGCATCCGAGCCAGCAGCGGATTGCCCGGAACGTGCAGCTCCACGAGGTCTTCGCCCGTGTAACTGCGCGGCGAAGCGAATTGATAGACCCATGCGGGGCAGGAAACGTCGCCGAAGCGCAGCTCGTTCCGGCCGGCCGATCCGCCGCCCCAGGCTGCGATGCCGAGACTGGCGGCGATCGGATACGTCTGGGGGCCGCTGATGCGCAGGATCATCCGCGCGGCGCGCCCGGCAGCGGAACTGATGGCGGCGATGGTGTCGGAGGAAAACATGGGGGCGGAAAAACTCGAAATTCGAAACTCGAATCAAATTCGAAGTCTAAAATTCGAAACGGGCCTGCGTTTCGTCCTTCGAATTTCGAATTTGATTCGAATTTCGAATTTCGAGTTTCGAATTTGCTTTTACCCTTTCTTCTTCCCTTTGCGCTCTGCCTCCCGTCGGACTTCCTCCGCCTTCTTCTGCAAATTCGCCCAGACGCTCCCCAGGCAGCCCGGCTTGGACGCCTGCGACATCGGCTCTTCCTTCTGCTTCTGTTTCCCCTGCCGGGTCGGCTTGGCATCGACGATCACCTTTCCGGCCTTCTCTCGCTCCTCGTGTTCCTTGATGTGTTTGCGGATGATCTTGCTCTCGAAAATCGCGATGGTGGAACTGGTCAAGATGTACAGGTTCAACCCGCTCGGCATCCAGTAGAAAAAGAGGGAAAACGCCAGCGACATATATCGCATCATCTTCTGCTGCGAGGCCTGCTCGGCGGTGAGGGTCGGCGGCTGAGGCTGGAGCTTCTGCTGAAGGAACATCACGACCGCCATGACCAGCGGCAGCACGTTCAGCGACGTCACTTTCATCCCGAAGAACGGCACCGTGAAGGGATGCTGGTCCCAGGAGATCAGCCTGTCCGGCCGGGCCAGATCGTGAATCCAGGTCAGCCCCCACAGAAAGGGCGCCTGGCGCAGGACGATGTCGTTTTGCAGCGCCGAATAGAGCGCGATCCAGATCGGCATTTGCAGGAACATCGGCAAGCAGCCGAGGAACGGGGTGATCCCCATTTCCTTGTGCATTTCCATCTGCGCCTTGGCCAGAGCCTCCTTGTCGTCGCCGTATTTCTTTTTGAGCCGTTCCATCTCCGGCCCCATTTTCTGGAGCTTGAGCATCGAGACCTGGGAGTGCTTGCTGATGGGATGCAGAATCGCCCGAACCAAGACGACCAGGGCGATGATCGCCAAACCCCAATCGCACAGGATAAAATGGAAGACTTGCAGCAGATCGACCAGCCCGTCGACCAGCCAGGGCAAGGTGCAGAATCCGCAGGAACTTCCGGCGGTGGAGAGGAGTTGACTGTAGAAGCGGGGGAAGACGCCGTAATAATCGCCTTCCATAAGTCCGCGTTCCTTGGGTCCGAAGAAGACCGACAGGGGCAAGTCGACGGACGAGCCGGGGGGAACGGACATTGGGGCGCTCTGGAAATCGAGAACGGCGACGCGGTCTTCGGCCGGGGCGTCGGGATTCGGGCAATGAATCTTGACCGAGTCGATGGCGCCTTGCTTGTCCGGCAAGACGACGGCGGCGAAATAGTTGCTGCTGGTTCCCGCCCATAGAAACTTGTAATTTTTCTCGGTGGAGATGTCCTTGTCCTGGGCGCCGGGCTTGAATTCGGCCAGGTAATCGCGGGTCACGTCGATGTTGCCGTCGTTCTTGTCGTACCCCGCGACGATCTGCCGGTCGTCCGACCGCTCCATCTCGCGCGGCGGCATGGTCGGTCCGTCGAATTCCACGCGAACGCCATTGAGCGGCCTGCCGGACAGGTTCCGCAAATGGTACGACACGGCCACTTCGTATCCGGCGGCGGTGTTGTCGCGGTTCTTCTGGGGACCCCGCTGGCGCACCTGATAAGTTTTGCTGACGTGCAACAGCGGCTTGTGATCGGCCGAGAGAACGTCCAGGCCGTAAGCGGCGGAGGCGGCGGTCGATCCCGGCTCTAGCTGCCAGTCCACCTTGCTCAGATCGATGCTCTGCCCGTCCACGGTGACGGAGCGCGTCGCCAACGGGCCCGCTCCGGGTCCGCCGCTTACGGCGGACCCAGCCAGATCGACCGGCTGCTGAAAGACATAGCGATCTTTCGCATCCGTGTCCTTGTAGGAATTGATCGTCACCGAAGCCAAGGCGGCGCCCTGGGGTGCGAGATGCAACCCCAGCGCGAACGTCGGATCGTCGGGCTGATCGGAGCCGATCGTCGCGGGGCGTCCCACGGCCTGAGTCGTTGCCGCCACAATCGCCGTGCCCGACGACGGGCCGGTCGACGCCTCGGTCGTGGTCATGCCGTTGGACGGCGCCACGGACTGGCTGGCCGCGGCGGTTTGCGCCGGCTCGTTCGATGCGGCTTCGGGATTCCAGTTCGGATGCTGCTTATATTCGTAATGCAGGAAATACGAATAGCCTATGCAGAGAAGAATGAGCGCCGCCATCCCGAGAATCGTCGTCTTATTGCCCATGAATGCCCGTGTTATCTCCCATCGATCAGCCGGCTTCCCAGAAAGTTGTCCAATTCGTCGATTGCCTCCACCTTCTTGACGGTGGTATCGACATCGTAGACCAGGCGCACAAATTCAATGTGCGTGTCGGTGACGACCACGAAGCTGGTTCTGGGATCGCGATCGCGCGGCTGGCCGACCGAACCGACGTTGATGATCGCCTTTTCCTCGGTCAACTGAAACTTGTAATCCAACTCGTCCGGACTGTAAAAATCCGGGCCTTCCAAAAATACGCCCGGCACGTGCGTGTGGCCGACGAAACACAGCCGATCGAACCGCTCGAAGATGCTGACGAATTTGCCCGGATTGGTGTAGATGTCGTCGGGAAAGATGTATTCGTTGATGGGCCGGCGTGGGGAGGCGTGGACGGCAACGAAGTCGTTGGTCCGCAGGCGCACCGGGAGGTTGCCGAGGAATTTCCATCGCGCCGCGCGACGTTGCGGATCGGGGTCCTGCTCGAAACATCTCCGCGTCCAATAGCAGGCCTGCTCGGCGCCCTGGTTGAAATTGTACGGCTCATAGAAGACCGCAAAATCGTGATTTCCCATCAAAGAGGCGCGGCATCGGGCGGCGACCAGGTCCAGGCATTCCATGGGATTGGGACCATATCCAACGATGTCGCCCAGGCACACGACGTGCTGAATCCCCCGCCGGTCGATCTCGGCCAGAACCGTCGTGAACGCTTCGAGATTGGCGTGTATGTCGCTGACGATGGCGAACATGCCGAACGTCCCTTGTCCGGCAAGAGCAAAGCTCGTCTCGGACTAGCCGAAAATGGTAGAGGCCGCGGATGCCCGCGTCAAACGTGGCAGGCGTCTCGCCCGTGGCGTGCCGTAATCCGCACGCATCGACGGTACTCCGTCGATATAAGCACGAGCGGAGCGGTTTTATGATTGCTTGGGGGGTATCCGACGCTTCGCTCTTGCTGCTATCGGTCGAGTACGACCGATGCTGGCTGAGTACAGCCAGCCATGGGCGGGACGCCTGCCACCTCCAAAGCATCATCGGCCACGGAAAGTTCGTGCTTGCCTGACTCGGTTACTTCCACCTCGACAGTTCCTTCGCGTTTTGTGCCGATCATTGGGTTGCCATCCACCCGCACTTGCTCATCCCATTCCGATGGCAAGCGCACCAGGGCGCTGGTCCGAGGCGGTAATTCCAGGTCCAAATGAAACCCATCCGCAGCATGACGCCAGTCAACGATGATCGGTCCTTTTACAGTCGGCACCCTCCCGCGTGCCCAGGCCACTGCCGCCAGGTCGGCCGCTCCGGCACAACGCGGCCACACGAGCACTTTGCCGTAGCCGGGTTCCAGGGGCTCAACCCCCAGGATTTTCCGCGGGAGCAGATTCGCCGGCTTAATGAACTCGCGGACGACGGGTTTGGTCCGTGCGGTGTACGTCTCGGCATCCTGGCCGCGCACGGCCGCATTATTGCCCACAAACGTCAGCACGCATAACGTCCAGCACAACCCCAAGACGTGTCTCATCGTTATCTCTCGAGCAATGCCGGGCGTCACGAAGGGCCAGTTTCATCGGCCAAAGCCGCCGGGATCGTAACCCGCTTCAGGGGGATGGAACAAATGCCGTTCTCCGCGTTCAACGTCGAAATGGCAGAGCGGATTTACCGGCTGGCGAGCAGCCAGTATTCTTTGCCTATGAGCCAGGAAGCCCTTCAATCCGCGATGAAGCTTCACCAGGCCGGAGACCTGGATCGGGCCGAGGCAATTTATCGGCAGTTGCTGGCGCGGAACCCGGCCGATTCCGATGCCCTTAATCTCATGGGAGTCGTTCTCTCCCAGCGAGGCCGGCACGAAGAGGGCATCGAACTGCTTCGCAAGGCCGTGGCGCTTCGGCCCGATGCATCGGCGTATCAGCGCAATCTTGGCCTGGCTTACGTGCAAGCCAAGCGTGCCAACGAGGCAATCGCGTGTTTCCGGCAGCTCGTGGCGATGGAGCCTGGTGATGCCGGCGCATTCGATCGGCTGGCGACCCTGCTGTCGCTCCGAGGCCAAATCGGCGATGCGATTGAGGCCGGCAAAACGGCGGTAAAGTTGCGGCCCGAAGTGGCCGGGTATCGCGGCCATCTTGCCGCCGCCTATTTGAAGGCTCGCCAATTTGACCTTGCCGTCGCCCAAATGCGGGAAGCCGCCAGGCTTGCCCCGGACGATTTCCGGTACTGGTTCGACCTCGGCGCCACCCTTGCCGAAAGCAGTCGTTACCCCGAAGCCCTTGAGGCTTTTGACCGGACGATGCAACTGAAGCCGTCGCTCGGCGCACTGCACAGCAACCGATCGGCCGTGCTTCGCCAGATGGGGCGGCAAGAAGAGGCCCTCGCCGCCATCCGCCGCGCCGTTGAAATCGATCCCAATGCTCCCGGCGTCCAAAACAACCTCGCCGCTCTTCTCTTCGACCAGGGAAACCTCGAGGAAGCTTTGATCGCCTGGCGGAATGCGGTCATGCAGAATCCCGACTATGCCGGCGTGCGTTGGAATTACGCCCGCTGCCTGCTGGCGCTGGGCCATTTCGCCGAGGGCTGGGAGGAATTTGAGGCGCGCCTGCGAATTGGGGCGATACGGCTCAACCGCGGGTTTTCCCAGCCGCAATGGGACGGCTGCGACCCTGCCGGGAAAACCATCCTTCTCTTCACCGAAGGCGGGTTCGGCGATGCGCTGAATTTCATCCGTCTGGTTCCGCAGGCGACGGCATGCGGGGGAAGATGGTTTCTCGAATGCCAACCGGAACTTGTGACGCTGTTCGACAAAATCCCCGGCGTCGAACGGATCATTCCCCGCGGCCAGCCGTTGCCCGATTTCGACATGCAGATTCCGCTCCAGGGGTTGCCGCGAGTTCTCAAGCTCACGCTCGAAAACATCCCCAACGAAGTGCCGTATCTGAATCCTCCGGAGGATCGCGTCCAGCGATGGGCGGCAAGACTTGCCGGCGAAACCCGGCTGCGCGCGGGGCTGGCCTGGGCCGGCAGCAAAGGCCACAAGCGCGACAAACCCGACCTCCGAACCAGATCGATCGACGTCTTCGCGCCGCTGGCCGCTGTTGAAGGCGTCAAATTCTTCAGCCTGCAAAAGGGAGACGGCTCGGAACAATCCCCCCC
Source organism: Tepidisphaeraceae bacterium (assembly GCA_050010915.1). Taxonomy (GTDB): domain Bacteria; phylum Planctomycetota; class Phycisphaerae; order Tepidisphaerales; family Tepidisphaeraceae; genus PALSA-1353. The sequence goes on along the minus strand of JBEKKC010000139.1, from coordinate 3,422 downwards.
AGCCGGCATGGATTTGGCCGATTTCAGCGGCGAATTGGGCGATTTCGCCGATATCGCCGCCCTGGTGCGGAATCTCGACCTGGTCGTGACGGTGGACACGTCCATCGCCCATCTGGCCGGAGCGCTGGCCAAGCCGGTTTGGATGCTGGTTCCGTTCGTGGCCGATTTCCGCTGGCTTCACAAACGCACGGATTCGCCGTGGTATCCGACGATGCGGCTGTTCCGGGAACCCGTCGCAGGCGATTGGGCTACGCCCGTCGCCCAGATGGTGCAGGCGCTGCGAGAATTTCAGCGATGACAATTCGGCAAGCACTCAATCTGGCGATGGATCACGAACGGTCGGGGCGGCTGGCGGAGGCGGAGAGGCTCTGCACGGAGATCCTGGACCGGCAGCCGAAACTGTCGGCGGCGTGGCATCTCCGGGCCATGATCGCCGCGCGGGCGGGGCGGAACGATATCGCGCTGGAGATGGTCCCGCGGGCCATCGCCATCGATCCAAATGCCGCCGAGTTGCACGCCAATTGCGGCGAGTTCAATCGGCGACTTGGAAAGACCGATCAGGCCATCGCATCGCTGCGGCGTGCGGTCGAATTGAACCCCGGCATGCCGGTCGCCTGGAACAACCTCGGCAACGCGCTGAAGGACCGCGGGATGATCGACGAGGCGATGGCCGCTTATAAAAAGGCGACAGAACTCCAACCCGATTTCGCCATGGCGCACAACAACCTCGGCATCGCCCCGAGGCTAGCGGGCAAATTGGATGAATCGATCTCCGTTTTCAATCGGGCGATTGAGTTGGAGCCGAACGACGCCGGCGCGCACAGCAACCGCGGCAACGCGCAGCGGGAATTGGGAAGATTCGCCGAAGCGATGATCTCTTGCCGAGAGGCGATTCGTCTGAGACCCGGATATCCCGAAGCATACGACAACCTCGGCAACGTTTTGTTCGATCAGGACCGATTTGCCGAAGCCATCGACGTCATCCGCGAGGGGATCGAGACAAATCCATCGCGGGCGATCGCGCACAATAACCTGGCGCTGGCGTTGGGGGCGATGGGGCGATTCGCCGAGGCGATCCGTGCCGCCGGATTTGCCGTGCAACTGGACGGGCGATACGCCGACGGGTTCAACACCCTGGGCAACCTTCCGGCCGAGGAAGGCCGATACTCCGAGGCGGCCGACGCGCTGGAGCGGGCGATTCGGCTCAAGCCCGGACTTGCCGATGCGCACGTGAACCTGGCGTTCATCCTGCTTCTTCACGGTGATTTTGAAAGGGGATGGGCCGAGCATCAGTGGCGAGAGAAGGCCAAGCCGAAGTATCGGCCGAGCCAGTTCGTCCAGCCGAAATGAGACGGCGGTGAATTGAATGGCCGAACGATTCTCCTGCATGCGGAGCAGGGATTGGGGGACACGATCCAATTCGGGCGGTATGCGCCGCTCGTGGCGGAGCGCGGCGGGCGAGTCGTGATAAGCTGTCCGGAGGAATTGCGGCAACTATTGGAGAGCTTGCCCGGCGTCGCCCGCGTCACGGCGGAGATCGAGCCGGGGAATTTTGATTGTCATTGCCCGCTGATGAGCTTACCCGCCGTTTTCGGGACCCGCGTGGAGACGATCCCCGCGCCGGCGCGGTATCTCCAGGCGCCCGCGCCATTGACGGATTCGTGGCGCAATAGAATCGGCTACGAGGTCGGGATGCGCGTCGGGCTGGCCTGGGCGGGCAATCCCAAACACAAGCGAGATCGCAGGCGCTCGATCAGCCTGGCGCAGCTTGCCCCCCTATCGACGGCAAAGGGCGTGCGGTTTTATAGCCTCCAGAAAGGCGATGCCGCCGGGCAAGCCGCGACGCCGCCGGATGGAATGCGGTTGATCGACTTCTCGGCGGAATTGCGGAACTTGGCCGATGCGGCCGGCGCGGTTGAGAATCTCGATCTGGTGATCTCGGTGGACACGGCGACGGCCCACCTCTCCGCGGCACTGGGAAAGCCGACATGGGTTCTGGTGCCGTTTGTCCCGGATTGGCGATGGATGCTGCATCGCGCCGACAGCCCGTGGTATCCGACAATGCGCCTATTCCGCCAAAGGGTGCCAGGCGATTGGAATGGGCTGATCGGGCAGATAACGCAAGCGCTGTGCGAACTTGTGGACGGATCTGCTGGTGCGAAGAAATAAACGTCGCCTTCCAGGGACCTTTCAAGAAAAGACAACCCGGCACCACTCGTCAACTCGCGCGGCCGATTCTCACCTCCAGCCACAGCGCATCGCTGTCGGCGGCGGCGACGGTCTCCACCAATCCGGCGGGCAACAGAATCGTGTCGCCGAAGGTGAAGTTGGATTCGTGACCGGCGGCCAGCAATCTGCCTCGGCCGGTAATGAACATCAGAACTTTCGGCTCGCCGGAGGGGATGATGACTTCGCGACTCTTCTTCGCAGCGATTTTGCGGATCGTGAAATGGTCGCATTGGACCAGTTCCGGCCCGGAAGAGAGTTTTGATTTTGGCGGCGCGGCGGCCGACAAATCGATGCACTGCATCGCCTGCTCGACGTGCAGGGTGCGGGGCTTGCCCGTGAAGGGATCGATGCGATTGAAATCGAAGACGCGATAGGTCGTATCGCTGGGGGTTTGCACTTCGGCGGCCAGAATGCCGGCGCCCAGGGCGTGGACCGTGCCGCTGGGGAGATAAAAGCAATCGCCGGCCTTTACGGGAATGGAATTGATCGTCGATTCGACCGAGCCGTCGGCGATGGATTTGGCGAACGATTTCCGGGTGACGCCGGGCTTGAGGCCCTTCAGCAATCGCGAGCCGGGATCGGCTTGAACGATGAACCAGGCCTCGTTTTTCAAATGGGCCGCCGGATGGGTTTTGGCGTAGGCCGCGTCGGGATGGACCTGAACGGACAAATCCTCGCGAGCGTCGAGGAATTTAATCAGGATGGGAAATTGGCCGTGCGGGCCCACGAGGGGAACGTCGCCGTACAAATCGCGGCCGAATTCTTGCACCAACTCGTGCAACGTCTTGCCGGCCAGGCGGCCCTCGGCCACTTCGGCGCTGATCCAATCGGCCGATTCGTCCACCACGCCGGGGGGGAAATCATACAGTTCCCAGCTTTCGCCGATCGCCCCCGGCGGCAAGGATTTGCCCAGGACCGTCTCGATCTTCCGGCCCCCCCACATCTTCCCGACGAAACGCGGCTTGAATTTCAACGGATACAACGGCATGCAATGGCCTATGGTGAAATCCCGGGTGTCGGGATACATTACGGATTGGAGGAATTGATACACGGAAAAAGCGAATGTGTAAAATTGGTAGTGCCTCACGATATTGGTAAAGACAATGGACCCTCTTGAACAATTGTGTGCCGCCTTGCCGACGAATCGGGTAAAATCCTCGCGACGTTGGCAGGGAGGCCACGGATGTCCAAAA
>JBEKKC010000138.1:0-12863 GCA_050010915.1 Tepidisphaeraceae bacterium | reverse complement strand
TTGTTCGACGAGCGTGATGCCGCGGAGGAATTGCCCAAATCCATCGCCGCCGCCCGCCGATTGGCCCAGATCAATAGCCAGGTTCGGATCGACCCGATCGTCGCCGATGCCAACGCGACCAATATTGAATCCCTGGCGGACGTCGATCTCATTCTCGACGGCACGGACAACGTCTCGACGCGCTACCTGATTAACGATCTGTCGGTGAAGAACAGCATTCCGTGGGTTTACGGCGGCTGCGTGGGCGTGGAAGGCAGGGTCTGGGGAATCTGGCCCGAGCGGACGGCTTGCCTGCGTTGCGTTTTTCCCAACCCTCCGAACGCAAACGAATTGCCGACCTGCGACACGGCCGGCGTACTCGGCCCGGCGGCGGCGGCGGTGGGGGCCTTGCAGGCGGCCGCCGCGATCCGTTTCCTGGTCGAGGGTCCACCGCCAATCGGCGAATCGCGACCCTTGATCGCCCTGAACCCCTGGACGGGCGAATTTCGCTCCCTGCCATCCACGGCCATCGCCGCTTCCGATTGTCCCTGTTGCCGGCAGAGAAATTTCTCCTTTCTCTCGACGAGCGGCGCCGATTTCACTACAACCCTCTGCGGACGCCAGGCCGTCCAGGTCCTTCCCGCCGCTTCGAGCAGGCCGATTGACTTGGCGGCGGCGGGGCAGCGCTGGCAGAAAATTGGAACGGTTGTTCGCTCGCCGTGGTTTGTTCGCTGCAAGCTGAACGATCCGCCCGGCATCGAACTGACCCTTTTCCCCGACGGCCGGCTCGTCGTCCACGGAACCACAGAGCCGATGCGAGCGACATCACTTTATGCAAGGTTCGTTGGAAGTTAGAGTTATCAACGACGATTGACTACACCCCGTTTACCTCTAATATCAGTAGGAATAGTATGGCTCTCACGGCGGTTCATAAGGGAAGGCACACCCGATCGGTATTGGAGTTGATCGGCAACACGCCGATGGTGCGCTTCAAGCGGATCGGCGCCGACTTGCCCGGGGTGGAATTGTTGGCCAAGGCGGAGTGGTACAACCCGGGCGGAAGCGTCAAGGACCGCGCCGCGTTGAACATGATTCTCGACGGCGAACGCCGCGGGCTTCTCACCAGGGGAAAGACCATCATCGACGCCACAAGTGGCAACACCGGCATCGCCTACGCGATGATCGCCGCCGAGCGCGGATATAAGGTGACGCTGGCGCTGCCCAAGAACGCCAGCCTCGAACGCAAGCGATGCCTGCGCGCCTACGGCGCCGAGTTGATCCTGACCGATCCGCACGAAAGCACGGATGGAGCGCAGCGGCACGTTCGCAAGCTCGTCGATGCCGATCCCGACAAATATTTCTATCCGGATCAGTACAACAACCAGGCCAACTGGCGCGCCCATTACGACACCACGGCCATGGAAATCTGGCGGCAAACCGAAGGACGGATCACGCATTTCGTCACCGGCCTGGGCACCAGCGGCACGTTCGTCGGAGTCACTCGCCGCCTCAAGGAGCTTAACCCCGCCGTCCAGTGCATCAGCATGCAGCCGGATGCTCCGCTCCATGGATTGGAAGGACTGAAACACATGGCCACCGCGCTGGTCCCGGGGATTTACGATGAATCGCTCGCCGATGACCGGATCGAAGTCGATACCGAGCATGCGCAGAAGATGGTGCTTCGCCTGGCGCGCGAGGAGGGCTTGCTGGTGGGCGTTTCATCCGGGGCGAATCTTCACGCGGCAATGCAGGTGGCCCGGAATCTGAAGGAAGGCGTCGTGGTCACGATTTTCTGCGATTCGGCGGCAAGATATCTTTCGGAAAGTTTCTGGCAGGAGGCCAGTCCCGAAGCGGAGAATTGGCCATGAGCCTGGTTCTAACCCCCGAGCAGATCGGGCAAATCGAGAGCGAGGGCGCGGCCGCGTATCCCAAGGAATGCTGCGGGGCGATGCTCGGACGCGACCTCGCCGACGCTTCGGGAGTTCGCCGGGTGGTGGCCCGGCTGGCGCCGCTGAGCAACTCGTTCGCCGCCGACGAGCAATATCATCGGTTCTCGCTCGATCCGCGCGAGCTGATGCGATTGGAGAAGGTCGCCGCCGAGGCCGGCCTGGCCGTGCTGGGGTTTTATCACAGCCATCCAAACCACCCAGCGCGGCCCAGCGAGACCGATCGCCAGCACGCCTGGCCGTTTTACAGTTACGTCATCGTTGCGATCGCCAACCGCCAGCCGGTCGATCTGACGAGCTGGCAATTGGACGAATCGACTGAACAATTCCGACCGGAGCGGATTATCCGGCAGCTTGTGGAAGGGAAAGAAGTGCGATAATAGTTGCGAGTTGCGAGTTGCGTGTTGCGAGTGGAAGACGGGAAGCCACATGGCTAGTTACTACAGGGAGCTTATAGTTTGGCGCAAGGCTATGGATCTTGTAATTGAGGTATATCAGGTGACGCGAGATTTCCCGAATCGTGAGCGGTTTGGGTTGACGGACCAGTTGCGTCGCGCGGCGGTATCAATCCCCTCCAATATTGCCGAAGGTCAGGGCCGGAGATTGCGGAAACAATTCGCCTCGTATTTGAGAACGGCCAGAGGATCTCTGCAGGAATTGGAGACGCAAATGTTGATCGCGGAGCGGCTCGGATATGCTCGATCAGAGAAAACAAGCCCGATATTGACTCGTGCGGAGGAAGTGAGCCGCCTATTATCCGGCTTGCTTCGCTCATTGAAGGTGGACAAACCATGACCTTTGCTCGCAACTGGCAACCCGCAACTCGCAACTTGGAAAACAGGAGATAACCCATGGCCCTCAAACCCCAGGGACGCATTTTCAACGACATCACGGAAACCATCGGCGGAACGCCGCTGGTGCGCCTTAACCGCATCATTCCCAAGGACCACGCCACCGTGCTGGTCAAATGCGAATTCTTCAATCCGTTGTCCAGCGTGAAGGACCGGATCGGTCTGGCGATGATCGAAGCCGGCGAACGCGCCGGCAAGATCAACAAGGAGACCGTCATCGTCGAACCGACCAGCGGCAACACCGGCATCGCCCTGGCGTTCGTCTGTGCCGCGCGCGGCTACAAGCTCATCCTCACCATGCCCCAGAGCATGAGCATCGAACGACGCCGACTCCTCAAGGCCCTGGGCGCCCAGGTGGAACTGACTTCCGCCGAGGAAGGCATGCGCGGCGCCATCAATCGCGCCGAAGCCATCCTCAAGGAACACAAAAACAGCTTCATGCCCCAGCAGTTCAACAACGAGGCCAACCCCGAGATTCACCGCAAGACCACCGCCGAGGAAATCTGGCAGGACACCGGCGGGAAGGTGGACATCCTGGTTTCGGGCGTGGGAACCGGCGGCACCATCACGGGAGTGGCGGAGGTGATCAAGTCTCGCAAGCCCGGCTTCAAGGCCATCGCCGTCGAGCCGGTCGCCAGCCCCGTCATCACCCAAACCCTGCAGCACCAGCCCGTCAAACCCGGCCGGCACAAAATCCAGGGCATCGGCGCGGGTTTTGTCCCGAATAATCTGCACACCAACGTCATCGACGAGGTGGTTCAGATCACCGATGAGGAAGCTTTCGCCTGGGCAAGGCGACTGGCCAAGGAAGAGGGGATATTCGGCGGCATCAGTTCCGGCGGCAACGTCGCCGCCGCCGCCAAGGTCGCCGCACGCCCCGAAAACAAGGGGAAAATGATCGTCACCATCATGTGCAGTTTCGGCGAACGGTATTTAAGTACGCCGTTGTTTGAAGAGGAGTAGGGAAGTCGCGAGTTGCGGGTTACGAGTTGCGAGTTAAAACCAACACCGCACTTGGTCTTAACTCGCAACTCGCAACCCGTAACTCGCAACTCATAACCATGTCAGAACAAAGAGCGACCAACATCACCTGGCACGAAGGTTCCGTCAGCCGGGCCGAGCGGCAACAGCTTCTCAACCAGAAGGGCGTCACCGTCTGGATGACCGGCTTGTCCGCCTCCGGCAAAAGCACCATCGCGTGCATCCTCGAGCAGATGCTGCTCCACAAAAAGAAGCACGCCTATCGCCTGGACGGCGACAACGTTCGCATGGGGCTGAACAAGAACCTCGGCTTCTCGGCCGAGGACCGCGCCGAGAACATCCGCCGGATCGGCGAAGTCGCAAAACTCTTCACCGATGCCGGGGTGATCGCCATCACCAGCTTCATCAGCCCGTACAAAAAGGACCGTGATCTGGTGCGGTCGAGCTTGAAGCCGGGCGAGTTTATCGAGGTCTACGTTCACGTTTCCCTGGCCGAGGCCGAGAAGCGCGATCCCAAGGGCCTATACAAGAAGGCCCGTGCCGGACAACTCAAGAATTTCACCGGCATCGACGATCCTTATGAAGCGCCGGAAAAGCCGGAGATTCTGATCGAAACCGAAAAGCATAAGCCGGAGGACGCGGCCAAGCTGATCCTTGAATACTTGGAGCAACACGGCTATCTGCGCGCCTGAGTTTTATGCCATCCTCATTCGTCGATCTTCATTGCCATTCCACGGCCTCCGACGGCACGTTGCCGCCGGCGCAAGTCGTGCGCCTGGCCGTCGATCGGGGCCTCTCGGCTTTGGCGCTGACCGACCATGACACCATCGCCGGCGTCGCCGAGGCCGCGGCCGAGGCCAAGCGGCTCGGCCTGGATTTCCTGCCCGGCATCGAAATCAGCGCGGAATATCCCCATCCGGGAACGATGCACCTGCTCGGCTACGGCGTCGATCCGCAAAGCCCGGCTCTGCGCGATCTCACCAAGGCGCTTCTGGCCGGCCGCGACAGCCGAAATCCGAAAATCGTCGATCAACTGCAAAAACTCGGCGTTGCCATCACTATGCAGGAAGTGGAGCGGGAGGCGGGCGGGAAGGTCGTCGGCCGGCCGCACATCGCCGCCATCCTGGCCCGCAAGGGATACGTCAGCTCCATCAAGCAGGCGTTCGACAAGTATCTCGCCCCCGGCGGACTGGCGTATTTCGACAAGGAACGCCTCACGCCCTCCCGGGCTGTCGCGATGATTCTCGATTCGGGCGGCCTGCCGGTGCTGGCGCATCCGATTCAACTTCGCTATCAAAACGACGCCCAACTCGAGCGGATCGTGAAAGATTTGCTCGATCTCGGCCTGGCCGGCGTCGAAGTCATCCACACCGATCACGATGCCGGGATGGTGCAAAAGTACGCCGCTTTGGCCGATCGTTTCGGATTGCTGAAAACCGGCGGCAGCGATTTTCACGGAACCAACAAGGCGGACATTCATTTGGGCATCGCCAACGGGCGGCGCGTGCCGCGCGAATGGTTCGACCGGTTGATCGCCGCATTGCGTGACAAGAAACATGCGGGAATTGCCGCCGCCAAATCCGTATGAGCCTCGTCGCCCAACAACTCGATCTGCCCACCTTGAACCAGATGTTCCAGTCCAGCGATCCATCGCGCATCATCGAATGGTCGGCGGCGCAGTTCGGCGACGACATGGTCATGTCGTCCTCGTTCGGCGCCGATTCGGCCGTCCTGCTCGATATGGTTTATCGCGTCAAGCCGGGCATGCGCATCATCTGGGTGAACACCGGCTATCTGTTTCCCGAAACCCACGCGTTCATGGAGCAGTTGCGTTTGCGGCTGAATCTGAACGTCTGGATTTATCGAACCCGGAACGATCCGATGACCTATCTGCGCCAGGCCGGCGAGGAGAATCCCGCTTGGCGGAAGAACGTGGACGCCTGCTGCGCGGCGAACAAGAACGAACCCTTCGAGCGCGCGATGAAAGAGCTTGCCCCCAAGGCGTGGCTTCGCGGCATTCGCCGCGACCAGGCCCACACCCGCTCCGACCGCCAATTCATCGAATGGTCGGGGCGTTTCAATTGCCACGCGATTTCCCCGCTGCTCAATTGGACGAGTCGCGAAATTCACGCCTATCTGAAGAAGTACGATCTTCCCCGCCATCCGCTATGGGAAAAGGGATACGCATCGATCGGCTGCAACCCGCTGAGCTGCACGCGCCCCGTCGGCGAAGGCGAGGACCCGCGTTCCGGCCGTTGGGCCGGCAACGACAAAATTGAATGCGGGATCAACATCGATAAGAATTCGCTGGATTCGGCGAATCTTTAGCGAGTGGATCCCATCATGCGACGCCGCGTGCTTGCGCTATCGTCAATCGGTTGCCTGTCGCTTTGTGCGGCCGTCGTGATCGTCGCCAGCCGCCCCGGCGGGGTGTCCTATGCATTTGCTCCTTCGCCAGGCGGCCAAAAGTGGCTCGCGTTTGCATCCTTCCGGGGCACGTTCTGGCTAGAGGAAGATTTTGTTCCGAGCTATACAGGGGCCTGGATCCGAGCAAAGCCGGGTCTTCACGATTATCATGACGTATTCCCCTTTTGGTTATCCCCAGGCGATGCGGCAGGGCCGTGAAGATTCAGCGGTAGGGCGCCGCTTGTTTTTCCCCAGAAGTTTACTTATAGTAAAGTCGGAATGAGGGTCATCAAGCCGAGCAGGATTCACGGCTTCGGCCAGAGCTTTCCGGACGCGAAGTCGTCGTTGAACGCTTGGTTGAAGGTGACTCGCAAGGCGAACTGGCAGGGCTTGATGGACGTTCGAGCCACTTATCCCAAGGCCGACGGCGTTAAGGTGGCTAGTGGCCGCACCGTTACCGTGTTCAACATCGGCGGCAACAAGTACCGTTTGATCGTCGCCATACACTACAACACCGCCAAGGTTTACGTACTGCGGTTCATGACTCACGCGGGATACGACGGCGAACATTGGAAGAGACAATTATGAGGAGAACAAGGAACAAAGCGCTCAGGCAGCCGACGGATCGATATCTTGAGTTGATCCAGGAATTTCCCCTGCGCCGAATCCGCACGAAGGCGGAGCTTGCCGCGGCGACCGGGATTCTCGATCGCCTTTTCGGCAACGAGGATGCGGACGCGGGCCAGACGGATTACCTGGACGTGCTGAGCGATTTGGTTGACTCCTACGAGCGCCGGAATGATCCGAATTATGACGCCCAGGCCACCGGCCTGGAGGTTCTGCGGGCGTTGATGGAAGAGCATGAAATGAGTCAGTCTGCTCTGGCCGCAAAGCTCGGCATCTCCGCGCCCGCAATGTCGCTGATCATGTCCGGCGACCGGCCGATCACCGCGGATCACGCACGCAACCTGGGCAAGGCTTTCTGCGTCGATCCGGGGGCGTTCATCTAGCGGTTGGCTTTGCGGTTCCTGTTCGGTCGGATATAACAGCCCGCATGGAACGCACGCTTATCATCCTAAAGCCCGATGCGGTGCATCGCGGGCTTTGCGGGGAAATCATCGAGCGATTTGAAAAGAAGGGCATGCAAATCGTCGGCATGAAATTCATGAGGATCAACCAGTCCCTGGCCGAGTCGCATTATGCCCCGCACAAGGGCAAGCCGTTTTACGACGGCCTGGTGAAGTTCATGACCAGTTCCCCGGTGCTCGTGATCGCCCTGGCCGGCAGGGACGTGATCGCCATTTCGCGCAAGATGATGGGGGCGACGTTTGGCTCCAAGGCCGAGCCGGGCACGATCCGCGGGGATTTTGGCCTCAGCAATACTTTCAACCTGGTTCACGGCTCCGATTCCGTCGAAAGTGCGCAGCGCGAATTGGGATTATTTTTCAAGCCCGAGGAATTGCTGGAATGGAATCCGGCGATTCAGGGCTGGATATACGATTTTTCCAAGGGTCAGGCGGAATAAGATCATCGCGGAGTGACATCATGGGATTTCGGAATCAGGTTAACGACGGCACTTCCAATCCTCCCCGGCTTCGGTTGCAGCAAAGCGCGTGGGCGCTGAGTCAGTTGCCGCGCGGCGGCGTCGAATGGTCCACCGCCGAGCGGCTGGACAAGATCGCGGCCGCGGGGTTCACCGGCTTCGAGGCCTCCTGCCAAACCCCGCAGGAGGCGGATGATCTGGCCGCCATGCTGCGCGATCGCAACCTGGGGATCGGCTTTTCGACCACGGCAAGCGAGGCGGACGATCTTCTTCCCTTCATCGAATTGGCGCATCGCATGCGCGCCGATTACCTCACGGTCCAGGTGCCCGGATCTCTCAAGGCCTCGCCCGAGATCGCGGATCTCCTGAAGGAAATGTACGACCTGGTCAACGATGCCGGCTTGCCCCTGTTCATCGAAACGCATCGGGGAACGGTCACTCAGGACCTGCGCCGGACGGTCAAGGTCGTCAATCGATTCAAGAAAGTTCGCTTCACCGGCGATTTCAGCCATTACATCGTCGCCGGCGAACTCGGCGGAGCCTGGAGCGACGACATCTGGGACCATTTCCAGCAGATCGCCCGGCGATGTGGCAATTGGCACGGTCGCATCAGTTCGGGTGAACAGATTCAGAACGACGTGGGCGCCGGCGCCGGCGAACCGGCCCGGCAGTTCAAAAAGCTCTGGACCCTGGGATTCTCAACCTGGCTGAAAAAAGCCCGCGCCGGCGACGTGTTGCCGTTCGGCTGCGAGCTTGGTCCGGCTCCCTACAGCCTCATCGATTTGTCCGGCCGCGAAATTTCCGATCGCTGGGAGCAATGCCTGGTGATGAAACGTCTGGCCGAGGAAGCCTGGGCCGACGCCCAGCCTGCCGAAGAGCCCGCCCAGCCAGAACCCCAAGCGGCCGATTCGAACGTTTCTTTACGATGAAAGCTTTGCCTTCGCCTCGTCCGGCACTTCGACCTTCGTCGTGCCGACGTCCTTGATGTCCGTCGTGACCGTGCGGTCCACGTCCCGATCGTTCCCATTGAAGCTGACCGTCCCCGTCAGATGGAACTCGATCTGCGTCAGGTTGCCATCCTTGACCGCCAGCTTGAGCGTACCCTTGGCGTCGCTGACCTCGAATTGCGGCGGCGGAGTCCCAGTGTCACCGTCGGGAGATGTTGTCGGCCTTGGTCGGCGCGGGCCGAACTGCAGCAGTGTTTTGGCCGCATCCGCCGTCAGATCGGCCGTGTAGCCATCGTCCGTTTTCTGAATGTTTTGAAGGCTGTCGAGATTATCCTGCGCCTGGCCGGCGGGAGTTTTGGAGTTTTGCGCGACCATGGCCGCGCGAAATTCCGGAGGTGGTGGGCCGCCGGCATCAACCGGTTCGGCAAGTATTTCCGCCGCTGATTTCCAGCCCGAATCCGTCTTGATCGCGGCCTTGTCCCCCTTTATGATCGCATCGAACGAATTGTCCCGCATCTGTATCGTCAGCGAGGTGTACCCGCCTTTCTCGGTTTTGCCTTCCTGCGGCCCTCGTCCGAAGCCGCCCTGGATCGTCGTGGACCAACTATAATTGGGGCTATCCGCCAATTTTTGCACAGCGGATTTGATGTCGTCCTTCGGATCGGCATGGACCGAAACGGCGGATAACGCCAGGACGGAAACGACGCCTAAAAAGACTCGCTTCAACATGAATTCCTCCGCGCAAATGACAGGGTTATCAGATCAACAGACTCATCATACTTAAATGGCCGTGTTGAGTAAGTCAAGAAATATTTTGCCATCGTTCCCGAGCGGCTTCTTCAGCGGAACCACAATTATGGAGCAATGTTCATGAGCGGTTCCCCGCCAGCGCCGTGGGCGTCGGCCGCCTCATCCAGCCGGCAGATTCTTTTTAGAGCGTTGCCCAGGTTATTCCACGCCGCCTCATGGCGCGGATTGACCGCCAGGCATCGGCGATTCGCGTCGATCGCCTCGTCGAAGCGCCTATTGGCCGTCAGCCCCACGCCCAAGTTGTTCTACGCATCCGCCTTGAGTTGATCCGGCGCAAGCTGCACGAACCGTCGCAGACATGCCACCGCCTCCTCCGCGCGGCCACCTGAACGGCGTCTTGGCTGGTTAATTGGATGGCTGGCCTGACAATGACGCGATATTAGCTTATCGTTGCCGACCAGACTCGCGACGCACCATTGCGCGGGCCATTTTTATTGACATGGCGTTGCGAGCAGGCTATAAGATCAATTGTCGCTTTTGGAGCTAGGGACATAAAAATCTCGGTGTAAAGGCCACGAATCTTCCGTTTCGGACGAGACGGAGGGGTCGTGGGCGTTATCTTTTGCGCTTGACGAGTGACGCTTAGTCGTTGTTGTCCCTGATACTTATAGCAATCCCCGGACGCAAGAGGAGCAATTAGCGCACCGGACTAAAAAGCCGCTTAACTATATGTAAGGCGGCTAATTTTATCGGGTTAACGAAATCCAAGACCTGCCTGGGAATTTAGGCAAAAGGAAATCCTGATGCGATCGTATGAGCCGCGCGATTTCAGCAAGCGTGGTGACACGCTGCCGATTCCGAATTTAATTGACGTTCAGATTGAGTCGTACAAGAGGTTCCTTCAGAAAGATGCGGATCCCAAGCATCGAAAAAATGAAGGGCTGGAGGCCTTGCTGCGCGAAGTGTTTCCCATCGAGAGCTACGATGGGAACCTGCGTCTGGAGTACCTCAGCTACGACCTCTCCGAGCCGCGCTACACCACCGATGAATGCCGCGCCCTCCGTCTGACCTACGGAATGCCCTTCCGCATCCAGGTCCGATTCGTCCGCAAGGACAAGGACGAGGTCGTCGAGGATTCGATCTATCTGGGTGAAATCCCCATCATGATCGGTGGCGGTGAGTTCATCATCAACGGCGCCGAGCGCGTGATCGTCAATCAGCTTCACCGTTCACCTGGCGTCGATTTTCTCGTCGAGGTGCAGGAAGGCGACCGCCCCCTGCACGGTTGCCGGGTCATTCCCGAACGCGGAAGCTGGATCGAATGTTCCGTCACCAAGAAGGACGCCCTGGCCGTTCGGATCGACCAGAGCAGCAAAATCCCCGCCACCACCTTCCTCCGCGCCCTCGACGCCAAGTACAGCACCAGCGAATCGATCATCAAGGAGTTTTACACTCTTGAAAACGTGAAGGTCGGGCAACTCCAGCCTTCCTATTACTCCGCCGCTCCGATCATCGATTCCGAAAGCGGCGAAGAACTCGTCAAGCCCGGCGCGCAGATCGGCGAGGCGATCAACAAGATTCAGGCCAGCGCTCTGAAAACCGTCGCCGTGGTCACCAAAGTCGCCGACCCCCTGATCCTCAACACCCTGGCCGACGATCCCGCCGAAAGCCACAACGACGCCCTTCTGCGGATTTACGCGCGGCTACGGCCCGGCAATCCTCCGCAGATCGACAAGGCCCAGACCCTCTTCGAAGAAAAATTCTTCGACGAAAACCGCTATCGGCTCGGCCGCGTCGGCCGATTCCGCATCAATCGAAAGTTCGACCAGAACGTCCCGGAGACCGTCATGACCCTCCGTAGCGAGGACCTGGTCAACTCCCTCAAATACATGTTCAAGCTCCGCAGCGGCGAGGGATACGTCGACGACATCGACCATCTCGGCAACCGCCGGCTGCGCACCATCGACGAATTGGCCGGCGAGGAACTGCGCAAGGGCTTCCTCAAGCTCAAACGCACCGTGCAGGAGCGCATGAGCCTCAAAGACCCCAACGAGCTGGGCCGCATCGCCGAGATCGTCAACTCCAAGAGCATCAGCAGCTCGATCGATTTCTTCTTCGGCCGCGGCGAACTTTCCCAGGTCGTGGACCAGACCAATCCGCTCAGCCAGTTGACGCACGAGCGGCGTCTGTCCGCGCTGGGGCCGGGCGGGCTGAACCGCAAACGCGCCGGATTCGAAGTGCGCGACGTCCATATTTCCCACTACGGCAGAATCTGCCCCATCGAAACCCCCGAAGGGACCAACATCGGGCTCATCGCGTCCCTCTCCATTTACAGCGACATCGACGAGTACGGCTTCCTCATCACGCCCTACCGCGTGGTGGAGGACGGAAAAGTCAACGGCCAGCACAAGTATCTCCGCGCCGATGAGGAGATGAAGGCCATCCTCGCTCCCCCGGACGTCGTCGAAAAAGACGGCCAGCTTCGCAAGGGGCTGGTCCTGGCTCGCGTGCAGGGCGATCTGGCCACCGTCCCCAGCCGGGACGTCCAATACGTCGACATCAGCCCGCGCCAGACCGTTTCCGTCTCGGCGGCGCTCATTCCCTTCCTCGAACACGACGACGCCAACCGCGCCCTCATGGGCAGCAACATGCAGCGGCAGGCCGTGCCCCTGCTCCGCACCGATCCCGCCATCATCAGCACCGGAATGGAAAGACCGGTGGCGCAAAACAGCGGCATGGTCGTGCGCGCCGAACGCGGCGGGGTCATCACCTACGTCGATTCCGCCCGCATCCTCATCGACAACGCCGATGAATACGTCCTTCGCAAATTCGTCGGACTCAACGAACGCACCTGCCTCAACCAGAAGCCGATCGTTCGCAAGGGCCAACGCGTCAAGAAGGGCCAGATCATCGCCGACGGCGCCGCCACCCACCAGGGCGAATTGGCCCTGGGCCGAAACGTCCTCGTCGCCTTCCTGACCTACGACGGATACAACTTCGAGGACGCCATCGTCATCAGCCAACGCCTCGTCAAGGAGGACACCTTCACCTCCATCCACATCGAGGAATACGACGTGGAGATTCGCGAGACCAAGCTGGGCCGCGAGGAGTTCACCCGCGACATCCCCAACGTCTCGGAACGGGCCTTGGCCAATCTCGACGAGAACGGCGTCGTTCGCGTCGGAACCCGCGTCGGGGCCGGCGACATTCTCGTCGGCAAGATCGCCCCCAAGAGCAAGAGCGAACTCACTCCCGAAGAGAAGCTGCTCCACGCCATCTTCGGCCGCGCCGGCGAGGACGTGAAGAACGATTCCCTCGAAATGCCCGCCGGCGAAGAGGGCGTCGTCATCGCCACCCAGCGCTTCAGCCGCCGCATGCACATGACCGACGACCAGAAAAAGGCGCTGAAGAAGGACATCGACAAATACGAAAAGGAAATGAACCAGCGCGCCGTCGCGAT
>JBEKKC010000137.1:0-12894 GCA_050010915.1 Tepidisphaeraceae bacterium | reverse complement strand
TGCTCGAACAAAGGAAGCAGGGGATCGTCAAGATTGGATTCGGCATCCGAGCGTTTCATGCTGGCCCAAGGCCCGGAGTCGCCGCTGGTCCCCCATTGCTGGAGAACGGCGGTGGCGGTGGCATTCCAGTTTCGGCGGACGGTGTAACGGAAGAGGTATTTGGCGTCGTGGTCGGAAAACTCGTGGGTGAAGCCGATCGGGACCGAACCGCGCGTCCAGGTCCCCCAGGCGTCGCCCGGCGCCGGCGGCGTTGCCGGCGGGACCAACGCGGCGCCCGCCTGCAAGGCGGCAACCAGCGACGGCGATTTGCCGACGTGAACGTTCGCGGAAAGCTCGTCCCAGAGGTGGTCCAAGTCCGCGGTCCCCGCCGGGGGCTCGGCCGAGAGCACGACGATCAAGCCCCAGCCGCCGTCGCCCGCGATCAGATGAGCGATTCTGCGAGGCGCGGCGGCGTCGTTGGCCGGGTCACGCGGAGTGAGCGTCCAGTGATTCGGTTCGACAGACGCCACCTGGGCGTCAATCCAGACATCCGCCAGTGCCGGATCGAGCGCGTCAAGCTGCTCGCGCGCCGCCAGTCCCGCCAGCAGGGAGGCTGTCGGCTGGTGTTCCGGAATGGTCGGAATGGCGACGGGCACGAACTCGGCGGAGATCCAGCCTCCCTCGTCGGTAATGGCCGCCGCCATGCGTTCGATTCGAAGCGGATCGGACTGGGGATAGACGAGCAGGTCGGTTGGAATGGTCGCCGTGACGTTCGCCCCCAGTTGAACGGTCGCGCCTTCGCTGGGGCGCGTGGTGGAGATTCGGACCTGATCGAGGATTTGGTGATAGACGCGCTGATCGGCGGCGTCGAAGGGGGCGTTTTTGTCGAGGCGGATCATGATCCCCTCGTCGCCGGGCAGCACGACCGCGGAGCAGACGGAGAACAGCAGTTCCCCGCCGGCGTCCAGGGGTCCGCGTTGCGCCGCCCAGTGGATGCTTTGTCCGGGCCAATGGTCGATGGTGACCCCCTGGAATTCGTGGCCGCCGCCGTCGCCGGGCGGGGATTCGGCGCGGAGGATGAATTCGGCGGGCGGAATCGGATGCGGGACGCGCCGGCGGGAGATGATCAGGGTGCGGGTGACGCCGGCGACGGAATCGGTGGCGACGTGAGCGGAGCCATCGCCTTCGGCCTGCCGGGTCCAACTTTTCCAGCCTGCCGGAAGGCTGAAGCTCAGCGGTCCGTCGGTGATGGGAGCGGACAGCTCGACGATCTGACCGAGGCGGAGATGGCGATCCAGAATCGCCGCCAGGACGACGGTCGCGCCCAGCGCGATCCACATGACCATCTGCACGAGCAGTTGCCGCCAGCGGGGAAAATACCAGGCGAGTGGCATCGGGGCATTGTAACGTCCCGACCAATCAATGGACCAGTTCGATCTGGAATTCGGTGATGGTGGCGTGGTAGCCGCCCTGGTTGTTGCTCCATTCGTGGCCGTCCATCGTGCCAAGGAACAAGGTGTTGGCATTGGGAGGCACGACGATGGTTTGCTGGACGCCGGTGGAGGTTTCGCCGTTGCCGACGTAGAACGATTGGCGAAGGTCCGGCTCGATCGAGGTGTAATCTCGGTCGGTTTGCGTGCTGTAATCGAGGCCCGGGGGCGGGGCGCCCTGGTCGTCGGGAACTTGCCCGCCGCTGGTGTTCAGGAAAACGCCCACGACGGAATTGATCGGCGTGGCAATGTTGGAAATCCCGTGCTCGGAACCGCTGGTGGTCACGCTACCCTGCGGGAGATTCGGGTTGGCGGCGTCGTCGCTGTAAATTGCAATCGAACCGTCGCTGGACCCGTCGGCATAATAGGTCACGTCGCTGCCGGGGGAGTCAAGATAGCCGTGGTTCACCGCAACGTTGCTTGAATCCAGCGGAATGGAAACCTGAACGACCGAGCCTGGAGTGACGGTCAGCTTGAATTCCGCTGGAGAGCCGTAGGGCTCGCCGGTGGAGTAGTCCGTGGATTCGACTTTGGTCGAGTCGGCGTAGATCGTGGAGGAAGTGTCCACGTCCGCGGGATTGGCGATGTCATACTTCCACGGATGGTCGTCGTTTGCCTTCGGCTTGTCATAATCATTGTCCGGCACGCTGCCCAGCGTGCCGAAGGGCTCGCCGGCGAGCCAGGGGTTGCCGTGCGCGGAAACATAAACGGACCGAGGCGTCCCGATGGATATAAGGGCGGCAACGGCGGTGGCGTTCACGTCGCAGGTTGAGGCGCCCAGGATTGAGCCGAAAACCAGGGGGATTGGATTTCCGTTGGCCTTGGTTCGCCGGCCAATGACCTGCACGGCGTTGAAGGTCGTCACATAGTCCGCCGAGCCGTTTTTGCTGAACGTCTGGGTGCTTTTATTCCAAATGCCGATTTGAACGTCGGTGGTGTTCAGTGTGAGAGACAGGTTGTCGACCTTGTTTTTCGAGGCGATGTCCAGCGCAGCTTTTTGCACGTCGGCGAGTCCCTGCGGCAGAGACGCCGCGCCCGACCTCGCCGCCGCATCGACGGCGCGTCGAAGCTCGGTCTTGGCGGTCTGAACGCGGCCCAGATCGACGGCCAGCGAGCAGAATCCCAACATGACGATGAGTGCGAAGAGGACGTAAATGACCGCGATGCCGCGTCGGCGGGAACGCCTGGCGAGATTTTCCACACGTGTTCTCATGCCCGGATTATGTCACCGGATTGAAATCCTGAAGGAGAATGCAAGCGGTTTTGACGGTTTGGCCCGGCGTGCGCGATCCGCTGGTGAGGCGGGCAACGTCTGCATGGTCGGGAGGGGAAATTCGGGCGTGCGTTATCGGGCGGTGAAGGCGGGATTTTAGACTCGCGCGGCGCGCAGAAAAAAGCCCCGCATGTACATCCGGGGCTTGGAAGATCTCAGTTCGCGCGACCCGTCAGTGGACGAGTTCGACATTAAATTCGGTGATGGTGGCGTTGAAGCCGCCCTGGTTGTTGCTCCACTCGTGTCCGTCCATGGTGCCGAGGAACAACGTATACGCGTTGTTGGGAACGACGATGGTTTGCTGGACGCCGGAGCTGGTTTGGCCGTTGCCGATAAAAAACGACTGGTTGAGTTCCGGCTGGATGGCGGTGTAATCCCGGGCGGCCTGGGTGCTGAAATCCAACCCGCTTGGGGTGGCGGGGGGGTTGGATTCGCTGGTTTCCTGAGTGCTATCCGCTCCATAGGTGGCGCCGTTCTGGTCCATGAAAACACCATTCAAGGAATTGATGGGCGTGGCGATGTTCGAGATGCCATGCTCTGTTCCGCTGGTGGTGACGGTGCCCTGGGTATCGCTGGGATTGGCGGCGTCGTCGCTGTAAATTGCAACCGAACCCCCGTCGTTGCCGTCCGCGTTGGTGTTGATTCCGTTGCCAGTGTTGTCGAGAAGGCCGTGATTCGCCGCCGTACTGCCCGAACCGCTTGTTGGAACCTGAATTTGAATGACCGAGCCCGGACTGACGTTGAAGGCGACTGGGGAGCCATAGGGCTCGCCGGTTGAGTAGTCCGAGCTTTCGAGTTTCGAAGAGTCGGTGGGCGTCGTATAGGAACCCGAGGACTGCTCCGCGGTAACGGCCGAGGCAACCTTTCCCGGATTGGCGATGTCATACTTCCAAGGATGTTCCTCGTTCATATAATTGTTGTCCGGCTCGCTTCCCACCTTACCGGCGGGCTGGCCAGCGAGCCACGGATTGCCGTGCGCGGAAACATAGTCGGTAATGGGCGCGGAAACCGCCACCAGCGCCGCGACCGATGTCGCGGTTACGTTGCAGGTGGAAGCGCCAAGAATCGAACCGAAAAGCAGCGGGATGGGGTTGCCGTTGGCCTTGGTGCGGAGTGCGCTGATTTGCACGGCGTTGAACGTGGTCACGTTGTCCGCCGAGCCGCTGGTGCTGAAGGTGCTGGTGCTCTTATTCCAGATGCCGACCTGTATGTTGGAATTGGTTAGAACGACGTTGGCGCCATCGCATTTGTTCTGAGAAGCGATGGCGATCGCGGCGCTCTGGACGGCCGAGGTTCCCTGCGGAATGTACGCCGCGCCGGCGCGAGCGGCGGCGTCGGCGGCCCGGCGCAGTTCCGTCTTGGCGGTTTGCACACGGCCCAGGTCCACGGCCAGGGAGCAGAATCCAAGCATCGCGACGAGCGCGATGATGACGTAGATTATCGCTATTCCGCGCCGCCGCGACCGGTTGCATGGGTTTTTCATGACTTTCCTCATCACACAGATATCGAATTGAATCGGACACGGGTGATGGGCGATTAACCAGATTTTCGCCGCAATTGCCGCCCTCGGCCGGCCACTTAATGCTCCCACGCGGGCTTTAACGGTCGCAACGAGTGCGTCGAAGGCGAGTTATCGGGCGGCGAAGGCTAAATGGGGGAGCGTGGTTCCACGAATTAAGCTGCCAGGGGCGGCAGACGATCTTCCGAATGTCATTACGTTCTTGCCAACATGAAACCCGCAACGCTCATTCTGACAAGCCTGTTGACCGGGATTTTGGCTGTGCTCCCGCGAGCAGCCTTGGCCAAGCCGTCCCTGGACCACGCCGAACCGAAGGTGGGATCGGAGGTGGAAGTTCCACCCACCGTGGTCAAAGTTTGGTTCTCAGAAGAGGTTGATTTCAATTTCAGCTCGCTCGAAGTGGACGACGGCCAGGGCAACAAGGTCGACAACCAAGACACCCATCAAGACCCGGACGATAAGAAGGGGCTCATCATATCCATCCCCACGAGGCTCTATGACGGCCAGTACACCGTTATCTGGAACGTGACCACCCCCAGCGGCCAGCAAAACGGCGGGAAATTCAACTTCACCATCAACATCAAGGATTAGCGTCACTGTTCCTGAGTCACAAACTGCCGGTAGAGGCGCGCGTATTTTCCTTCCGCCGCCAGCAGTTCGCGGTGGGTGCCGCGTTCGACGATCCGGCCGCCGTCGACCACGAGAATCTGGTCGGCGCGCAGGATGGTGCTGAGCCGATGGGCGACGATGAAGGTCGTGCGGCCCTCCAGCAGTTTCTCCAGCGATTGCTGCAAGAGCAATTCGGTGGCGGTATCCACGGCGCTGGTGGCTTCGTCGAGCATGAAGATTCGCGGATCGGCCAGGAACGCGCGGGTAAAGCAGATGAGTTGGCGCTGTCCCACGGACAAGCTGGCGCCGCGTTCGCCGACCTCCGTTTCGAATCCCCGGGCCAGGCTCATTATGGAATCGTAGGAACCGATCGCCCGGGCCGCTTCGATCACTTCCGGCTCGGTGGCCCGGGGCCTGGCGTAACGGATGTTCTCGATCACGGTTCCGGTGAACAGGTAATTCACTTGCAGCACGAGGCCCATTTGCTTGTGCAGCGAATCGCCCGTCACGTGCCGGATGTCCAGACCATCCACGAGAACGCGGCCTTTTTGCGGCTGATAGAAGCGGGCGATCAGGGAGACGATACTGCTCTTGCCCCCGCCGGTCGGGCCGACCAGCGCCACCATCTGTCCCGGCTGCGTTTCGAAGTTGATCTCGTGCAGAACCGGCCGGTCGGCGACGTAGCCGAAGACCACGTTCTCAAACCCGACGCGGCCCTGCAACCGCGGCAGCGGGCGGGCGAGCGGCTCATCGCTAACCTCGGGCTTCATGTCCAAAAGCCCGAAGACGCGCTCGGCGCCCGCCATGGCCATCATCAATTGGTTGTAAAACGCCCCGAGGGTAATCACCGGGCCCATGAACCAATCCCAATACTGCCAGAATGCCACGACCGATCCGACGCCCTTGGCGCCGATCGCCACCATGTATCCGCCGTACAGCAGGATCGTCACCCGGCCGAAATAGCGCACGACTTCCAGGAGCGGCTGGTAAATCCCGTTGACCCGGGCGACGGCCATGTTGTTGGTGGTGTTGATCTGTTGCAGGCCGTTGAAAACGTCGAGGTTGGGGTCCTGCCGGTTGAACGCCGTGACGACGCGCATGCCGGTGATGTTCTCGGCCAGATTGGTGCTGACCCGTGTGAACCCCTCGCGCGCGACTTGATAAAGAGTGGCGGATTTGCGGTGGTAAACGCGGGTCAACACGTACAGGACCGGCCCCAGCCAGCAGATCCCCAGGAACAGCCGCGAGTCCTCGTGCAGCATGTAGAACGCCGCGACGATCATGATCGTGCCGTTGGCCACCAACTGAAAAATGCCCCAGACGTTCACTTCGCGCAGGCTGTTCACGTCGGTGGTGCAGCGGCTGATGATGCGGCCCAGTTTAGTCCGGTCGTAGAAACTCATCGACATGCGTTGAAGTTGAGCGAAGATTTTGCGTCGAAAGTCGAATTGCACGCTCTCGCCCGCGCGGGTCATGAGGAGGATGGTGAATCTTTGCAGGATGACCGACCCGATGAACACGGCCGTCCACGCCGCAATGACGTGAACGATGTGCCAGGAGGCCGCCGTCGCCGAAACGCCGGGGAGTTTGCCGCCGGAATAATCGGCGCCGTAGTTGATGATGTGTTTCATGAACTGCGGGCCCTGCATATCGAGCAGCACGTGGCAAAGGCCCAGCGCGGTCGCCGCGATATACAGGCCCTTGAAGGGCGCCAGCGACGCCAGCAGCCGCCGGACCAGCGGCCATTGGATGGGTCGATAGCGGTCTTCGTCTTCCGATTCGATCTGCGAGGCGCGCAGCGCCGCCGCCGACACGGAGGGCCGCTTCTTCAATCGAAAATTGAATCCGAAGAGAGACATAATCTTTGCAAATTCGAAGCTCAAAATTCGAAATTCGAATCAAATTCAAAATTCAAAATTCGAAACAAGGGCCGTTTCGTCATTCGAATTTCGAGTTTCGAGTTTACCTCTTCATCCTTCTTTCTCCGCCGCGGCGATGGCGGCGGCGACTTCTCCTGCCGACTGCACGCGCTTCATGTGCGAGGGGGCGCTGGACAAATCCTCGCCGGCCGATTCGTCGCCGAAAAGCTGGGCCTCGGCGATCTGGCGGTAATGCCCCTCGCGGGCCATCAGTTCCTCATGGGTGCCGATCTGGGCAATGGCGCCGCGCTCGATCACGACGACCAGATCGGCCTGCTTCACCGTGCTGATGCGATGGGCAATGATGAACGTGGTTCGGCCGTGCATGACGAACCTCATGCCGCGGCGGATGAGGTCCTCGGTCTCGGGATCGACGGCGGCGGTGGCGTCGTCGAGGATCAGGACGCGCGGATTGGTGACGATGGCGCGGGCGATCGCCAGGCGCTGGCGCTGGCCTCCGGAGAGGGACGCGCCCCGCTCGCCGAGCATCGCGCGATAGCCGCGGGGCATGGCCTGGACGAAATCGTGCGCCTGTGCCAGCCGCGCCGCCGCCTCGATGTCCCCTTCGTTGATGTTCGGCCTGCCGTAGGCGATGTTCCCGGAAACGGTGTCGCTGAAGAGATAGGTTTCCTGAAACACGGTTGCCACCTGGGTGCGCAGGCTGGCCAGAGTCAGGTCGCGCACGTCCACGCCGTCGATGAGCACGCGTCCCCGCTGCACGTCGTAATATCGGGCGATGAGGTTGACGACGGTGGATTTGCCCGACCCGGTGGGCCCGACAATGGCGACGACGCTGCCGCCCTTGATGGAAAAACTCACGTCGTGGAGCACGGGCTTGCGGGGGTCGTATCCGAAGGTCACGTTTTCGAACGTGACGGTGCCCGGGCCTTCGTGCAGCGGCCGCGCCCCGGGGTTTTCCGGCACCGTGGGCTTGGCCATCAGCACCTCGTAAAGCCGCCGGGAGGAAACCATGGCGTTTTGATATTGTTCGTTGATCGTCGCGACCTGCTGGAGCCGGCCGAGGATCGTCCCCATCGCCCCGCCGAGCATGAACAGATCGCCGGCGGCCATTTTGCCGTGGATCATCAAAATCCCCGCCACCAGAAACAGCGACAGATGCGACGCCATCGCGATCGAGCGGATCACCGGCTGGAAATTGGCGAACATGCGGATGCGGGTCAGGACCCGGCCCTTGAACGCGTCGCAATTGGCCTGATATTTTTCAATCTCCTGCCCCTCGGTCGCGAACGCCTTCACGACGTGAACGCCGGCGATGTTTTCCGTGATGATCGAGACGTTGCGGTCCTCGGCCTCCATCACCCCGCGGGCCACGGGCTGCACCTTGCGGCTGAATCGCAGGATGTAATACGTCCAGATGGGCAGCGGAATCAGCGACAGCGCCGCGACCCATTTATTCACCGTCCAGATCAACAGGATGTTGAACGCCACCGCCAGGATGATGTCGAGCGTCACCAGCACCGCGGTCTGAATGAACGCGCGGACGTTCTGCAAGTCGGAAAGGGCGCGGTTGATCAATTGCCCCGAGCTGTGGACATCGTGGAAGGCGAAGCCCACCCGCTGCACTTTGTCGTACACGGCCTCGCGGATGTAGAAGACCATGTTCATGCTCATCCGCGTATTGGCCGTCTCCTTGAAATAGCGGATCACGAGCATGAGCAGCACCAGGCCGCCAAGAATCTTCAGCGCTCCGAGCAATTGCCCCGTGCCCGGATCGGCCCGGTGAAGCCAATGACGGAAGGAGAGGGACTGGCCCTTGTCGAGTTGATGGATGCTTTGGATGGCGTTGACGGCTTTGCGCGCCACGCCGAGGGTAAGCGTTTCGGTCCCCGTCGCGGCGGCGACCCACCAGCAGGCCAACAGCACCAGCGGCACCACCGGACGAATGAAACGAAACATCCATCGCAGCAACGTGCGATTGGATGGATTTGTTCCCCCAGACGGGGATTGCCCCGGCCCGGAAGACAAGGCGCCCCCTGCACCAGGGTTCAAATCCGCATTACCTGTGGTGCCAACCACCGTTTTATTGGACACTGTTGTAACCGCTTGTTGAACAATCGGTACGCTATCGTTCCCGCCGTTGGCGTCAACCCCTGCCGTGGACAAATCATCGGCAATCCTCTAAAACCTCCGTCTTTACAAATCCTTGGGCAGTAAAATGCCGGGAAATCCAATCCCCACGGCCGTTTTCGGTCCTGAGGGGTTGATGCAACTGGAACCGACGGGCCGATAAAAACTGACATGGCCACATCAGCAACAGCGACGGGCGTAACGCGGTATTTTCTGGAGGCCCTGGGCAAATTCGCGACGGCCCGCCTGCGGCACGTCGGGGCTTTGCGGGTCTATCCGCATTGGGAAGCCCGGGCGGCGGTCTGCGAACGCTGTCCGCTTCGCGTCATCCGCTGTGGCGTTTCGTATTGCGGAACCCCCCTGCTTCGGCAAATCGACCGCGACCCGGCCATCGACGGCTGCGGATGCCCGTGTCACGACAAGGCGAAGAGCCCGGGGGAACACTGCCCGATCGATCTGCACCACCAACCGGCAGAGCGACACGACGGGGAATGTTCGTGCAAATGGTGCGAGGCGAAAAATTCGAAGTTCGAAACTCGAATGACGAATCAAATTCGAAATTCAAAATCCGAAACGATGGCCGTTTCGTCATTCTGATTTCGAATTTTGAATTTGATTCGTCATTCGAGTTTCGAATTTCCGCCTTCACGTTACCTTCTTTTCCCACAACACGTCCTCCATCCCATCGCGCTGATTCGCCCGCCGGGCCTGCACGAAGAGCCAATCACTCAGCCGATTCAAATAGGTGACGACGATCGGCGGCACGGGGCGGTCGCAGGAAAACGCGACCACGACGCGCTCGGCGCGGCGGCAAACGGCGCGGGCGACGTGGAGGCGGGCGCTGGTTTCGCTTCCGCCGGGCAGAATGAAGTTCCGCAACGGCGCCAGGGCGGCGGTGGCGGAATCGATTTCCATTTCCAGCCGGCCAATGCTCGATTCTTCCAGCGAGGGCAATTTCGCCGGCGGCTGTTCGCCGGAATAGGCCAATTGCGAGCCGATCACAAACAGTTCGTTTTGCACGCTCCGCAGGCTCTGGAGCAAATCCACGGCCCCGACGGCCGCCCAGCCGACGACGGCATTCAGTTCGTCCACCGCCCCGATGCACTCGATTCGCGGGTCGGATTTGGAAACACGCTCGCCCCCGATCAACCCGGTCGAACCGTCGTCGCCAGCCTTGGTGTAAATCTTCATTGGGGCATTGTCATTGGTCATTCGTCATTTGTCACTTGTCACTTACAATGCCAATGACTAATGACAAATGACCAATGACAATTCCCTTGCTTTGCATCATTCCTTTGGCGTACCTGGTCGGGTCGATCCCCTTCGGCCTGATCGTGGGAAAGGCCAAAGGCATCGACCCGCGCACGGCGGGGAGCGGGAATATCGGAGCGACCAACCTTGGCCGGCTCCTGGGCGGAAAATATTTTGCCCTGGTCTTTGGGCTTGATCTGCTCAAAGGGGCGCTGCCGACACTCTCGGCCGGGGCGGTCATTGGATTTCACGTCGAGGATCGCCAGACCTGCCTGCTGTGGATCGCGACGGCGGCGGCGGCGCTGCTGGGACATGCGTACAGCGTTTTTCTGAAATTCAAGGGGGGCAAGGGGGTCGCCACCAGCGCGGGGGTTATGCTGGGCATTTTCCCCTACTATACGCTGGCCCTGGTTCCGGCGCTGGTGGTCTTTCTGATCGCGTTTGGCGCCATGCGGTACGTGAGCGTCGCGTCGATCCTGGCAGCGCTGGCGTTTCCCGTGGCGTACGTCGCCGTCGGACTACTTCGCTCCTGGCCGATCACCGGCGCCCAGCTTCCGCTCTTGTGCTTCGCGATCGCGATCCCAATGCTGATCATTTATAAACATCGCGGCAACATCGCCCGCCTGCGCGCGGGGACCGAGCCGCGGTTCGTCTCAAAATCATCATGCGAATCAAAGTAAACGGACAAGATTGCGAACTGCCCGATGGCTCCGACATCCACGGACTTCTGGCGGCGCACAAGCTCACTCCGGACAAGGTGGCGGTCGAATTGAACCGGCGGCTGGTGCGAGGGGAGAAATACGATACGTTGCTGAAGGAGGGAGACGAGGTGGAGATCGTGACGTTTGTGGGAGGAGGGTGAGGGGAAATTCGAAACTCGAAACTCGAAACTCGAAATTCGAATCAAATTCGAAGGCAAAAATTCGAATTTCGAATTTCGAATTTGATTCGTCATTCGAGTTTCGAGTTTCATTTGGCATTCGGCCCCTCACATTCTACTATTACCAGTATGCCTCCTCTTCGCATCGGCAAATTCGACGTCCGCAGCCGGCTCTTCGTCGGGACGGGGAAATATTCCACTTATGAAATCATGCAAGAGGCGCTGGAGGCCAGCGGGTGCCAGGTTGTCACCGTGGCGGTTCGGCGCGAGCGGCTGATCGATCAGCAGGGACGAAGCATTCTGGATTTCCTCGATTTGAACAAATACGTCATTTTGCCCAACACGGCCGGATGCTTCAGCGCCGAAGATGCCATCCGCGTGGCGCTGCTGGGGCGGGATTTGCTCGAAAAACAGAAGAACCCCGGGGCCAACTGGGTGAAGCTGGAAGTTCTCGGCGACAAGAAAACGCTGCTGCCCGACCCCATGGGATCGCTGGAGGCCACGCGGCAACTGGTCAAGGAGGGGTTCACCGTTCTGTGCTACAGCAGCGACGATCCAATCGCGGCGCGGCGGATCAAGGAAGCGGGCGCGGCCAGCGTGATGCCGGCCGGCAGCCCCATCGGGTCGGGCCAGGGCGTGCTCAATCCGCTGAATATCTCGCTTTGTCTGGAAACACTGAAAGAGGGCGATGCGAGTTATCCCGTGATCGTGGACGCCGGCGTCGGCACGGCCAGCGACGTGACCGTGGCGATGGAACTGGGCGCGGATGGAGTGCTGCTGAACACGGGGGTCGCCCATGCCCGCGACCCGGTGAAGATGGCCGCGGCGATGCGCCAGGCGATTGATGCCGGGCGCCTGGCCTACGAGGCCGGGCGAATCGCCAAGAAACGCTACGCCACCGCCAGCAGCCCGTTCGACGGCG
Source organism: Tepidisphaeraceae bacterium (assembly GCA_050010915.1). GTDB lineage: Bacteria > Planctomycetota > Phycisphaerae > Tepidisphaerales > Tepidisphaeraceae > PALSA-1353. The sequence goes on along the minus strand of JBEKKC010000137.1, from coordinate 964 downwards.
TCATCAGCTACATCCCCGGCGAATGAAATGTCGCAGGAACTCTGGAACACCCTGGCGGGCAAGGCGGGCCTTGGCCTCGATCCGCAACAAACCGGCCGGTTCAACGCTTATCTCGATCTTCTGCTGACCGCCAACCAGCGGATGAACCTGACGCGCATCACCGATCGCGGCCAGGCTGAAATCCTGCACGTCGCGGACGCGCTGACGGTTTTGCCGCATCTGCCGCCAAAGGGGCATCGTCTTGCGGACGTGGGAAGCGGCGGCGGGGTTCCGGGAATTGTCCTGGCCATCGCCAGGCCGGACGTTCAGGTCGTGCTGGTCGAATCGACGCGAAAGAAGGCGGATTTCCTGCTGGCGGCGGTAAACGAGCTGAAGCTGTCCAACGTCATGGTGGAGCCAAGGCGGGCGGAGGACCTGGCGTGGTCGCCGCAGCGCGAATCTTTCGACGTGGTCGTCGCCCGCGCGGTGGCCCTGTTGCCGATCTTGGTGGAATGGCTGTTGCCGCTGGTGAAGGTTGGCGGCTGGGCCCTGGCGATGAAGGGGCCGAAAGCGGTCGAGGAAATGAAGCAGGCTCAACGGGCGATCAAATCGCTTGGCGGAGGCCAGCCTGCGGTTTTTCCCGTGGATTTGCCGCAGGCGGCGGGGCATCTGATCGTCAAAACCCCCAAAATCGCCCGAACCCAGGCCTGGTTCCCCCGCCGGCCTTCCGTGGCCAAGGGCGTGCCGATATAGAGCGTGTTATGCACTTTATCATGCCCCGCGATGGGCCGGAAAAGGCCCGAATGCGAGGCGGAGGGCCGAAAAGTATCTGAAGTCGATACGTTGAGGCCCGACAACGAAGCAGGCGGGCCTTTTCCGGCCCACCCTTCGGGCGGCACGGAATCGGCCCATCTGCGTCGTCGCAATGGCTCGAAGGGTCGTTCAGACCCCGCTCTCGCCATTGCTCCTAGCATCTGGGCCGATT
>JBEKKC010000136.1:0-12916 GCA_050010915.1 Tepidisphaeraceae bacterium | reverse complement strand
GGAGCCCCGCGTGCTGAAACGCCCCAAGAAACAGTTTCCGTACATGACCCTGCTGCGTGCGATCCTCAAATCACAACTCCGGGAGAAATATTGCGTTGCGACTTAGCTTCGTGGCATTATCTCACGTCCCGGTTACGTTCCCCAGTTCCATTCCCTTGAGGCGTTTGCTACCGTTGCTCGCCCGGAAATGGCTTGTGCGGGCTGGCCTTGGATTTGGCCAAAAGCGTCCGAAACGCGGGATTGGACTCCAGCAGTTCGTCAATTAAGGAATCGTCTTCCGATGGGTCCAAGGACTGGATGGCGATGAGCCGTCGATCAGGCAACTCAATCACCAGCGCTTGGCCGGAATCAGCGCACGAATTGAGGGTACCCAGCGGGTCCGCCTCGAGTTGGCTAAGTGGAATTGTCTTGATGGCCATAGAATTCCTGACCTTTCACAATGAGTTTGTTGCCAACCTTGCGGCCGACCAGGAGCAGAACCACCTCCGATCCTTCCACATTATACAGTACGCGCAGGTTGCCGGCACGCAGCTCGTACTCCGCCAGCGGATTTGGACGCAGACGCTTGATTGCCCCCGTTGGCGTTGTCGGCTGCTGCAAGAGGCGAGCCTGAATCGCCGCTTCCAAGATGCGCTGGTCGCGAACGGGAAGGGCGCGCAAGTGGGTCTCGGCTTCGACGGTAATCGTGATCTGGAACGCCATTGTCGCTGATGTTCGCCAACCTTTGCAAAATGGCAAGCTCAACCATCGGGAGTATTGCGACAAGATTTACCACGGGACACCAAAATCGGCTCATATAAGCGGCACTTCGGCCGCACCCACCCCCAAACGCGATTGCTCCTCGATGATCCGATCCACCAAAGTTTGCATTTCCGCATCCGGCGAAAAATTCTTCTGCCTCTGAAGCGCATGCTTGGCCGACATCGCCAAAGTTTCTCGAAGATCGTGCCGGCATTTCCATCGGCCGCCGGCCGCTTGCCTCACCTTGGTGTTGTCGAACACGCAACTCCAAGTCTTGTCCCCAAGCAGCGCCCCAGCCCACTTCGGCTCATAGCGCACCAGCGTATCGCTGGCCACGTGAACCAGCTTCGGCTCCGGCGCGCCCAGGGCCGCGGCCATCTCGCGATAGATCGCGTCCCACGGATGCACCTCGTCGGTGGTGATATGAAACGCCTCGCCCAGGGCTTTGGGGTTGCCCAGCAATTTGGCGAACGCCCGCCCGAAATCCTCCGTCCTGGTCAGCGCCCACAGGCTCGATCCGTCGCCGTGGACGATCACCGGCTTGCCGTGCAGCATCCGCCAGGCGATGTCGTCATCGTTGATGAAATTCCCCGGCAGCCGCGTGCGGATCGTATGGCTCGGCCTCACCACCGTCACCGGCATCTTCCCGGAGCGGTGCAATTCCATCAGCCGATCCTCGATGGCGATTTTCTTCTGCGCATACTCCGGCGAATACGGGTTGTCCCGGGCGGAGGATTCCGTGATCGGCAATTTTGCCGGCGGCCGCTGATACACCATCGCCGTCGAGATAAAGACAAACTGTCCGACGTTCCCCGCAAACGCCCGGATGTCCCGCTCGCACTGGTCCAGGCAGAAGCTTCGGAATTGGCAGACTGCGTCCCATTTCTGCCCTGCGACCGATTGGTATTTCGATTCATCGGCCAAGTCGCCCTGGATATGCGCCGCCCCCTTCGGCAGCGGCACGCCGCTCGTGCCCCGGTTGTAAACGCTGGTCTGGTGCCCCAATTTCAATCCGGCTTGAATGCAGCCGTAGGAAACTTCGCCGGTTCCGCCGATATAAAGGATCTTCATGGCCATGCCCTCTTTATAGCCGATTTCGATTGCGATTGAAGCGAAATATAAGTTGCGAGTCGCGAGTTGCGAGTTGCGGGCAAATGCAAATGCTCGCAACTCGCAACCCGCCACTCGCAACTATTCTTTCCCTTTGCAAATTCCCAAAAAACAGCGAAAATGCGAACCCGGTGAGCGCATCAACCCTCCACATGGCGGCCACTGCCGCCGACGATCTGGCCAACGCGCAGGGTCTGACCCGCCGCCTGGCCCAAACCCACTACGAAAACTTCTCGGTGGTTTCCCTGCTGCTTCCGCGTCATCTGCGGCAGGATTTCAGCAACGTCTACGCCTTTTGCCGGGTGGCGGACGATCTCGGCGACGAAACCGGCGACCGCGCCGAATCCCTGCGTCTTCTGGCGGATTTCCGCGAGCAAACCCTGGAATGTTTCGCCGGCCGCGCCAAAACCCCGGTATTCGTCGCTTTGGCCCAGACCATCGGGCGCCACCAATTGCCCCCGCAACCGTTTCTGGACCTCATCGACGCCTTCGAACAGGATCAGCGCGTCTTGCGATATCAAAACTACGACCAGCTTCTGGACTATTGCCGCCGCAGCGCCAATCCCGTGGGCCGGCTCGTTCTGCATCTATGCAGATACCGCGACGAACAACGCCAGCAATTGTCCGACCGGACTTGCACCGCCCTGCAACTGGCGAATTTCTGGCAGGACGTGCGCCGCGACGTCCTGGACCGCGGCCGCATTTATCTTCCGCGCCAGTCGATGGACCGCTTCGGCGTCACCGAGGGGCAAATCCTCCGCGGCGAATGCGACGACCATTTCCGCGCCCTGCTCCGCTTCGAGGTCGATCGCACCGCCGAATTGTTCGACCGCGGCGCGGCCCTGCTCCCCATGCTCAGGCCCTCCGTCCGCATGCAGGTCGCCCTCTTCGGCAAGGGCGGCAGGGCGGTCCTGTCGGCCATCCGCCGCCAAAATTATGACACCCTTTCCCGAAGGCCCCGGCTCTCGAAATGGCAAAAAGGCGAACTGGTGTTTTCCACCCTCGCCGCCTTCGCCGGCAGCCTGTTGAGTGGAGGGCTTGCCCTTCGCAGCGGAGGTCGCAGATGAGTCTCGCCCCCGGACGCCCCGGCGCTTCCCTCGCCGAATCCCGGGATTACTGCGCCGCCCTCACCAAACGCGAAGCGCGAAATTTCTATTACGGCCTGAAACTCCTCCCCCGGGACAAACGCGGCGCCATGTTCGCCCTCTACGCCTACATGCGCCTCGTGGACGACATCGCCGACGGACAGGACGGACAAACCCTTTCCCAACGCTCCGACGCGCTGGACGCCTGGAACGAGGCCACTCAATCCGCCCTCGCCGGCCAAATCCCACGCGATGGCCAACTCCTCTGGCCCGCCTTCGCCGACATGGTTCATTCCCATCACGTGCCCCATCACGTTTTTGAGGACGTCATCGCCGGCCAGCGCCAGGACCTGGAGTCACCCGTCTTTCAAACCTTCGAAGACCTGCGCGGATATTGTTATCGCGTCGCCGGCGTCGTCGGCATCGCCAGCATCTACATCTGGGGTTTCCAGGGCGGCCAGGAAACCGAATCGATCGCCATCGACCGCGGCATCGCCTTTCAGCTCACCAACGTCCTCCGCGATCTGCGCGAGGATTCCGATCGCGGCCGGTTTTACCTTCCCCGCGACGAACTGAACGCGGCCGGCGTCGGCGAAGACCAGCTTCGCTCCGCCGTCGCCAGCAACGGCTTCGAACCCATGATGCGGACGCAAATCGCCCGCGCCCGCGATTTCTACCAGCGGTCCGCGGCCCTGGAATCGCTCATCAGCGCCGACTGCCGGCCCACCCTCACCGCCATGACCCAGATTTATCACGGCATTCTGGAAAAAATGGCCGCCGATCCCGCTTGCGTCCTCCGCCAACGCGTCTCCCTCTCGCCGATGGCCAAGTTCCGCATCGCCTGGCAAGCTTCAAGATCGAGGTAGGGCCGATGCCCAAACGCATCGTCGTCGTGGGAGGCGGGCTGGCGGGGATGGCCGCCGCCGTCGCGCTCGAATCCGCCGGCAATCACGTCACCCTAGTGGAAGCCCGCAAAACCCTCGGCGGACGCGCCGGCTCTTTCGAAGACCCCAAAAATGGCGAGTTTCTCGATAACTGCCAGCACGTTCTCCTCGGCTGTTGCACCAACCTCCTGGACTTCTATCGCCGCATCGGAGTCTTGGACCTCATCCGCTGGGACAACACCATTCATTTTTTCGATTCCCGCGGACGCCAACATCGCCTCTGGGCGATGCAAGGATTCCCAGCCCCGCTGCATCTCGCCGCCGCCGGGGCCCTGTTCGGCGCGTTGACTCTGGCCGAACGCCTGGCCCTTGGCCGCGCAATGCTCGCCATGCTCCGCCTCGGCACCGGGGGCCGCGCCAAGCTCGGCGACGTTTCCTTCGGCCAATGGCTCGCAGACCACCGCCAGCCCGACAGCCTCATCGACAAATTTTATGAACTGATCCTCGTCAGTGCCCTCAACGAACGCTGCCGCGACGCCAGCGCCGCATACGCCATCCAGGTCTTCCAGGAAGGAATGCTGAGCCACCGATCGGCCTACCGCATGGGCACGCCGGGCTGTCCGCTCGGCAAATTGTACGGCCGTCTTCCCTGCCAGGACGTTCGCCTGGCGGCTCGAATGACCGCCATCCGTTTCGACGGATCGCGCGCCGTCGGCATCGAATTGGCCGGCGAACTGCTCCCCGCCGACGCCGTCATCCTCGCCGTCAACTACCCCGCACTGGAGAAATGGGTCCCGGCCGAATTGGCGAACCGCGACGGCCGATTCGCCGGATTGAGCCGCTTGCAGAGCGTCCCTATCCTCGGCGCGCATCTTTGGTTTGACCGCCCGGTGATTTCCACCGCGCACGCCGCCCTTCTCGGCGGGCCCTTGCAATGGCTTTTCCGAAAACCCGGAACCGACGGCAGCGCGGTCCTGGGCGTCATCAGCGCCGCGCGCGATTGGCTCCAGCAAAACAACGAAGAATCACTCGATCTTTTCACCCGCCAAATTCGCCGGACTTTCCCCGACGCCGGCAACGCCAAACTCCTCCGCGGCTCCATCATCATCGAAAAGCGCGCCACGTTCTCCCCGGCACCGGGAATCGACCGCTTCCGCCCCGCACAATCTCCGCCGCCCAACGGCATTGGCGGCCTGTTCCTCGCCGGCGATTACACCCAAACCGGCTGGCCCGCCACCATGGAAGGCGCCGTCCGCAGCGGATACCTCGCCGCCGGCGCAATCCTCGGCGAGCCTGGCGCCTTTCTCGTCCCCGATCTCCCCATGCAGTGGCCCGCCAGATTGATCGGCTGGAGCATTGACCGCTGAACCGGCTATGATACGCTCCGGTTTTTACACTCAAAGCGAGGTCATTCATGCCATTTACCCTTCAGATCGGCGCACAAGCGCCGGATTTCAATCTTCCCGGCGTTGACGGCAAGAAATATTCCCTGGCCAACTTCAAGGACGCCAAGCTGCTCGTCGTGGTCTTTTCCTGCAACCACTGTCCGTATGTCGTCGGCAGCGAGGACCGCATCATCCGCTTCGCCAAGGATTATGCCGCCCGCGGCGTGAAATTGGTCGCCATCAATTCCAACGAGACCGTGGAACATCCCACCGATTCTTTCGAGCACATGGTCGCCCGCGCCAAGGAAAAGAAGTTCCCCTTCCCCTATCTGCGCGATGAATCGCAGGAAGTGGCGTTGGCGTACGGCGGACTGCGAACCCCGCACTTTTACGTCTTCGACGCCCAGAGGAAACTGCGCTACACCGGCCGCATGGACGACAACCCCAAGATGGAGGCCCTGGCCAAGACCCACGAATTGCGCGACGCGGTTGACGCTCTCCTGGCCGGCAAGAAGCCGCCGGTCGAGCAGAGCAATCCCCTGGGCTGCAACGTGAAATGGAAGGGACAACCCGCCCACTGGATGCCGGCCGACGCCTGCGATCTGGTTTGATCGTGGAAGGCTTCGCCTCCACTAGAGCAGCGCCGGTTGCTCAATCGCGGCCCGGTTTTTGCGCCGGCGATATGTCCGCTCAACCCGCGGCCGGCCAAACGCATCGGTGGCGGTCTTTACCTTGCTTTCCCGATCGGCCGCGAACAACTCTTCCCGGTTCGCCTCCGGGTTTTTGGCCTGTTTCAGGGCATGTTCCAGCCGTTTTTTGGCGAACGCCACGTATTGTTCGCTCTGGTCGATCCCGATGAATTTCCGGCCCAGCAATGCCGCCGACACCACCGTCGTTCCGCTTCCGTTGAACGGATCGACCACCATGTCGCCGGCGTTGCTGCTGGCGCGGATGATGCGGTCCAGCACGCCGATCGGCATCTGACATCCGTGCCAACCCTCGCGCTCCTTGAACGTGCCGCATACCCGGCTGACGTACCAGGTGTCGCCGTCCCCGGCGAAAAAGTCCGCCGAGGCCTCCTGCGGACGCAGAAACCAGACGTCGTCCGGCAGCTTCCCCTTGGGATTTGCCCGCGCGTCCCCGTAAGTCGTCTGCCGGGCGCTGGCCACTCGCACCGCATCCGCGTTGAACGTGAAATTCTTTTCGTCCTTCGTGAAATACAAAATGTGCGTATGGCTCTTGGCGTACATGCGCTTGGTCTGCTGCCCGAACGTATAGTGCCATACGATCCAGTTCCGCAGATGAAACCCGATCTTTCGCCGCGCTATCACGCACAGGTCCGCCGCGTATTCATCCCCGATCGCCAGGTAAAACGACCCATCCGGCCGAAGCGCCCGATGCGCCGCGCGCATCCAGTCCTCCGAAAACTTCAGATAGTCCTCTTGCTTCCGCTCGTCTTCGTAACCGTGATATAGATACCCGATGTTGAACGGCGGATCGGCGAAAACCAGGTCGATCCACTCCCCCGGCCCTTCGTTCAGAAAACCGATGCAATCCGCTTGAATGATCTGATTTGATTTTTGCATACCCTTCCTATTGTATATCCGGATCGATGACCCACCAAATGTTGGGGAAAATCGCGACAAGCCCTTAAGTTTCCGGATCGCCAATTTGTGGGCTTTTCGTCGATTCATGGGATGAGTCTATAATCGCGGCCGTGGCCGCTGATAGTTCTCCTTCCGGGCCGATTTTACGAATGATCGACGCCAATGCGAATCGCGCCCGCGAAGCGCTCCGCGTCCTGGAGGATTATGCGCGATTTGCGCTCAATGATGAGCCGCTCAGCCGTCAAATCAAGAATCTCCGCCATGAATTGACGGGCGTCTTGCGAACGCTGTTGTCCGAAGCCATCGTCCATCGCGACACTCCCGGCGACGTCGGCACGGCCATCAAGACCCCGACCGAACAAGCCCGCCGCGACCTGGCCGACGTCGTCACCGCCGCCGGAAAGCGCGCCGGCGAAGCGCTACGGGCCATCGAAGAGTTTCTGAAAATCGACAGCCCGGCCGATGCCGCCAAAATCGAAACCCTTCGTTATCGCCTCTACTCCGTCGAGCAACAGATTGCCCTGACGCTTCGCCCCAGCCAGCGTTTCGCCGCGGTGAGACTTTACGTCCTCATCACCGAATCCGCCTGCAAACGCCCCTGGCTGCAAACCGCCGAACTGGCCATCGAGGGCGGTGCCGATTGCCTTCAACTCCGCGAGAAACAACTGGCCGATTCCCAGTTCCTCGCCCGGGCCGTCCAATTGGTGCAACTTTGCCGCAAGAACGGGGTTTTGTGCATCATCAATGACCGCTGCGACATCGCCCTTGCCGCCGATGCCGACGGCGTGCACCTCGGCCAGGACGACCTGTCCGCCCTCCAGGGGCGACGGATCATCGGAAACCGCAAGATCCTCGGTATCAGCACCCATAATCTCGATCAGGCCCATCGCGCCGTCACCAACGGCGCCGATTACATCGGCGTCGGCCCGGTTTTCAAAAGTGACACCAAACCCCGCGACTTCCTGGCCGGATTGGAGTATGCTGCCGCCGCGGCACGCGAAATCGCCGTTCCCAAGGTCGCCATTTCGGGCATTGGACTCGAAAATGTCGATAAAGTCCTGGCGGCGGGGATTTCGGCCGTCGCCGTCACCGCCGCCGTCACCGGCGCCGACGACGTGGCGGCCGCCGCACGCGAGATCAAAAATCGACTGACCAGGTAGTAAAGGACACGGATGTCCCAGCAAGAGGCTTCGCCTTCCGCCGGTTTCGTCGCGCACGCCAAGCTCATCTCGATCCTGACCCTCCTCAGCCGCATTTTGGGCATGGCCCGCGAAAGCGTCGTCGCCAACTATTTCGGCGCTACCGTCGTCGCGCAAGCCTTCAGCGTCGCCTTTTCCATCCCCAATCTTTTCCGAAAACTCCTCGGCGAAGGCGCGCTATCGGCGGCCTTCATTCCCCTTTACGCCCAGGCCGTGAAAACCGGCGACAAAGACGAGGCCAATCGTTTTGCCGCCGCCAGCTTCAACCTCCTCGCCGCCATCCTCGTCGTCTTGACCGTCGCCGGCGAGCTGGTCCTCTGGCTCATTGTGCATCTGATTCATTTCCGAAGCGACAACCTCCTGGTCATCAAATTCACCGCCGTCATGTTGCCGTACGTCATCCTTGTCTGCGGCACGGCGTTCCTCAGCGGCATTCTCCAGGTCCACAAACGCTTCGGACTGCCGGCCCTGACGCAAGTTCCCCTGAACGTCATCCACATCGCCGTCATCGTCGTCGGCGCGCGCCTGCTCCTGCTCAAGCCGGGCAATCTCGACCAAGTGTTGCAGACCCGGCTGGCCTATTGGCTGTGTTCGTTCGTCCTCATCGCCGGAGTCGTGCAGATCACCATGCTTCTGCCCGTCCTTCGCCAAACCGGCTTCCGATTCACGTGGATCGCAAAACCGTGGACCCCCGCGATGCGAAAGCTGCTGACGCTCTCCATCCCCGTCGCCCTCAGCGCCAGCGTGCTGCAAATTTCCGTGCTGCTGGACAAAGCGATCACGCTCTACCTGACCACCGGCCAGAACGCGGCCGAGAAACTTCAGCTTTTCCATCACACTTGGAATTATCCCCTGGCCATCGGCGCGGCCGCGCGGCTCAACTGGGCGCAAATGCTCTACCAATTCCCGCTGGGCGTTTTTGCCACGGCCGTCGCCACCGCCATCTTTCCCAGCCTCAGCACCGACGCCCACGACAAAGACGAAGAAAAGTTCAAACGCGTGCTGGGCCAGGGAATCGTGTTCACCCTCTTCGAGGGCCTGCCGGCAAGCCTGGGATTGATCCTGGTGCGATATCCGACGGTCCGCCTGGTGTTCCAGCACGGCAGCTTCACCGCCGTCGATACGCAATGGGTCGCCCGGTCGGTGATCTTCTATTCCGCCGCCATCTGGGCCTTCAGCCTCCAGCAGGTGCTGAACCGCGGATATTACGCCCTGCACGACACGATGACGCCCCTGGTCATGTCGATCGTGACCATCGCCGTCAACACCGCTGTGGAAATCCCGCTCGCCTTCAGCAAACTGGGAGAATCCGGCATCGCCGCGGGGACTCTGGCAAGCTTCGCCATTCAGGCGATCGTGATGCTCGTCATGCTCGACCGAAAAGTCGGCGGACTGGGGCTGGGCAAGATCGCGCGAGACGTCGGCAAGATGCTGCTGGCGTGCGCCGCCATGGCCGGGGCGTGTTGGGGAATACAACAACTCCGCCAATATCCCCACGCCGCCGGCCATCTCGCCAGCGCCGAGCAATTGGCGATCCTGATCCTGGTCGGCGGCGGCACCTACGCCGGCGCTTGCCTGCTTTTGGGATTGCGCCTGCCCGCGAAGATGCGATCGGCCGATTAGTTCGGGGCAATTACCGGCGTTTGGGGGCTGACGTTCCAACGGCCGGACTGAGGGCCACGCGGGCCTTTGACGCCGGCGAGTTCCCTGCACGCCAGACTCGCGGCGTAGGATGCGATCACCACCACGAGCAACACGTGCATGCCGACGGCCATCGCCAGGTATTGCAGGAATCCACCCAGAGTCGCACCGATCAGGTTGGCGGAGAACGACAGCGACGGGTCGTGGGTTTGTCGGAAGGTGGTCGAGAAGATCAGGCCCGCGAAAAAAATCGGCAGCGGGATGCCGAGCAAGGCCCAGGCAAGGCGGCCGGCGAATGGGAGGCCGAGGATGAAATCGGGGCGCAGAAAATAGACCAGAGCGAGTGAAAGGAACAGGGGAACGTAGAGATATCGCGGAGAATTAGAGAGGCGCATGGCAACGAAATTGGCCGCCAGAACCATAAGCAAGACCCCCGCGACGACGATCATGGTGACCAGCCAGGTGGTGCCGAAGTAAAGCGAGCAGTTGCTGATGCTCGTCGTTTCCAGAAGGAGAAAGGCCAGCCCGAGGAAAAAGAAATGGCCGTCCAGGGCATTGAACTGAGCGATGATCGGTCCGCGGGATCCTCGAACGATAAAGACCGCTCCAACCGAAAGGATCACGAGAGAAGCAATGACCAGCAGGTAGTCCCTGGGGATGGAGCGATGAGAGATGTAAAGATAGGGCCAGTCGTCGGTGGAGAGATCGATCGGCACGAGGGGCAGATCAAGGCGTAAAAACGGCCCGATATTGGCCGGGGCAGAGGCGAGTAATGCGGGATTTGGCGAGGCGAAGAATAGGAAATTGACGTTATGGTGATAAACGAGCGGTCTATTTCCCGTGACTTGCGCGACCATGCCCTGGAGTTTGTCAACCATCCATGGCTGCGCGACGGCGAAAGAGACCGCGAGGACGCCGTCGGGCCTGAGCAGTGAATAGGCGCGCCGGAAGCTTTCGACGGTGTAAATGAAACCGTCGAGACGTATGTTGGCGGAATAGCTGAACAGGGCCTGCGAGTCGAGCGAACCGAAGACTATGGCATCGTACACGGGGTGCGCCGATTGGAAGAAGGCCCTGGCATCGTTGACGTGGAGGCTGACACGCGGATCATCATAAACGTCGGCGGCATTGAAGCGATCCGCGATCTTAACCAAACCAGGATCGATTTCGATGGCGTCGACGGCAGCGGCGCCCGCAAGAAGCGCGGCCTCGACGTCAATTCCCCCGCCCGCTCCAACGACGCATACCTGCCGCGGGTTGGCGCGCAGGATATACGGCATCCTGTATAGGTAAGAATGTAAATTTTGGCCGTTCCGCAGCATATCGGACGAATAGCGATTGGGGTTGATGGTGCCGTCGGTTTGGTAAAAGTCATTGTTGACCCGCACTTTGTAGACCGGGGGGTTCTGCATGGTTCTGATACCTGGAACCGGCTCGGCAACGGAGACCGTGCTGTCCCCTTTATGCACGGTGACGTAATAGTATGGAGACCAGATCGCGTTGGCGTCGGTCGCGATCGGCGCGATTATCAGAGCAAGCGGAAACAGCGGCAGGCTCCATAGCCAGACGCGCCGCCAAGTCGCCAATACGAAGATGACCGCGACCGCGACGACTCCGAACAACGGAGAGAAATGAAGCACGGAAAACAACCCGAAAAGAAGCGTGCCGCATAGGCTGCCGCCCAGATCAAAAGCGTACGCACGCAAGGGCAGTTGGGCGCGGAACAGCCGGCCGATTTCCTGCCCGAGCGGAACGAAGATCGCCGTGTTCAAAATGAAGACGGCGATCAGGCCGGCATAGTTGAAAAAGGACGGCGTTCCCCAGTTGTAGAATCTCGCTTCGGAAGAACCGTTGGGAATGATGAATCGACTGCCGCCAAAGACCAGCAATCCAATATCGATCAGGAGAACAAGAGGAAAGAGCGAAAGCAGGTTTCGCGTCCCGCGAGCCAGCATGGCGCCGAGGCCCAGCCCGAGGAACGAGCTGATGAGCATGAGATTGCCGTAATAGGCGACAAGGCGAATGACCGCCGGCACCCAGCGAATCATCATCAATTCAAGGAACAACGCGGCGAAGGAGAGCCCGAAAAGCCGCAGTCCGACATGAGCCGAGGAAGGGGATTGGGTTGGGCTCATGAACCGATCCTACCCCATGATCGCCGCCAGTCCCGCCAATGCCGCCGCCGTCAGAATCATCCCCACCACGATGGTCACGAACAGGACGGTGGCCTCGCGCGGCACCTGCGACGGCCGGCTGCATCGAACGCATTTGTAAACCACCGCCACCGCCAAACACAGCGGCAGCAACAGCAGCGGCCAAAACCACGGCTTCACCCAGATCGGAAGGGGATCGAAAAACGGGACGTAAGCCAGTGATGTAATCATTTTCCCCGACTTCCTATTGTTTGCCTTGGCCTGCCCGCTGCGCCGAATCGATGATGACCAGCAAATTCAACATTCCGGCGACGGCGGTATACAGGGTTCCGATTTCCCACGAGCGCGAATGTGATTGAGGCACGCCTTCCACCGCCGCCGTCGAACCGGCGGGTGGGTGCGCCGCGTGCACCGACACCGCCGATGCCGCCAGCGTCAACGGCCCGCAAAGAATCTGCCCAACGTACCACGGCTTGTCCCCCACCTCGCTCAGCGGCTCCGTCAGCAGCGCCGGCCCCGCGGGTTTGTCCCCATCCGATCCCGGATTCTGTGCCTCCTCGCTGCTCGACGGCTCGACCCGCGCGTATTGGCCTTCCGGCTGCTGCCCGCGCCGGTCGTATTTCTCCACCATCTGGGTCATGTATCCGAATTGCCCCCAGCCCGGTGGATCCATGATCCGAATCCCTCCCACCAGGATTCCCGCCAGGAACAACGCCGTGATGGTCACTGCGACCGTCATCCCCCGCGCCCGTTGCCCGATGAGGAAATATCCTCCGCCGGGCACAAGCCACGCACACAGACACACCATTAGCGTGGAACGGAACGGGCTATGCGTTTGGGCCATTGCCCAATACTGTAAGCGGGCTTGCGCGGTTTTCAAACCAGAGCAATTCGGTTTAGAGGCTTTTGGGTTATGCCAGCGCCCGGCGTCGGCGCATCGCCAGCAATCCCACGCCGGCCAGAATGGCCAACGAACCCGGCTCTGGAACTTCGATCTGGCCTCGGATTTCGCCGGAGGGGTAGACCGGATCGGTGATATTTATATACATGTTGTCGGCAAGCAAGTCGGTAAGCTGGCCGGCCGTAAGCCCGGCGACGGAGCCGCTGAACG
>JBEKKC010000135.1:0-13010 GCA_050010915.1 Tepidisphaeraceae bacterium | reverse complement strand
GGCCGAAAGCATCACGCCCGCTTTCACGAGTTCTTCATTAAACTTTCCCATGTCCCTCAGAAGCCGCTCGCTGGGCATCGCGCCCGCCTCGGAATCCTTGCTGGCTTTGACCAGAATCATGAATCGCATCGCTGCATCTCCTTGCAAATTGAGGATGTTGAATGCCTATAACAAACGATAGTCGTTCGGCGGAGCGCCAAATCGACAACGAATTGGCGGAGGGCAATAAAATGATAGTCGCGCCGATTTCAGCCCCGCAGATCGCGCAGACGACGCTCAAGAAACCGCCGCTCCGGCTCCTGATGGACCAGGCTGATGGCTTGTTCATAAGCGGCCTTGGCATCGGCCATTCTTCCCAACCGGCGGCAGAGTTCCGCGCGCGCCGCATGCGCCAGATGGTAATCAGACAGATCGCCCCGAGTGAAGATCGCGTCGATCAGTTCCAGGCCGGCCAGGGGTCCGTCGCGCATTGCGATGGCCACCGCGCGGTTCAGTTCTATCACGGGCGACGGATCGACCTGGAGCAGCTGGTCATACAACCCGGCGATCCGGCCCCAATCGGTTGCGGCGGCGCTGGGCGCTTCGGCATGAACCGCCGCGATGGCCGCCTGGAGCGCGTATGGGCCGGACCGCCCCGATGCCGGCGCCCGTTGCACCAATGCCAACCCTTGGGCAATTTGATCCCGATTCCAAAGAGTTCGATCCTGGTCTTCCAGCAGAACCAATTCCCCCTCGGGCGACGTGCGCGCCGCACGTCGCGATTCCTGTAGCAGCATCAGCGCCAGCAGTCCCGCGGCTTCCGGCTCCGGCAGCATTTCCATCAACTGACGCCCGAGCCGGATCGCTTCGCCCGAGAGATCGGGCCGCACCAGCGAATCGCCCGATGACGCGGAGTAACCCTCGTTGAACACCAGATAGATGACGTAAAGCACGCCGTCCAGCCGGTCGGGAAGATCGGTTCTTGAAGGCACTTGGTAGGGAATGCCTGCGGCTTTGATCTTGGCCTTGGCGCGAACGATCCGTTGGGCCACGGTGGGCGGCGGGGCGAGGAAGGCCCGGGCGATTTCCTCCGTGGTCAGGCCGCAGACCTCGCGCAACGTCAGCGCCAGGCGGGCCTCCGGCGGCAGCGCCGGATGACAGCAGGTGAAGATCAATCGCAGGCGATCGTCTTCGATGCCCTCATCGTCCGGCAATGCCGTGCCGCGGCTTTCGGCGTTCAGGCGTTCAGCCAACTCCGCCAGCGATGCGTCGTGTCGGGCGCGGCGGCGGAGACAGTCGATGGCCTTGAATCGGCCCGTGGAAATGAGCCACCCACGCGCATTGGCGGGCACTCCCTCGCGCGGCCATTTTTCCATCGCGGAGGCAAAGGCGTCGTGCAGGGCCTCTTCGGCAAGATCGAAGTCACCCAGGAGCCGGATCAGGGTGGCTAGGACCCGGCGCGATTCCGAGCGGTAGATGGCGTCTAACGCTTCGAGCGATCGCGCGTTGGCGTTCCCGTCTTCCCTCAATCCAACATTCCTTGCGCCACCAGCACCGCTTCCTGCCGAACCGTCAGCAGCGATCGCAGTTCGTTACGGGCCACGAGCAGGTCCTGGCTCGCCTTGGCTTTGGCGTCGCGCAGAATGTCGAGCTTGTTCTTGATGAGGTCGGGATTGCTGTTGAGGTCGTCAACCGCCGCCTGGAGGTCAGCGGAAGCCTTATCCACCGCGGAGGGATTTTGATTGTTTTGCGGGCCGTTTGTGCCCTGCCCCGGCGGGCCGCCGAAAACCCGGAACCGCGCCATCCCGCCTCCCGCCTCGAGCTGCGCATCGGCCACTTTTTCCAGAGCCGGCAGGATGGCCGCGAACTCCTCATCGCTGGCGCCCAGGGGCTCCTGAAGGCCCAGCAGACGCGCGACCCGACCCGCCTTCTGCATCTTCTGCTGATTCCTCTGCATCACCGGTATGTACTGCTGCATCACCGACTGCCGCCATTGCTGGGCCTGATCCGGGTCCATGTTCTGGCTCACATTCCGGAAATCCTGGAACGTCTGCTGCATCAGCTTGGGTAACTTCGCCTCGTCGAAGTTGGGATCGTCGAGATCGGCAGCCAATTGGCGCATTTCCTGCTCGACCTGATATTGCGTGGGCGGCGGCGCCGGCTTGGCCGCCGCGGGCGGGGTCGCCGCTTGCCCGCATGCCAACCTGATCCCCACCGCCATCATCAACGCACATGCCAACGCGCCGATTTTCAAGGATCTTTTCATACGGTTGCCCCTTTCGTCTTCTCGACAACAGCAAGATTATACGGCGTCCATGCCGAAATAGCGGCCTCCTCATTATTATCCCCCGTTTTGCCGGCACTTCAATGCCCTTGGCCAATCACGTTACAAACCACCCGCCTCTTTGTAAGGAGGAAATTAACCCGCGGCGCCTGCTATCATTGCGGGGAATTACCCATGGCAAGCCAATTTTATAACAACCTGAAAACCGCTTTGGGCCAGCTGGACATGCTCGATGAAAACGAGATCGCCGGCGTCATGTCCCACGAACTTGCCCCCATCGCCGCCACGCTCACGCAACTGGCCATCAGCCGTTCCCGCGAATACAACGCCGATGCCGGCGGCGCACAAATCTGCGGCAACCCCATGTTCCTCGCCACGGCCCTGGAAAAGATCCATTACGCCAACCGTCAAATTCCGATGAACGTGAACCCCGCTTTCAACGGGATGTACATCGCCGAGCCGCTTAACACGATGGGCTCGGTCGCCGAGCTATTCCAAAGCCATCCTCCGTTGGAAAAGCGTCTGGTCAACCTGATCGGCCGCGAATCGACGGGCGCCTTTCGTTAATTGGGCTGCGAAGCCACCGGGCGCTCTTCCACCACCGGCTGGCGGCTTATTTCTTCCCGCCACTGCCGGATCAGGGCGGCCGTGACTTCGGTCCGCATTTTCTGCCGCAGCTTCAGCGTGGCGCGGATCATGCTCCAGCCGTCTCGCATCATCCGCACGGTGGTCGGGTCGATATATTTCACGAAGATCGGAGTCTCGTCGATTCGCATTCGCGCCGCGCCGGCCCAGGCCAGCAACTCGACGTCAAAGAAGAATCCGTCGGTCGTGATTTTCGGCCCGAGAACCTCCCACGCTCGGGCGCTGATCCCTTTCAGCCCGGCCTGGGTGTCGAGAATGTTGATGGGCAGCATTTGCCGAAGCCACCAGTTGAATGTCCGGCTCATCAGGTGTCGCCGGTAGATCGTGGGAAAATCGCGCGGACTCATCCAAAAGAGCGATTCGGGGCTGGCGCGATTGGCCACGGCGAGGTCGGCGCCCGACTCCAGCAATCTCAGGATTTTGATCGCCTCGTCGGGGTCGTATGCCAGATCGACGTCCGTATAGACGCGGTAGGGCGTCCGGGCCATGCTCAGCCCGTGGCGAAGCGCGTAACCCTTGCCCCGATTGACGTCGTAAGCGTCGATCTGAACCTGATCTTGCAGGTCTTGCACCAGCGGTACGAGTTTTTTCGCGGTATCGTCGGGGTGTCCGTCGCAGACGAACAACACGCACCAATCCGGATGCTCCCGGAGAAACCGGCGCAGCCGCGACACCGTGGATTCGATGAAATCCGCGGCCTTGTAGGTCGGCAGCACTAGGGTGCATTCAAACGATCGGCTGGAACCTTGGGGATGCATCATGGTTAGACAAGAACCATCGTACTGTCTTGACGCCGCCGAATCATGCCACCTGGCGCCGATTTTAGATAAAAATGTGACGGGTGCACGAATCCTCGATTGAGCGTTCCACGAACTTCGGGTATTCATGCAGCTTTCATGATCGAATCGAAAATGACGGCGCGTTCGTGAGCAACCAGATCAGCGACAAACATCTGTCCCAATTCGCCTGGACGCTCTGGGGGATGATGTTCGTGTTCGTCGCCACCCAGGTTATTCACAACGATAGCCCGGACAACAGCAACGAATGTTGGGGCTACGCCCGGGCAACTTCCGCCTGGTGGGCCAGGGAAAATCTTTACGACACCACGAACATCGACGGCTTTCTTTATCTCCCGCAATCCGCCATCGGCTATACGCCGTTTGCGGTTCTCAATCATCCGATCGGGGACGTGCTTTGGCGGCTAGTGGGGCTGGGCGCCTTCTGCCATGGACTATGGCGAATGAGCAAACGGCTGTTGCCGGGCCAGGCGCTGCGGGTCTTCGCGATCGGCACCTTTATCGCCCTGGCGCCGACGTACAACGCCCTGCGCAACGGGCAGGCCAATCTGCCCCTGGCCGCGCTCATGCTCCACGCCACCGTCGACCTGGTTGAGAAGCGATGGTGGCGCGCGGCGATCTGGCTCACTATCGGGCTGGCGGTCAAGCCGATTATAGTAGTCATGATCCTGTTGGCCGGGGTGCTCTACCGGCCGATGAGTTGGCGGCTGACTATCGCTTTGGTTGTATTCGCACTATCGCCGTTCGCCGCCGGGGGGTTTCATTATGTTCTGACGCAATTTCAGCAATGCTGGATCAAGCTGTCGATGTCCTCGCAGCCCGACCGCGCGTTCAGCGATCTGCGCGGGCTGTTCTGGTCCATGGGATGCGTGATCCCCATGTCGGTGTTCCTATTCATGCAATTGATCGCGGCGGCGGCGACGCTGGCGCTCTGCTTTGTGGCCATCCGCCGCTGGAACGAACCGGCCGCCAGCGCGTTCATGCTGACGCTGGCGGCTTGTTACCTGATGCTCTTCAACCCCCGGACCGAGGGCAACTCCTACGTGATCCTGACGCCGATGATCGCCTTGCCCGCCGCTCTGCTCTTCCTGGACGGCCGCCGGCGGCTGGCGGCGTGGATCCTGGTCGCGCTGTCGATCTGGCTCACCGGCAACCTGTGGGCTTACAAACAGACCGTGCATTGGATGAAGCCCCTGGCCTGCGTCATCTTCCTCGTCCTGACGCTCCGCGAACTGCTGCGTAACAGCATCGCGGATTGGCCCGTATCGGCGCAGGCACGGCCGCCGGCTGGATAGCCGCGAGAAAACCTCACCCCGCCCCAAACGCCGCTTCGGCGTTCTCGAATATTTGGAATACCCGCGTCATCCGGCATCGTTCGAGAACTTCCATGACCTTGGGTTGACACGCCGAGAGACGGACGTGGCCGCCATATTGCCGCAGGCCGCGATGCGATTCGGCCAGCATGCCGATGCCCTGGCTGGACATGAACGTGAGTCCGGTGAGATCGAATACGACAAGGGGCGGCCGCTGGGCGGAAATGCGAGCCAACTCTCGTTGAAGCAGATCGGTGTTCGGGGGGAGGCCTAGTTCGCCGGCCAGGGTGACCAGGAGACCGCCGGGGCGCTCTTGGACGGAGAATTCCAAGTTAGGCGAGCCGCGTGCTGTCATGATGCCTTCCGCTTCTGAGCTATCAAAGGTTAACGCGGGGAGGCAAAAAAGGAAAGACCGAAGTCGGCTATCGCAGCTTGATCGTCGCCAGGGCGAGCATTGCGAGCATGGCGCCGACGAGCCAGAAGCGAATGACCACCCGGGTTTCCGCCCAGCCTTTGAGTCGGAAATGGCTATGGAGCGGGGCCATGAGGAAGATGCGGCGGCCTTCGCCGTAGCGCCGCTTGGTTATTTTGAACCAGCCAATCTGAAGGATGACGCTGACCGCCTCGGCGACGAAGATTCCGCCGCACAGGACCAGGAGCAGTTCCTGGCGGATGACGACGGCGATGTAGCCCAGCAGGCCGCCGAGGGCCAGCGAGCCGGTGTCGCCCATGAAAACCGCGGCGGGAGCGCAATTGAACCATAGGAATCCGAGACAAGCCCCGACCATCGCGCCGGCGATGACGGCCATTTGGGCGCTTCCGGGGATGCGGGGCAGGAAGAGGACGTCCACGAGATATCCGCCGCCAACGCGATAGCCCTGGAGCAGGGCCAGGATGAGGAACGTGAAGCTGACGATGCCGGCGCAGCCGGAGGCCAGGCCGTCGAGGCCGTCGGTGAGGTTGACGGCGTTGCTGGTCGCCGTGAGGACCAGGGTTCCGATCAGAATGAACGTCGCGGGGCCCAGGAATATTTGCAGGTTCTTGAAAAATGGAAAGTAGAGCGTGTGGCTGTGCGGGTCCTGGCTGTAGAAGTAGGTGAAATAGGAAAGGAGCGCGCCCAAGCCGATCTGAAAGAGGATTTTTTCCAGCGATGTGAGACCCTGGCGGCCCACTTGCTGGCCGGCGGGAAGGAGTTTAGCGCGGCGATGGGCGGTGAGTTTCAGCCAATCATCCACCGCCCCAACCGCTCCGAGCCAGACCAGGCAGATCAATCCCATTCCGACGTAAAAATTGTCCAGATCGGCCAGGAGGAGCGTCGTCAGGGCGATGGCGAAGATGATGAGGATTCCGCCCATCGTGGGCGTGCCCTTTTTGGTCTGCATGATTTGGTCCATCTGGGTCTGATCGAAGGCCGGCTCGTCGCCGATTTCCTGTCGCCGAAGCCAGCGGATGACGCCGGGACCGAACAGGATGACCAGTGCGAAACTGAGGATGACCGCGGCCGTGGATTGAAAGGTCACGTCGTTGAAGACCCGGAGGAATCCGAAGCGATGCGATTCCAGCCAGGCATACTGCGATTTGACCAGAAGATAAATCATGGCGTCAGGATGCGGCGGCCAACGGTGTAGGCCGGGATGCGAGGATCGCCCGGGCGACGGCCTCCAGGCCGACGGCGCGCGATCCCTTCAGCAGCACCAGATCGCCGGCCACGAAATGCGTTGCGATCGTCGCGGCGCTGGCGGCGTCGGGGAACTGCTCGACGCGATCGGACGGCATTCCGAGCCGGATCGCTTCCGAAGCGACGGCCCGCGATTCGGACCCGACGCAAATCAGCAGATCGGGCTCAAACTCCTCGGCGAGCAATCGGCCGATCTCGCGATGACATCCCGCCGAGGCTCCCCCAAGTTCGCGCATGTCGCCGAGGACGGCGATTCGCCGGCCGCGAACCGGGAGCGACGCCAGCGTTTGGATTGCCGCCTTCATCGACGCGGGATTGGCGTTGTAGGCGTCGTTCAGTATCCGCACGCCGGCGGCATCGATGGGTTGCAGGCGCATTTCCGGACCGGTGGATTTGGCCAGGTTCCGGACGATCTGATCGTCGGACAACCCCAGCCGCCTGGCGACGGCGACGGCCGCCAGGGCGTTGGCTGCGACGTGATTTCCCAGCAGCGGAACGAACGCTTCGATGCCCCCGGGCTGAATGGTGAAATGCGTGCCGTTCCACGAGCAAATTGCATTGGACGCCCAAACGTCGTTGGTTTGGGAAAAGCCGAAGGTCAGGCAATCGCCGTGGAAGCCACAGGCGGCCTCGATCAGCGCGGGATCGTCGCCGTTGATGATGAGCGTTCCATCGGATTGAAGTCCATCGATGAGGCTGGCGTTTTCACGTCTTACGCCGTCGAGAGTGCCGAGTCCTTCCAGATGCTCGGCGGAGCAATTGGTGATGATCGCGATGTCCGGCAGGGCGATGTGGGTGAGGTTTCGGATTTCACCGGGATGGTTGGTGCCGAGTTCCAAAATTAGATAATCGTCCGTCGGATCGGCCGGAAAGATCGCCAGCGGAACGCCGATGTCGTTGTTGAAGCTCTTGGGCGACATCGAGCCGCGGACGGTTTCCCGCAGGGCCGAATGGATCAGATGTTTGGTGCCGGTCTTCCCATTGCTGCCGGCGACGGCGATGACTTGGCCGCGGAATTGTTGGCGAACGCGGCGGGCCAGAATTCCCATGGCGGCGCGGGTGTTCGGCACGCGGAGCAATCGCAGCCCGGCGGGCGGATTGGCGGGGGCGTGATCGACCAGTGCCGCCGCCGCGCCTCCCGCGTGGGCCTGGTCCAGAAAATCGTGGGCGTCAAAATGATCGCCGCGCAGCGCGACGAACAGGCAGCGCGCCGCCATCTTCCGGGTGTCGGTGCAGACCGCGGCGATCTGGGTGTCCGCGACGGCCGGCGATGCGTCGGCCGCTCCGGTCACCCGGCGAATCTCTGCAAGCGAAATGGGATTCATGTGATGGAATCCCTGTCGGCAACGGATGTCCTCTGAAGCGCCATTTTGGCTTCTTCGAGGTCGTCGAAATGACGTTTGGTCTGGCCGACGATCTGGTAATTTTCGTGTCCCTTGCCGGCGAGGAGAACGACGTCGCCCGGCTCGGCATCTTCGAGGATTTTGGCGATGGCCGCGCGCCGGTCGGGCTCGACGATGGGAGGCTTTTGGCGGCGATCTTGGAAGCCGGCCAGGATTTGTTCGATGATCTCGTTGGCATCCTCGGTGCGTGGATTGTCGCTGGTGACGTAGACGACGTCGGCGAAGCATTCGGCGGCGCGGGCCATGAGGGGGCGCTTGGTGCGGTCGCGGTCGCCGCCGCAGCCGAAGAGCACGCGCAGCTTTCCCCGCGTCAATGGCCGCAGTGCGGTCAGGACCTTTTCCAGTGCGTCGTCGGTATGGGCATAATCCACCAGGACCGCGAAGGGTTGGCCGGCGCGCACGGCCTGCAAACGACCGGGGGCGCCGTCGGCATCGCGCAAGGCGCCGGCGATCTGATGAACCGACAGCCGAAAGACTTCGCCCGCCAGGGCGGCGGCCGCCAGGGCATTGGCGACGTTGTGCCGGCCGATCATTCCCATCGCCACCTCCTCGCTGCCATCGGGCGTGTGGAGGATGAATCGCGATCCCTGGCTGGTGGTGTTCGAGTCCGTGGCGCGATAGTCGGCGTCCGGGCCGAATCCAAACCACACGGCGCGAGCCTCGCACCCGGCGACCATGCGATCGGACCAGAGATCGTCGGCATTCACCGCGGCGATGGCATTCTCGTCGAGCATTTGAAAAAGAAGGGACTTGGCGGCGGCGTATTGGTCCATCTGGCCGTGATAATCCAGGTGATCGCGCGTGAGATTGGTGAATGCCGCGCCGGCGAACCGGACCGATCCGACCCGGCCCTGATGCAGCGCATGGCTGGAGACTTCCATGGCGCAACCGCGGCAGCCATTGTCTCGCATTGCCGCCAGAAGTTTGGCGACGTCGATGGCCCCCGGCGTGGTCATCATCGCCTCGCGCCGATCCTTCCCGTCATCCGTCTCAACCGTCCCGATCATTCCACAGCGAAGGTTGAATTTGTTCAGGATGTGGCGGATGAGATAGGCGGTGGTGGTCTTGCCGTTGGTGCCCGTGATGCCGACGACGGGCATCTGGCGGGTCGGCTGGTTGTAAAAAATCTGTGCGATGGCCCCGATGGCGGCGGCGGTATCGGGGACGATCACCTGTGGCACGGCGCAATCGGCGATTTGGGCTTCCGTCACCAGCGCGGCCGCGCCGCGCTCGACGGCCTGGCCGAGGAATTTTACGCCTTCGGTTTTCGTTCCAGCTCGGGCGATGAACAGATCGCCCCGCCGCACGAAGCGGGAATCCTCGCAAATACCGCGGATTTCGACGTTGACAATGTCGTCAAGATTGATTTGGGGATCAAGCTCTGCGATGAGCTGATGGAGCAACATCGGGACTTCCTTTTCCCAGCGATGACGGGCAGCCATGCCCATCGGAAACGAATCTACCACTTGGCGGACGAAATGCAACGGCGAAGAGGAGTCGAAGCTAGTCTTCTTTCAATCGGCAATGGGCAATCGGCATTCTCCGTCTCACTCCTGCGTGAGAAAAACCGACGCGCCGGGCTTGATCTGGCGGATGGGAAGCGGTTTGCCCTTCAGGTCTTCCGGACAGACGGCTTTGAGGGGGGAGATTTCGATCTTGGCGTCGGGTTCGTGACCGCGGTAGGGGATCTCGACGCCGGCCTCGCGGAGCCAGCGGGCGGCGCGGCGGATCTGGTCGCGGCGGCAGGTTTCGGGAGAATCGGGACCCTCGGCATTCTTGACCGGCGAAAATTCCTCGGCTCGATCCGTGCAGTAAACCAGCGCGTTCTTCGCCAAGGGAATGGCGTCGAAAACGAATTGCTCCAGCTTGACGGCGTTGGGCTTGTCGGGCTTCACCGGCTGGCCGCCTTCGTCGATGAAGGCAACCCTCTTTTCGGCTCGATGCCACGGCAGGCGGAGCCGGCCGCCTTCATTGAGGCGCTGGATGAAGGTGACGCGAAGAGCGTGAATCGCGATGGACCCGGCGTTGAAACGCAGCGAGCCGTCGGGGTTTGTTTGAGTGGCGAGCGATTCGGGCAGATCGCTGTATTCGATCACCTGAAGGCTCCCGTCGCCGACCACGAAATTACCGACGCGTTCCGTCGCATGGGCCTTGGGCACCGTCTTGCTGGACATTTCGCTTCCGGTCAGATCGTGCAGGCCGAGAAACAGCGGGTCAATGCAATAGACCAGCGGGTTGTCCACCTGGAAGTAGGAGAGATGTTCCACGCCGCGGCGGCGCATGTCGTCCAAGGCGCCGCTTCTTTCCAGGGCTCGCAGGCTGCCCCCGTGCCCGTCGGGAGAAAGGGCAAGGGAATCTTTTTCGGCCAGGAGAAGCTTTCCGTCCATCGAAAATGCCGGCATCATTCCCTGCTGAAAGAAGAAAACGGCGTCTTCCGGGTATCCGAAGAAGTGGTGTTTGTGGAAGAACGCGCGCGTCTGGACGTCGTTGTTATCGCTGGTCATGACGTACCAGGGAATCGCCCGCCCGGCCTTGCGGCCCCGGGCCAGAAGCTGCTCGGCGAAGACCTGGAAAAGAGGCTTGTTCTTCACCGGGGTGATGGGATATTCGCCCTTGGGGCCATCGTATCCCAGGCGCGTTCCCTGTCCCCCGGCGACGAGAAACGCGCCGACTTTTCCCTCGGCCAGCAATTCCTGGCCGCGGCGGCAGGCAGCCTCGTATAGGGTCTGGCGGCCGGCGTCAGCAAAGCGGGGATAGACCGGCACTGGTTCGATTTTCGTCGGCATCGTAATCGCCGGCTTGGCGAGAACGTATTGCTCGACCAATTCCGCTAGATTGTGAAGATCCACTGACTGAAGCTGCTTGACGAAGTTTTGCCGGACCGCGGTGTCCAGCGTGTCGTAATACCGTAAGACGTGAGATTGGCCGATTTCCTTCAGCTTCCGCCGAATCGATGCGATGTCCGATAACCTTTTCACGATAGGGGATACGAATATCGCAAATTCACCGTGCTGGCAACTGCCAGGCCAAACCTTGACGCCGCGGGGGTTTTGCGTTTTGCTGCATTCATATGCTCCCACGCTTGACAGCCGCTTCGCTCGTTCTCGCTCTATTGTTCGTCAATTCGGCCCAGGCCCAATGGCAAGCGCCGGCCGACAAGAAGTTTACCGAGGCTCGACTCAAGATTTTCCTCGATACCCAAAAGGAATGGCTCGAGGAGAGCGCCGCGATTCTTCGTCAGGCCACGGCCGCCCAGACCCCGGAGGCGAAACTGGCTGCGGTGGCGGGCATCGACATGCGATACCAGGCGTGTCTGGACCGGCACCACCTCGGCCAGGACGAATACGAATGGTTGGCGCAACGCGCCGCGGAGGCCTGGGGGGCGGTGACGTTTCTGGATGGGGACCTGAAACGGGCCCAGGACCGGCTCGACGCCCAGGCGCTGAAATTAGACGCGGCGGAGGCGGCCCAGCGCAGCCGGCTGGCGACGTTGCAGGAAGCCAAAACCAACGGCTGGCGGGTTTTGAGCGCGGAGGACCGCGATGCGGCCGTGAAAGCCGCCAAGGCCGACCAGCAAGCCGCCGTGGACGAGGCCAAACAACACGCCGATGACGCCGCCGCCGACGAGGCGGAGGCCAAGCAGCACGATGCCGATGCGAGAAGCGCCGACGATCAGGCGGCCGATCCACCGGCCGACGTGTCCGTGGACGATCGCTCGGAATACGTTCAAAACAAGAAAAACGAGGCCCGGGCGGCGCGCGATTCGGCGAAGGAAATACGCGACGAGGAAGCCGAGGCGAACAAGGCCCAGGCCGAGGCCCAGTCCCGCGCCGACGCGGCCGGCCAGCGGGGGGCGCACCCCGAAATCCCGATTACGGACGATGAGAAGGCGGCCGCCAAATCGGACAACGATGCCGGCATTGCCGCCGCGATGAAGGCTATCAGCGGCATCGAACAGGAAAAGGCGCAGTTGGCCCAGTCGCGCAGGAGATTGGCGGAAACCACCAAGGGCATGACCAAAGCCATTCCGCCGGAGAACATCGCGATCATGCGGAAATACGCGGACCAATATAAGGAGCAGTCCGCACTGGCGCGGAAAGTGGGAGCGACGACGCAGCCAGTGCACTAAAGCGCCGGCGCATCAACGGATTTCCAACAGAAATTCAGCCTCGACGGCGGCGTTGAGCGGCAGCGAATTGGCGCCGACGGCGGCGCGGGCGTGGCGGCCCGATTCGCCCAACACGGCTTGGAGAAGCTCGCTGGCGCCGTTGGCGACCTTGGCGTGATCGCGAAATCCGGCTTCGCATTGAACGAACACGCCGATGCGCACCACGCGGACGAGACGGTCCCATTGGCCGCCCAGCTCACCGCCGGCGATCGCCAGGGCATTGACCGCGCATTGCGCCGCCGCCTTCTTTGCCGATTCGACGGTCACGTCCGAGGGAACTCTTCCCTCGGCGACCAGCTTGCCGGCCCAGACGGGAAGTTGGCCGCTGATGAAAAGAAGATTCCCAGCGGCCACCGCCGGAACGTAAGCGCCCACTGGCTGGGGCGCTTCCGGAAGCGCCCAGCCCAATTCCGCTAATTTTTTCGCGATGTCCATGAGGGAGATGATAGGCTGGAGCGAATATTTTGGGCAGTCCGTTGGAGGGGAATCGGTAGATTGACCGCGCACGCGCTATGAAACATCGCCGCTCATCCAACACCGCCTCCCGCCGATACCACGATCGCGTGGCCCGGCAATACGACGGCATTTACGACGATCCGTATTGGGAATTCCATGACCGGCTAACCCTCATTCAAGCGTGAATTTTGCCCGGGCGGCGTGAGCGGAGAAAAAAACACTCGAAACGCCCCGATTTTCGTGTAGGTTGGAGGTTATCACGACTCTCAGACCTTCACGGAAGGAGG
>JBEKKC010000134.1:0-16128 GCA_050010915.1 Tepidisphaeraceae bacterium | reverse complement strand
GCGACGAGCCGGGCATGATCCCCGCGGCCGAGATCATGATCTGCAATCAGCCGGTGAAAAGCTGCATTCGCGAGAACCGCATATTCGAGATCCCCAACGTCATCGAAACCAGCCGCGCCCTGGGCATGCAATCGTTGGACTATTCGATTCAGCAGCTCTTCCGCAACGGGTACATCAGCCAGGAGACGGCCATCGGACATGCCATTCATCCGGAGAAGATCGAGCGGGCGAAGGTGGCGTAGGGAATCGCGGGGCTTGAAGCTTGTCACTCCGTAGTTACGGGACAGAAAGACGCAAAACTCCGGCGGCCGCTCAATTGTTCGGGGTGGCGCGAAGCTCCTTCAAGAATTCGATACCCGCGGGGATACCCATGTCAATCATCGACTGGTGATGGCCGCCGCTGTCCGCTGTGACGAGCTTCACTTGGGCTGCCCCCGCCTGCCGGAGATCGGCCGCGAAGTCACGGACTGATTGCGTTGGAATATTTTTGTCATCGGCAGCGGTGAACAACATGACCGGCTTGGCCTTGAGCTCATCAATATGCTGCGAGGGCGACGCGGAATCGATAAATGCGCCGAACTCGGGCAACTTCTGGCTAACGGAGGCGACAAACCTCGGCTTGAGTCGTTTGCGAAGATCGGGACACGGAGCATAAGCGCAGCAAGCTTTGATGCGGGGATCGGCGGCGGCCACGTCAAGCGCCAGGTTTGCGGCAGAACTGTGGCCGGCGGCATACAGCCGCTCCGGGTCGATCTCCGGCATACGGACCAACGCGTAGTCCACGGCCGTGTGCGCGTTATCCACCCCGCCGTGCACGGCCATGAACTGGCTTATAGCGGCCAAGAGGGCCGCGTCGGTGTGAACGGTCCGTTGGCCGTCCAATTCGTAGGCGATAACGGCAAACCCGGCTTTCACATATGGCAAATGTTCCGGACGGTCGTCGATGCCCAGTCTTTGGCCCGTGATGAAGGGTGTGCCGGCGGGAGCCACAAAGACGCACGGAAGCGATTTGGCCGGATGATCCCCCGGTGGTAGATAGGCCCAGAACCTCATGCTTTGGCCAGGTGCATCGCCGGAAACCGAGACGTCGAAGAACTGAATTCCACCCTCGAGCGTCTGGGGCGCCGGACGATCGGGAAAGTCAGCGCGCGCCGTCCTGGCGAGCATCAGCAGCGCCAGGCAGGATAAGATCCAGGTGGCGCAGGGAAGATTTCGGCGGCACACATTGTATGCGATCAGCATGCGTTCGATCTCCGGCTCGAGGAAATAAGCGCGCACAGTTTAGCTATCAAGGATTCTCGCTGGCAAATCGAGAACGCTCACCAAATAACAGACACCTCGGCGAGGGGAAAACGGGAAGGGTCCAATGTTCGCTCACGTCTCCCAATTGGGCCTGTCCCGTTTTCTCGAATCGGCCCTATACCCCGGGCTGAGGTTCCACTGCCTGGCGCGAGCGGCCAGGGCTTGAGCGTGCGCTGGCCAATCATGGAGCGTGGCCGGGTCGAAATCCGCGCCGTTGGGCCAGACCAAGGTTTTGACCTCGGGATCGATCCGCACTTGATTGAAAACCGCCAAGTCTCGTAGCGGGCCGAAAAGCCCGCCGGCCAGCACAGGTCGAAAGTCGATCACCTGTTCGGTGGCATCATCGAACGCAACGCGCAGCGTATAGGGTGCTTCGATCTTGAACGATCAGACTCGGTGCAATGGGTATTTCATCGAAATCGGCTCCAGCATTAGGGAGGTATAACGCGCGACGACACATTGACGTTCGACCCCCACCCCAACCCTCCCCCTGAGTACATGGGGAGGGAGAAATTCTCCGCACCAACTGTCACGCACCCCCCCCATTCCTTCGGAATGAAATAGACCCATGCATCAGGTATAAGGATGGGCAGATTGGGTGTGATGCTTGTCCAGGCTTCAACGTTCATTCCATCCAAACGCGAGAAAGAGAGAGCTTCATGGGCGTCCTATTCCTGATCATGTGCCTCAACATCGCGATTTCCATTTGGAACGCCTATGCGACGGGCAAGGCGTGGGTCGAGGCGAAGTACGTCGGCGGGTGGCCGCGGTTTATGACGTGGATGGGGGCGATCATGGCGGCCAGCGGGTTGAGCTGGTGCATCCTGATCCTGCTGATTCTGGGGGCCGTGAGCGGCGGGAAGCTCACGCCGTACTGGGGCGAGGTCGGGATGGACCTGGGCTACATCCTGATCGTGCCGGGAATCATTTTTTCCGGTTTGATGATCACGATCGACAGTTGGGCTCGAGCGTTCCGCACGCGCGGGATTCTGAATTATGGCGTGGCCGGTTACAACAGCTTTGCCCAGGTCTACAACACGTACCACGCGATCCGAGGCGTTGGGCCGGCTTTCGCAAAAGTCTTCGAGGCATTCGTCGGAAAGGGCAAGAAGAACGGCTCGGCACTGATGCTGATCCTCGTGGTGTTCGCCTTGGCGGCGGGCATCCTCATCACGGCGGCGATCATCCATC
Organism: Tepidisphaeraceae bacterium; assembly: GCA_050010915.1. GTDB lineage: Bacteria > Planctomycetota > Phycisphaerae > Tepidisphaerales > Tepidisphaeraceae > PALSA-1353. Next base: position 13,635 of record JBEKKC010000134.1, on the reverse strand, counting down.
ACGTGGCCGCCGGCGCCCCGCTGCCCAGTTATGAGGAAGCCCAACATCGGTTGCAACCGGCGTAATCTTTAAGAAGCCGTGCGGAAAAACGGAGTTTTCGAGCAACCGAATAGGTCGGGAAGTGCCTTAACAGGCGAGGCTCAGTTCGGCCGGGGAACGGTCCGGTTCACGACGCGGATTTTTCCCCGCGGCTCGGGCCGGGGCGTGGTTGACGTAATAGTCCCAGAGAATTTGGGGATCGCGGATGTCGCGGCCATGGAACTCGGAACAATACCAGCGATTCAGCTTCCCCATTGCCTCGTCATATCTCTGGGCAAAATCCGCCGCCCCGCCGCTCTGGATGTAGTAAATCACAAGCAGTTCCAGATCCTCGATCTTCCGGCCGTAAAATTCGGAACAAAACCAGCGATTGATGGGGCCGAACGCCTCGGCCAACTGGAGCCGAACACGAAACTCCATGATGACTCGCCCTCCGATGCGATACATTCTATCGAGCGGCGCGAGAGAGGGAAGAGGTGGACTGATGAAAACGTCGTTCTTGTTTTCATGCGATTCTTGTTACACGGGCCAGCCTGAATCGGACCTTACCGCGAAGGCGCGAAGGACGCGAAGTTGCGCTTTGACCTTCGCGCAACTTCGCGTCCTTCGCGCCTTCGCGGTAAAATTCTTTGGGTTGCGGGCAGAACTCGCGCTGGGCTCCTTCGCGGTAAGGCTTTTTCAAAGAGGCGGCTTGCTCAGCTTCACCGGTTTTCCGTCCCGCGCGCTGGCGTAAAGTGCGTCCATCAGCCAGCTATGCAGAATTCCATAACGCACCGGACATCGCGGCTGGGCCTTGCCCAGCAGGCAGTCCACGAAATTTTCGACGGGAGTGTAGTGCGTCTGCGTGACCTGCGGATACTTCACGATGCCCTTCTCATTCCATTGCTCGACCCGGCCGCCGTGAATCCCGGTGCCGATCCGGCCTTTGTCGCCGGCGATTAAAATTCCTTCCTGCCAGCCGGGGGTGTTGGCGGAGATATTAACGCTGCCCAGCACGTTGCCCTCCCAGCGGATGGTCATCGCGGCATTGATGTCCACTTCCAGACCCTTGTTATCGGTGATGCAGAAGACATCGAGGGCCGGGCGATCGACCAGCCAGGTGATGGCGTTGAACAGATGCGCCCCGGTATCGTACATCTGCCCCCCGCCGGACTGTTTGGGATCATGCCGCCAGGTGCCCGCACAAATTTTCTTCCAACCCTGGCAGGAATGGGCCGTGATCGTCTGGAGTTCGCCCAAAGCCCCGGCTTGAATTTGCTCGCGGATGTAAGCGAACTCCTGGGTGAACGGCGCCTGGAACGCGATCTGAAAATGCCGGCCCGTGCTTTCGATCTTCTTCTTGAGCTCCTGGGCATGAGCCGAATTCGTGACCATCGGCTTTTCAACCAGCACGTCGTAGCCGTGTTCCAGACACGCGACGGCCTGTTCGAAATGCAGATTGTGCGGGGTGACGATCACCACGCCGCGTAATCCCGTGGGAGGATTTTTCAGCATCGCATCGAGCGAGTCATACGTCGCAACGGGCGGGTCGCCGTTGAGCAGGTCCTTATGCTTCTGCTGATACGCCGCCGGCCGGATGTCCACCAGGGCCGCGACCTGGGCGTCGGCGAGCCGGCCGATCGCCTTGATGTGCTCCCCGCCCATCCCGCCGCAGCCGACCACCGCCAACTTTACCTTGTCGCTCAAGAGATACCTCCCGGATTGGCCGACGAAGTTCGCCGGCGATTTTGCGCAGGATACCGAGGATTGGAGTTTGGACAACCGCGCGTAGTGGGTCAATTTGAATGTTGAAGCGATCTGGCATGCCCAGGGAGCAAGCTCCCAGGGCTTTGGATTGCGACATGGGAAAACGGGACGGGTCCAATATGTCCCGCGTCCCCTAATTGGACCTGTCCCGTTTTCTCTCCATCATCCCCCAACGATCGCCCCGATAATGTAAAACGCCTCTTCCCCCGACGCGACCTTTTCGGGCAGCGGGGCATCGGGCGATTCGTGCGACAGATCATCCTCACACGCGAAGAAACGCACGAACGGGCGGCGCGTTTGCGTGAGCTGATCGCGGATCGTTCCGCGCAGCATCGGATAGCGGGACTCCAGGGCGTCCAGAACCGAACGCTGGGTGACCTGGCCGGCGACGTCCAGGCTCACCTCGCGGCCGACGCCGGCCAGCGTGCGCAGATGCTGCGGAAGCACGACTCGCATCATGACAACGTCTGAACCTCGACCGACACGACGGCGGGAAGATCGCGGACGATCGGGGCCCAATTGTCTCCGGCATCGGCGGAGGCGTAGACCTGGCCGCCGGTCGTTCCGAAATAGACCCCGCACGAATCGAGCGAATCCACGGCCATGGCTTCGCGCAATACGTTGACGTAGCAGTCGCGCTGCGGCAGACCGTTGGTCAGCGCCTCCCAATCGCCTCCGCCGGTGCGGCTGCGGTAGACGCGCAGTTTTCCCTCGGGCGGATAATGCTCCGAATCGCTCTTGATCGGCACGACGTAAATCGTCTGCGGCTCATGGGCGTGAACGTCGATGGCGAACCCGAAATCGCTCGGCAAATTGCCGCTGACCTCGTTCCACGAGTCGCCGCCGTCATCGCTTCGCATCACGTCCCAATGCTTCTGCATGAACAAAACGTCCGGATGCGACGGGTGCATGGCAATGCGATGAACGCAATGGCCGACCTCGGCGGTGGGATCGGGAATGTATTCGGACCTTAGTCCGCGATTGATCGGTTGCCAGGTTTGGCCGGCGTCTTCAGTCCGGAACGCGCCCGCGGCCGAGATGGCGATGAAGATGCGGCCGGGATTCTTCGGATCCAGAAGGATCGTGTGCAGACACATCCCGCCGGCGCCCGGTTGCCAGCGCGGGCCGGAGCCGTGCCCACGCAGGCCGGGCAGTTCTTGCCAAGTCTGCCCGCCGTCACCGGAACGGAACAGGGCGGCGTCCTCGACGCCGGCATAAACAACGTCCGGATCGGTCAATGACGGCTCGAGATGCCACACTCGCTTGAACTCCCAGGGATGGGGCTTGCCGTCGTACCACTGGTGCGTGCCCGGCATGCCGTCGTACGCGAATTTGTTTCCCACCGGCGTCCAGGTTTTGCCGCCGTCGTTGGAGCGCTGAATCACCTGACCAAACCACCCGCTGGACTGCGAGGCATAAATCCGATTGGGATCGACGGGAGAGCCCTTGAGATGATAAATCTCCCAGCCCCCAAAATGAGGCCCGTCAATATCCCAGCGCCGGCGCTGGCCATCGGACGTCAGGATGAACGCGCCCTTCCGCGTCCCGACCAATACCCGGACTTCGCTCATTCGAGACCTCCCTTTGAGTATGGTCGGATAATAACCCAAACATGCTGTCCCAGAAACGCCCCTTTTTTGCCGCGCCAGCCGGGGCGGAGAACCGAAAGGCGAGTGCGATCGGGTCTGCCAATTCTTCCGGGAGCGAAGACGATTGAACCGCCATGACGCCAAGACGCCAAGGTAAAATCCTGCCAAGGCGCAACTTCCATCTTGGCGTCTTGGCGTCATGGCGGTTCAATTTCTGCTGTCCCGGAAATTCTGGCACACCCATGCGATGAAACCATGAGGGCGGGATGGCAATTCGCTGCTGATTCTTATTCTGTTATTCGCGTCGGCTTGCTCGATTGCGGGACTTTCCATCCTGGGCTGGAAGCTGATCGGCGTCAGGATTGGGGCCGCCTAATATATCTGGCGGACGGTTGGAGGCTCCCCACGGCGGCGCCGTGGGCGTTCGGGTCTCTACCGTTCTACTTGCTTGCGGCGGGGATCACCTCGCATTGAAAAGTGAACTGGGTTCCGCCGCTCACTTGGGTCGCCTCGGTCGCGGGGGTGGTGTATTTGCTCGATCCCTTCTCGTCACCCTTGACGATCATTCCGGCGGCCACGTCCACCAGGACCGTCGTGGTGTAACTCGTGTCTTCCTCCACGTTGTTGTCTTCGTGGTAGATGATGGCGACCGAATTGGAAATCTGCGCCATTTGTTTGCCGCCGATCGTCTTGACCCAGTCCAATCGGCAGACGGACGCCATGCGATCGTTCGGCCCCAGTTCGGCGTGCCGGGCGGCCTTGGCGGTGTTGTCCCAGGTGTCCCCGACCGCCACGGGATTGTCGGGATAAAAATCTTCGTCGGGGGTGATGAAGTTGTTGAGCATGTCGACGTCGTCATCGCCGGCATTGCCGGGAAAATCATTGCTGATCGACTCGTCCGGGTGGCGCGCCAAGACGACGGTTTTTCCGGCGAACGCGGGGGGCGTCCGTTTCTCCGGTCCGTTTCCCTCCCTGGCAGTGTCGAAGCTGTCCGGATCGACGTCCGCCTGCGCGCGTATTGCCGATCCGTCCTTTTCGTCCAGGATGGTCAACGTCACCTTCCAACTCAGGGCGGTGGTCGTATTCGTTGCGGTCTGCTTGCCGTTGGTGGTCGCGGTGGAATTGACCTTGCACTCATAGTGAATGGAATTCGACACTTTCTGGCCGACGTGGAGGTTTTCGTGAAGGGTGTACTTTTCATCCGCCGCGGCCGAAGCACAGAATACGGCCGTGCAGAAGAAAACGAGAATCGTTCGCGTAAACATCGCCGGCCCTTTTTGTATCACGATTTGACCGCCAGCAATCCCAGGAGCCGGTCTCGAAAATCAGCGCACTGTTGGGCCAGATCGGTCACAAACGCCTTGCGCCCGGCATCATCCTCGCGCGCGGCCAGGGCCTTGCACAAGACCTCGCCATATTCCATGGCCTGGGCCTGGGAGTAGATCAGCCGCAACTCGAACGTCTTGCCGCTGGAAAACAACAGTTCCTTTTCCTCGATCGAGGAGTCGAGGTCACGCGATTCCTGCTCGACGCGGGGAAGATCGGGAACGTCGAATTCAATGCGAGCGTCGGTTTTGGGAAAATCATCCATGCGCGATTTTGCCGTCTTGCAGGCGCCGGAGATTTCCTTCACGGCGCCCGCCACCGGTTCATCCGCGTGCTTGATGAAGAGCATTTTGCTCACGTCGCTCTCGTCGCTCATAAGCTGGTGGAGCAAACTGTAGCCTTCGTTGAGCTGGTGAATCGGGCCTGCATTGCCGGGCGCCCGCTTCGGGCTTGCCGAGCACAGGCAGCCGGCGAAAGCGCCGAGGACAGCCAATGCGCCGAGACGCCGCCATATATTCCGCTTCATGCGATCCTCCTTGAGAATTGGCGGACCTTCACAACGGCTGGCCCGTCCGGCCCACGACGGAAGCAACCGTCGCAACCAACTCCGCCGGCTCGACGGGCTTGGCCAGGTGGACCTGGTATCCCGACATCAGGGCCCGCGTCCGGTCCTCGGAGCGTGCGAAAGCCGTCAGCGCTATCGCCGGTATTTTTCCACCGCCCTGGTCGGTCATCGACCGGACTTGGCGCAGGAAATCGTATCCATCCACTTGCGGCATGCCGATGTCGCTGAGCAAGACATCCGGCTTTTGCTGGATCAGGATGGGCATGGCCTCGGCGGCCGAACCGGCGGTCAGCACCTCGGCCTTGCAATCCTCCAGCACCCGCTTGATCAGGTCGCGCGCATCCTGCTCATCATCGACGACCAGGACCTTGACGCCCTGAAGTTGGGAACGCGAGCCGTCCGCCGGGACGATTTCCGCGGATGCGCGCGGATGCAGACGCTCGGCTTCACCGGGCTGTGCGTGAACGACCATCAGGGGAAGCTGCACGATGAAGGATGAACCCTGGCCGTCTCCGGGACTCGTGGCCAGGATGGTCCCGCCATGCAACTCCACCAGTTGCTTGGCAATCGCCAGGCCGATGCCCAATCCGCCCTGCTTTCGCGTGGTCGATGGATCGGCCTGCCGGAAGCGGTCGAACACGAAGGGGAGGAAATCCGGGGCGATTCCCTGGCCGGTATCGGCCACGGTCAACTCGACGTGCGAGGTCACGCGTTGGAGAAGGACCTGGACCCGTCCGCCCCTGGGGGTGAACTTGATGGCGTTGGAGAGGAGGTTCCATACGACCTGCTGCAACCGGCCGGGGTCGCCGGCCACCGGCGCCGCCAGCGGGTCCAGAATCTTTTCCAGCCGGATGCCCTTGGCATCGGCGGCCGGCTTCGCCGAATCGATTGCCGCCTCGATGATCGTCACAGGCAAAACGCGCTGAATGTCGAGCCGCAGCTTCCCGGAGATGATCCGGCTCATGTCGAGCAAATCCTCGATGAGGCGGGTTTGGACGCGCGCGTTTCGCTCGATGGTCGCAAGGCCTTGCCGCAAATCATTGGGGTCGAGTTTTCCCTGAAGCAACAGATGCGCCCAGCCGACGATGGCGTTCAACGGCGTCCGCAGTTCGTGCGAAACGGTTGCCAGGAACTCGTCCTTCATGCGGCTGGCGTGCTCGGCGGCGCTGCGAGCGGCGCGTTCGCTGGCGAGCAACTGCGATTTCTCCTCTTCCGCGCGTTTGCGTTCGGAAATATCGCGCCAAATGACTTGAATCCCTTGCCCCCCCCGCCACGGCACCGCCACCCCTATTGCTTCCACCGGAACCGTCGAACCGTCCAGGCGCACGCATTCTTCATTCACCGGGGGAACGAATCCGCCCTGGCTGTTCATCCGCTTGATTCGCGCATCCACCAAGGCTTTGTATTGCGGCGCGATAAAGTCCAGCGGGGACCGGCCAAGGATCTGGCTGGCATCGGTTGCGCCGAGCAGCCTCAACGTCGCGGCGTTGACGTAAGCGATCCGCCCATCCGCGTAGACGACCTGCGCATGGGGGCTTAAGTCGATCAAGGACCGATACCGCCCTTCGCTTTCGTCGCGTTCGGCCGCACTTTTCGCGGCCGCCAGCTTGCTTTGACGCTCCGCCATCGCCACCCGGCGAATCGCAAACAGCGCAATCAGCAGAATCGCCGAAACCGTGAATGCGGTGAACGGAAACAGGTGTTGCTGAACCCGCGGCAGGGTCAACGCCAGTATCCGGCTGGCGAACATCACCAGAAGGGCGGCGAACAACACCAGCCACGGCCGGCGATCCGACGCCTCCCGCGACATCCGCAGGGCGAACAGTATCGCCACAAGCTGCAATATCGCCGACAGAAAATAGACCGTGGCGTCGAGTCGATCCATACAACCCTTCATATTACCCGCAAGAACGGGAAATGTTGATGCACAATCTGACGCGGCCGAATCATCGGGCGTGGGTCAAATTGAATGTTGAAGCGAATTGGCATGCCCCAGGGAGCAAGCTCCCGGGGCTTTGGATCGCGAAAGTAAGCCACTACCGCATATTCCACTCCGCATTAGGCATTAGGCATTTGGCATTTGGCATTTGGCATTCGGCATTCATACAATCCCCCATCATGAAGTATTTCTACGGCGAATTCGACGGAGAGGAATTCCCAACGCCCGATAAACTCTTCGGCCTCGATCAGATCATGCAGTTCATCATGGAACATGGCGAGAAGGCGCTCCAGGCGATCGAACAGATGATGAACGATCCGAAAAACGAGGCCCAATCCGACTTGCTGGAGCAATTGCTCCAAGACGGCATACTGGACAAGGACGAAAAGGGCCGCCTGCGCCTGACTCCCCGGGCGGTCACCAAAATGCAGCGAAAAGCGCTCATGGAGGTCTTCGCCAATCTGAAGCAGGGCCAGCGCGAAGGGCACGAGCGCATCACTCCCGGCCTCGGCGGCGAACGCATCGACGGCACCAAGCCGTATGTCTACGGCGACCCCGTCGCCGAGCTGGATCTGCATCAAACGCTTCATAACGCCCTGACCCGGCACGGCCTGCCCGTCGAATCGGCGGGCCGGCGCAAAATCCGATTCGATGAAAAGGATTTCGAGCTTCATCTGCACGAAGGGGTCACGAGTTGCTCGACCGTCGTGCTGCTGGACATGAGCGGCTCGATGATGCGCTACGGCCGGTTTCATTCCGCCAAGCGCGTGGCGATGGCGATGCAGGCGCTGATCCGCGGCCGATTTCCGCAGGACTCGATCGAGTTCGTCGGGTTCTATTCGGGCGCCGCCAGAATCCCCGAGGCCCTGCTGCCGCTGGCCATGCCCAAACCCGTGACGATTTACGATTATCAGGTTCGCCTGCGGGTGCCGATCAACCAACTCGCCAAGGCCCCGCAGCACTTCACGAACCTGCACATGGGCCTCCAGCTCGCCCGGCGCATGCTCCGCAAAGGAACCAGCGAGAACAAGCAGATTTTCATCATCACCGACGGCCAGCCGACCGCTCACGTCGAGGGTGATTTTGTCTATCTGCTGTATCCGCCCGATCCGCGCAGCACGGTTGCGACGCTCAAGGAGGCCGTGCTGGCCGTCCGCGAGGGCTGCCGCATCAGCACCTTCGCCCTGATCGAGGATTATTGGGGAATGGATTGGGTTGGATTCGTCGATCAATTGACGAAGCTGACGAAAGGCGTGGCCTTTTACACCAGCAGCGGTGAACTGGCTTCGTGCATCATGGAGAGCTATCTCAGCGGCCGGAAGAAAAAACAGTATATCGCATAGCAGTTGCGAGTACCGAGTTGCGAGTTGCGAGCAAATGCAAAGAATCTGGTCCAACTCGAAACTCGCAACTCGAAACTCGCGACTATGAGCCTCAAACTCCTCGGCATCAGCGGCAGTCTCCGGTCTCATTCCAGCGGCCTGCGCGCCCTGAACGTCCTGCTGGAATCGGCCAGGGAATTCGGCGCTGAAACGCGGCTGCTGGACCTGCGCCAGGCGGACCTGCCGATGTACAACCCCGAAGCCGATCCGGATGTCCGGGTCACGCGCGTGCTGTCGGACGTCACGTGGGCGGAGGCGTTCGTACTGGCCTCGCCGGATTATCACGGGGCCATGTCCGGCGCGATGAAGAATTTCCTCGATTACCACTGGTCGGAATTCAGCGGAAAGCTCTTCGGATATCTCTGCTCGTCGCACGAAAAAGGGATCACGGTCATGGAAGGCATGCGCCTGGCCGTGCGCCAGTGTTACGGCTGGAGCCTTCCGTACGGCCTTGCCATCGACGGAAGACAAGACCTCGACGCGGACGGCCGGATCAAGAATCCCGCGCTTCAATCGCGTCTGCGAATGGCCGCCCGCGACCTGGTCGTCTACGGCTCGCTCCTGTACACGCAATTCATCGAAGACATCGCGCGCAATACCCCGGAAACGTTCGCCGCCCGGTATTCCTAACTCTCCCCCTCCTTGACGAATCTCCCCCGTTCTCCTACGAATAACCCATGCCCCCCAGCGCCGCTGAGGTAGTCGAAACCTTCGACGCCGCCGCCGAAGAAAATCGCCTTTCGTCTTTGCGTCACGAGCAAACGGTCGTCCTTCCGGCAACCGGGGAGGTGTGGATGACCGGCGACATTCACGATCACCGCACCAACTTCGCGAAGCTCCTCCGCGCCGCCGACTTGGCCAACCACCCCCGCCGCCACCTGATCCTTCACGAACTCATCCACGGCGATCATTACGACCCGACCGGCGCTGAAGACAGTTGGCACATCCTTTACCAGGCGGCCGAACTCAAGTGCTCCTTTTCCAGCCAGGTCCATTTCCTGCTGGCCAATCACGATCTGGCCCAGATTCAAGGCGAAGGGATCATGAAAGCGGGGCTCAGCGTCTGCGAGGCGTTCACGGCGGGGGTGAAGCGCGATTTTGGCGACGGGGGCGACGCGGTGAGCTATTCCATCAGCGAATTCCTCTTGTCCCTTCCCCTGGCGGTGAGATGTCCCCACGGATTATTTTTCTGTCACAGCCTGCCGACCGACGGCCAGATCGCCACGTTCGATTTCACGGTTTTCGATCGCGCTCTGAACGGGCGCGACTATCAAAGGAAGATCGGCCCGGTATATCAATTGATCTGGGGTCGCAACATGAGCCCTGCCACCGCCGCCAAATTTGCCGAGGCCGTGTATACCAAAGTGCTGGTCACAGGCCATCAGCCGCAGGAAACCGGCTACGCCGTCAACGGCGAGCAGCACCTCATCCTCGCCTCCGACCACAATCAGGGCGTATTTCTGCCCATCGACTTGGACAAGCCGTACGACATGCCAGGTCTTGTGAAGCGGATTCGCAAATTCGTGGCGCTTGATGTATAAAAATGTCATTGGTCATTGGTCATTTGTCATTTGCAGATTTCGCGTTCGCCAATGACCAGTGACAAATGACCAATGACTTCATTCCAAACCTCTTCGCGGCCCGGATCGGCGGCAAGTCCTTTGGCAAGGGGACCGAAATATACAAATTTGAGAAAATCAAACGCGCCAAACGGGCCGCGCTGGCGGCTAATCCAGGCGCGGAATTAATCGACCTGGGCGTCGGCGAGCCGGACGAAATGGCCTTCCCGGATTGCGTCCAGGCGCTGGCCAGGGCCGCGGCAAAGAGCGAGAACCGCACCTACGCCGACAACGGCGGAGCGGTTTTCAAGGAAGCGGCGGCACGCTGGATGCAAAACGTCTGCGGGGTACGCGGCATCGACCCGGTCACGCAGATCGTCCACTCCATCGGCTCCAAGGCCGCCCTGTCAATCCTCCCGGCCTGCCTCATCAACCCCGGCGACGTCGCCCTGATGACCACGCCCGGATACCCCGTGTTCGGAACGCACAGCCAATATTACGGCGGCGAGGTTCATAACCTGCCCCTGCTGGAAAAAAATAATTTTCTCCCCGATTTGAATTCCATCCCCGCGGAAACTCTGCGGCGGGCCAAATCGCTGGTCATCAATTATCCCAATAATCCCACCGGCGCATCGGCGAGCCCTGAATTCTTCGCCTCCGTCGTGGAATTCGCCAAACAACATCGTCTGGTCGTCATCCACGACGCCGCGTATGCCGCGCTCGTGTTCGAAGGCAAACCGCTTTCCTTCCTGGCCACGCCCGGGGCGATCGACGTGGGCATTGAACTGCATTCCATGAGCAAGAGCTTCAACATGACCGGCTGGCGGCTGGGCTTCGTCGCGGGCAACCCGCTGCTGGTCCGCGCCTACGCGGATGTCAAAGACAACACCGATTCCGGCCAATTCCTGGCCATCCAGGAAGCCTGCGCCTACGCGCTGGATCACCCCGAGATCACCGGGGCGGTCGCCGCCAAATATTCCCGCCGCATGGATGGCCTGGTCGCCGTCCTGAATCGTCGCGGTCTGACCGCGAAAAAACCCAGGGGATCGTTCTTCCTCTACGTGAAATCTCCCCGCGGCGCGATCGGCAAGGACGGCAGGCGCGTGACGTTCGAACGAGCCGAGAATTTCAGCCAATGGCTCATCACCGAAAAGCTGATCAGCACTGTTCCCTGGGACGACGCCGGGGCATACGTGCGATTCAGCGTCACTTTTTCTGCCAACGATATTCCCGATGAGCGCCGGGTTCTGTCGGAGATCGACCGCCGGTTGGGCGATGCCGGGTTCGAATCTTGATTTTTGCCTTGGATCATGTGACATATATTATAGGTCGCATGATATAAGTCTTAGGTCGATCTTTATGCTTGCGAATCTACTTGGCTCAGTCAACAAGGAACGGGCGCTCATTTACCTCGCTGGCCGAGGGCGCGGTTATGCGCGGGAGATCGCCCGCTTCTTCGATGCGCCGCTGTTCCCGGTGCAAAACGCCATGGAGAAGCTGGAGGCGGCAGGCGTCCTGGTCAGCCGGGCCGTCGGCAATACGCGCGAGTATGAGTTTAACCCGCGCTATGCGGCGCGGACCGAGTTGGCGGCGTTGTTGGACCGCGCGCTGTCCCTCTATCCAGCAACACTGCGAGACAAACTCCTGCTGACCCGTTCGCGCCCCCGGCGCAAGGGCAAGCCGCTTTGAAAGCTCGCCCCCCCGTTGTTTGACTTTTCCCGCCGCGTTACGATCTTTCCATCAGAACGGAGTCGGAAATGGGCATCAGGTATTTTATATTCGGAGCGGCCAGTTCAATCGCAGTGCTTTTGATCGTCGGGGGAATCTTCGCGATCCGCGCGCATGCCAACGGCGAGGATGCCGGCGGCGTTGTCGCCGCCCCCGCTGCCCCGCCCGCGGCGGCCCAGGTGCCGCCGGCGCCCCAGGCGCCCTCGGCGCCATCCAATCCCTTCGCCGCGGTTCCTCCGAGTCGAGCGAACCCAACCCCGGCCGGAGGGATCATGCCGCCAGCCCAACCCCCACGCCAATTCCAGCCCACCGGCGTCGGGGACGTCGATCCGGCTTCCATCGGCTACACCGTTCTGGCTAACGTCGATTCCGGCCGGACGATCTTTGCGCAAAAGACCGATGCCACGACGCCGCGGGACGCGATCATCGCAGCGCTGCGCGACATGACCCGCATCCTTGATTCCAAGCCAACCGCCCTGGGCGCTTTTGCCGACGCCCAGCAACAGCGCCGCGGCGGCGCGACGTTCGGCGGCCTTCTCAGGGGCCAACCCGTCAAGGGCATCATCATGTGCGGCATCGGCGACAAAGGCGCGGCCATCACCATCATCTACGCTCGCGCCGACGCTCCGAACGCCGATTGGGCGAAGTTGACGGCCGCGCTTCCGCTGGACTTGCAGATGCAGACCCAGACCTTCGGCGATGGCGCGGGCACCATCGGCGTTCCGCCCCACTGGAAGATCACCAGCGCGAGCAACATCGGCTCGGTCTTCCTCGAAGGGCCCGCCCAGCAAACGGTGGGCCTGGGCATCGACCTGGAAATTGCCACCCCTGATTCCATGTTCGCGTCCACGCAGAACCAACTCATCGCGAGCGGCCAGTTGCCGCCTGCGATGCGAATGCTTATTGCACCATACACCGGCCCGACCGAAGCCCTGAAAAATCTCACGCCGCAACTCAGCCTGCTGTCGCAGGCGCGCGGCGGACCGGCCATCAGGCTCGATCAAATCCTCCAAAGCAGCCCCATGCAACCCCAATTTCCCAACGGCCAGGCTGCCCGCCTTTACTACCGGACCACGCAATCCCACAACGGCCAAAGCACGGGTTTCCGCGCCTGGGCACAACTGGAATGTTACCCCGTCGGCAACGGGATTTGGGGAGTCTTCGCTTGCAGCGTCAGCGGCCCCGACGCCACGTTCGACACGAACCTGCCGATCATGCTGGACATCTCCAAATCCTGGAAGCTGAACGACGCGGTCATTGCCCAGCACTCCCAGCAGAATATCGCCGCTTCCAACGCCCGCTTCCAGGCATTCGAGCAGTCGCAGAAGGAAAAGCAGGACGCTTTTGACGACTACCTGGCATCCGTCCAGCACAACGAACTGATCCGCGAACGCAGCAACGCGGATTTCGACGAGGTCATCATCGGATACCGCACGGTTTACGACACGGAGACCGGCGAACACCGCTCGGTCGATCTGGGCAACGTCGACGGGATCGTCAATGCGCTGAACGAGGGCGATCCGGGCCGATACGTGCAGATTCCGCTGCGGGATGAGGAATTCCCGCTGCCGTAGGGACAGTGAGAGTGGAAAATTCGAAATTCGAATGACGAATCAAATTCGAAACTCGAAATTCGAATTTTAGGTAGTACCTCACGATGTTGGTAATTGTTTTTTACGCATTCGGACGTCCAAGGCACTTGTTAATAGGGATTGCCGTTGCTCGACGCGGATCTGACGCTGCAAATCGCTGACATGCACCA
>JBEKKC010000133.1:0-13149 GCA_050010915.1 Tepidisphaeraceae bacterium | reverse complement strand
ATCCCGTTTGAACCGCCGGCAGCACCCACCTGCAAGCCGTGATCGGTACCGCCATTGATCGCATTCGTGCCGCCGGATTGAACGAGTGTTCCTGTACCGTACCAGCCGACGATTTCGTCAGGGGCTGAAAGAGATTGCGATGGTCCAAGTGTCAGCGAGGCAGCCAGATTGGCATTGACGCTGTTATCAATTTCCACGCTGCCGTTCGTCACGTTTAGCGTACCGGCCGTCCAATTGAAATTGGACGCATTTATGCTGTTGTTCAGGGTGTCAACGTTGAACGTGCCGCCGGTTTCGTTGAAAAAGCCCCCGGCATTGAGCTGAAGGGAAACCGCGGTCAATGTGCCGCCGGAAAGATCAAGAGTGCCAGTCTCGCTGAGTCCATTTCCGACAGCGAGGGTATCGACGGTGGCTGCGTCTGATGTGATTTGGGCCGTTCCCCCGTCGAATATATCGGCATTCGTGCTGCTGTTTGGCAGTCCAGCGGACCAATTACCGGAGTTAAACCAGTCGCCGGGCGTGCCCGCTGGCAGTTGCCATGTCGTGTCGGCATGTAAATAGCCCGCCAAGCTTGTCCCAAGAAACGAAGCCGTGCAAACGGCAGCCCTCGTCAGCAAACGAAGTTTTGTCCGCTTCATATCTTTTCTCCCGCTTTGCTGGTTATTCGCGCAGATAGAACCCACATGTCGGACCATATGAAGTGCGGGTTCGGCGGCGGTCCCTGCGCACCATCACCATTCCGAGGCCAACGCATTGGCTCTAATGATCTGATTTGGTGACGAGCTTAATCCCGTACCTTCCCTTCGGACCTCCCCAAATGAACGCGGTCGGCTATTTTGCGTAAGATACCTACGTTTGGAGTTTTATCAAGCTCTTTCTGGGCTCGCAGCTGTTACCCCCAAACCGCGAGATTTGGAAGGCCATTTTAACCATTTTGACACCTGCGACTGTTTCGCGACAGCCCGCGAACAGATGGCCGCCGCCCCGGCCTTTCCCATGCCTTTTACGCTCGCCGGACAATCCGTTCGAGCAAATCGGGCGGATGGATTCGCATCGTCTTGCAGAGGCGGATGAAAACCACGACCGTCGGCTGGCGTTTCCGTAAAGGAACTCACAATAGCCCTTTTATCCACCCAAAACGCTGTTGAGTCCGCATGAGACACATTTCACCCTGTTACGCGCGTGCCGGTCGTGCAATCTGCCTTAACGTCATTCTGGCTAAGCGATTAAAGGAATGAACTAAGCTAGTATACACTAATCAAACCCTCAAAATTGTCTCAAAGTGTCTCATTCTGTCTCACGGCTGTCGTGCCAAATTGTTGAACGTCGGTTACGTCTTTGCAGCAGCCTTCGTCCCCATCTTCGCCAGGAAGATCCCCAGCTCATACAGCAAAACCAGCGGGATCATGAGGGCGATGGTGGCGGTGACGACGTCGCCGGGGGCTAGGGCGGCGGCGAGCATGCACAGGCCGAGATAGACGTATCGCCGCCAGTGGCGGAGCGTGTCGATTTCGACCAGGCCGATGCGGGCCAGGGCCATTACCACGATCGGCAACTGGAAGGCCAGGGCGAAGGTCAGCAAGAGTTGCAGGACAAGGTCGAGATAGTCCGGCAGGGTGAAAGAGGTGGCCAGGAGATTGTCCGGACCGAAGGGGATGACGCGGACGTTGCCGCCGGTGAAGATTTTCAGGCGATGTTGGAGCGTGTCGAACCAGAGTTGGAGTTCCGCGGGATGCGCCGGGTTGCCGGGGATGGCCTGGACGAACGTCGGCTGGCTGGTGGCGTGGGCGTGGGCGGCATCGGTGGCATCGGGCAGTTGCAGCGGGAAATCGGCGGTGAAGGCGATGAAGAACTGCAACGAAAACGGCAACACCACGTAATAGACAAAAAACATTCCGCAGAACAACAGAACAATGCTCAGGGGGATGTATTTGGTGACGTACTTGCGTTCCTTCGGATACAAACCGGCGCTGACGAAGAGCCAGAGCTGGTAAATGATCCACGGCCCGGCGATGGCGGTGGCGGCGATGAGGCTGACCTTCATGTAGACCATGAACGCATCGGAAATCTGAAGCGATGAAAGCTGGGGATTGATGTCGAATCTCTGGAGTGAGCGGAGCAGGGGCCGGCAGAGAAATCCGAGGATTTGCCGGCCGAAGAGGAGGCAAACCAGCACGGCGGGGACGAGGCCGATCAATCCGAGGAGGATTCTGCGGCGTAGTTCCTCCAGGTGATCGCCGATGGACATCTGGTAATCATCGGGATTGAAATCCTGTGCGTGGCGGCTCATGGACAGAGCAGAATACGACCAAAGGGCACGGATGGGAAAGGGGAGGGGTTAGGCGGCGGGGAGGGGATCGAATTCAACCGCGACGCGATAGCCCATGCCGCTGGGATCGCAGCGGAGAACTCTTCCGAAGGCGTCCCAGCCATGGAGCATTCCATTTTGCGGGAAGAAGACGGTCAAATGCTCGCCCTGGCGGAGGGGATGCTCGGAGATGGCCGAGAGCCCGCCGAGGGACAGGTCGCGCAGCATGAGATTCAGTTTGGGCATTTGCCGCGCGTCGAGGGAATGATCGAGGCGTCGGCTTTCCACGGTGGCGTGGAATTCCTTGCGTGGAAACATGCGCCGATCCGACCACGACTCCGTCGGCAGATAGGCGGGCATCTTCAACAAAGCGACCATCTGGGACGCTCCTTGGCGGAGGCGAAGCCTTCCGCAATTGGGGGGAATTGGCATGCCGAGGGCGTCTGGCGGCGCTGCATCGGCGTCAAAAATCCTGTAGGCTCATCGGCCAGAAATGCGGAAAAGGTTATCTATCTTGCGGAAGATTTGGTGGCGACGTGAATAGAGGCGATTTTCCTGGAATTGTGTATCTGGTGGGAGCGGGGCCCGGAGACCCCGGCCTGATCACCGTGCGCGGGGCGAGATTATTGGAACAGGCGGACGTCGTTGTGTACGACTATTTGTCCAATCCGCGTCTGCTGAGTTATTGCCCCCAGGCGGAGCTGATCTACGTGGGGAAGAAAGCGGCGGACCATTCGATGCCGCAGGAGCAGATTAACGCGCTGCTGGTTGAAAAGGGGAGGGCGGGGAAGCGCGTCGTTAGGCTAAAAGGCGGAGACCCGTTCGTGTTCGGGCGGGGCGGGGAGGAATGCCAGGCGCTGGTGGAAGCGGGGGTGGCGTTCGAGGTGGTGCCGGGGATCACCGCGGCGATCGCCGCGCCGGCGTATGCCGGGATTCCCGTCACGCATCGCGATTTCAATTCCAGCTTCACGTTGATCACCGGTCATGAGCGTGAGGACGGCGAGCCGGCCGGCGACGTTCAATGGGACGTGATCGCCCGGCTGCCGTGCGTGGCGTTTTACATGGGGGTCAAATCGCTGCCGCAAATTTGCCGGAGGTTGATCGAAAACGGAATGCCGCCCGACAGGCCGGCGGCCACGATCCAATGGGGCACGATGCCGTCGCAGCGAACCGTGGTCTCCACGGTGTCGCGGCTGGCTCAGGACATCGCCCAGGCGAAGCTGCGCGCCCCGGCGATGACGATCATCGGGAAAGTGGTTGAATTGCGAGCGGCGCTGGCGTGGGTGGAACGCCGGCCGCTGTTCGGCCAGACCATCGTCGTCACGCGTTCGCGCCATCAGGCCAGCGAGGTTTCACGGAAACTGGAGGAATTGGGCGCGGAGGTGATCGAAGCTCCGACGATCGAGCTGCACGAGCCGGCGGATTTGTCGGCGGTGGATGGGGCTTTGGCGTCGGCGGGGGGCTTCGACTGGGTCTGTTTCACCAGCGTCAACGGGGTGACGGCGGCGCGGAAACGGCTGGCGGCGATGGACATGGATGCGCGCGTTTTCGGCCAGGCGAAGTTGGCCGCCATCGGAGACGCCACCGCCGAGGCAATCGAGCGGGAGTTGTGCCTCAAAGTCGATTTGTGTCCCAAGTCATTTGTGGCCGAGGCGCTGGCGAATGAGCTTGCGGAGCGAAACCAAGTGTCGGGGCGGAAATTCCTGCTCTTGCGAGCGGACATCGCCCGGCCGCTGTTGTATCAGCGGCTCATCGAGGGAGGCGCGCGGGAGGTGTCGGACGTGGCGATTTACGAAACCCGTCCGGTGAGCCAATTGCCGCCGGGCCTGATCGACGCCTTGAGCGCCGGGCGGATTCATTGGATCACGTTCAGCAGCAGCAGCACGGCACGGAATTTCCTCAACCTCCTGGGGCCGGACTACCGGCAGAAACTTTCCCGCGCCAAGTTGGCGAGCATCGGTCCCGTCACTACCGCCACGCTGCGCCAAGCGGGCCTGGAACCATCGGCCGAGGCGCGGACGTTCAACATCGACGGCCTGATCGAGGCGATGGCGGCATCCCCATGATCCCCGACGATCCGGTCATCGCGGTCATCGGCGCCGGAGCGGTGGGGGGATATTACGGCGCGCGCCTCATCCAGCACGGTCATCGCGTGCATTTGCTGACCCGAAGCGATTGCGCGCACCTTCGCAAATCCGGGATGCGAATCCAAAGCCGCGACGGCGATTTTTCGCTCTCGCCCAAACAGATCAACGTTTACGACGATCCGCGCGACATGCCCAAGGCGGATTTGGCGATCGTCACGCTCAAGACAACCGCCAACGGGCATCTGCGTGAATTGGTCGGCCCGGTGCTGAAGGGCGATTCGGCGATCCTAACGTTGCAGAACGGTCTGGGAAACGAGGAACTCTTGGCGGAACTGTTCGGGCCCCAGCGCGTCGTGGGGGGGATGGCGTTCGTGTGCATCAACCGGATTGGGCCGGGCGAAATCTCCCACACGGATCATGGGATGATCCGCGTGGGCGAGCCGACGGGCGGTCCCACCGATCGGTTGCGGAAGATCGCGGCACTGTTCTGCGGCAGCGGGGCGCCGTGCGAGGTTCTGGAGGATTTGGCCTCCGGCCGATGGGACAAGCTGATTTGGAACGTGCCGTTCAACGGGCTGGGTGCGGCCTTGGACCTGACCACCGACAAGCTGATCGAATCGGAAGCGGGGCTACGGCTGGTGCGGAAGCTCATGGAGGAGGTAATCGCCGCCTGCGGGCCGATGGGCATCCGGTTCGATTTAAGCGTAATTGAACAGAAGATTTCCCATACCCGCACAATGGGCGCTTATAAGACCAGCATGCACATAGATCGGCAGACAGGCCGGCAGATGGAAATCGACGCGATTATCGGCCAACCGCTGCGGAAGGCGCGCGGGAATTCGATTTCAACTCCATATATGGAAATGCTTTATGAGATTCTAAATTTGATTGATGGCGAATTTTTGTCAAAGAACAAAGTGCAATAGAAATATCCAGGATTGTCGCGATTTTTTGTAGCGTTTCCGTGGATTTGGGATATATAGATTGAGAGAGGGCGAGACGGAAGTGCCGAATCCAACACGGAATACATCTCTCGCCTGAAGATCAAAAAAAACAATGGAGTAGCGGAGGAAGCGATGATTTCCCAACGATGGGCGGCCCAAATCGGGCTTTTGGCGGCAATGGCGGTTTTTGTCACCAGTATCGGGGTTCTGATTTCGCAAGCTGGAAACGGTTCCAGCAACGACGCCATGCCCGGGTCGACTGTTTCCAACCCGACCCAGAATGAAGGCATGCCGATCTCTCTTTCCGCCCCGGCCATGTCTCCGACTGCCCGGCCTTCCGGCGCGGTTCAACACTGAACGATCGACGGAAAAGCTCAACTCTGTAATTGTCTATGCCAACGGCCTGCCGGGATTGCCGGAAGCGACTTGTTCTGTTCCAAATTCAGTTCATCTCTAAGAAGGTCCTGGGTATCATACCCGCATGCATTTGGTGATTTTTGAGGCTTCGCGGTGGTATTCGTTTGCGCCGCTGTCGCTCAATCGCCCGGTGTTCACGCTTCTCAGCGGAACCAGCACGCTGCTGGAAAAGCAGATTCAACACATCCAGCCATTGCGCGTCACGCTGTGGGTCCGTCCGGAGATGGTGGAGTTTTGCCGCAAGCACGTGATTCCGACCCTGCCGGTTCCGGCGGCGATCAACGTGCCGTTGGATGATGAGCCGGCGATTTTGAGCAGCGGCCGGACGCTGCATTTCGGCAAGTTAGACCGGCCCACCGATCCGATGGTGAGCGTCGACGAGGGCAACCTTATCCGCCAAGCCTATGTAAAGATGCCGGGATTGAGTTATGAGGACGCGATGCAGCGGAGCGATCGTTGGCTGCGGCTGCTGGAACTGCCACGGATGAGCGATCAGACGCGATTGCCCGAATATCTGTGGGATTTGGTGCATTGGAACGAGGAGGCGATCGTCGCCGATGCCAGCCAGATGACCGACCGCCCTCGTCCGCCGGCGGATTGCCAATGCCACGTCATCGGCGAGCAGGACGTGATCGTCAGCCCGGAGGCCAAAGTCTCGCCGGGCGTGGTGCTGGATGCCAGCCGGGGTCCGATCGTGATCGACGCCGGGGCGTCGATCGGCGCCAACAGCGTCTTGCAAGGCCCGGTCTACGTAGGAAAGTATTCCAGCATATCTCCGCTCTCTCACGTTCATTCCGGAACCAGCATCGGGCCGATGTGCAAGATCGGGGGCGAAGTCGCCGCCAGCATTTTCCTCGGCTACAGCAACAAGGTCCACGAGGGTTTCGTCGGGCACAGCTATATCGGCCAATGGGTGAACCTCGGCGCAGGCACCACGATCAGCAACATGAAGAGCACCTACGGGCCGATCAAGATGCACATCGGCGCCAAGCAAATCGAAACCGATCGAAGGTTTCTGGGCGCCATGATCGGAGATCACAGCAAGACGGCGATCTGCACCCGGCTGATGACGGGCAGCTACATCGGTTATTGCAGCCTGCTGGCCGGCAGCGATT
The DNA here is from genome assembly GCA_050010915.1 of Tepidisphaeraceae bacterium. Lineage (GTDB taxonomy): Bacteria > Planctomycetota > Phycisphaerae > Tepidisphaerales > Tepidisphaeraceae > PALSA-1353. Next base: position 6,278 of record JBEKKC010000133.1, on the reverse strand, counting down.
TGCCGCCACGGTTTATTCCCAGCTTCACCTTCTGGACCGATGAGGGGTCCAAGCCTTACAAGCTCGACAAGGCCCGCGAGGTGATGAAACAGGTTTACGGCCGCCGGGGCCGCATCTGGGACGAGGAGGACGAGATTCAATTGAAGATCGCCCAGAATTCGGCGGCGCAGGTGGAATAGCGCGCTTCGCGAGAGAGTAGAGCAGTAGAAAGTAGAACAGTGGAGACGGACCGTATCCGCGTCATCGGCGGTGAGTCGGAGTCTTCCGGGATAATAGCCATCACAAAGCTACGAACCGCGGATAACGCGGATAAGAAATAGTTGACTTTCCCTGGTTTACCGGGTCGGTCCTCACCGATGTGGTTGCTGAACAGGCTAGCGGAACACGCCCATGAAGACGGTCCTCGACGAGTTTTACACATCTTATTTGCGCACTGCGACCTACACCGACGGCGAGTTGCGCGTGGTTGTTGTCGAAGGGTTCCGGGCCGCCAAACCGGAAGACATCAACATCCTCGGCCACATTATCAAGAATACATACGCACTTGGCATTACGGAGCGTAGCCGGCTGATTGAAGTTCGGTTCAGTCGCCCAATCGCCTGGCAGCTCATTGACGAGTCGTTCACTACAGGCACCGATTACGAAGTGCCAGAAGACAAGTGTGCTCTCCACGTGCTAACGCGGTCGCGGTACCTGGATTACGTGCGCGAGCACCATGGCTGGTTTGAAGATATGCGTGGGCCGGGCAAGCACTATCGCATCTGGACAGAGGATGAAGTCATCGACGTCGTGGCATGCGAGCCGCCCATTGTTGGCCTCGCGCCGAGCACGTAACAACCCACTGCTGCCGACCGCTCCAGCGAAGCGGTTACGGAATAATCGCTTCGTATCCGCTCCGCCCACCCACTTTTCCGGCCGGTATGCAGTCGGCCGAACGCTTACACCCAACCCTCCCGCTGAGTACAAGCGGAGGGGTAAAAGGCGGCGGATCAATGAGGAATGGTTGCCTAAGTTTTTGGGTACGCCCTCGTCGCTTTTTTGGGGTAGCTTAATCTTTTGCTAATATTCGCCGCCTAAACCTGCGGGGAGAATCGCAATCAGAGGGTATTGGGCATAGGGTATTGGAAATGGGCTGAAACGGCTTACATTTTTTGGCGGTGCGTCAATCGAAGCCCCGGATGTACATCCGGGGCTACGGGAAGCGCAAACGATTTCTGAAATCGGCAAGAGTGCGAATTTACGGAAGGAGACATCCGGATGTTCCAATTTCTTCGGGCAGCGGCGGTGATTTTGGCGGCGGGCGCGGGAATGGCGATGGGGGACGTGAGCCTCAAAGGGGAGGGGGCGACTTTTCCCAAGCCGCTTTATGACGTTTGGGTGTCGAAATTTCACGAGGCGAACCCGGATGTCACCATCGACTACCAGGGCAGCGGGTCGGGCGGGGGAATCAAGGCGATCACTAATAAAACCGTCGATTTCGCGGGATCAGACGTGAAGATGAGCAAAAGGGAAGCGGCGGAGGCGGGGGACGTGGTTTATATTCCAGCCTGCGCCGGCGCGGTGGTGGCCGCGTATAACCTGCCGGGATTTTCGGGGGAATTGAAGCTCAGCGGTCCGGTCCTGGCGGATATTTATCTGGGGAACATCACGAATTGGAATGACGGCAAGATCGCGGCGTTGAATCCGGGAGCTTCGCTGCCGAATCAGGCGATCACGCCGGTGTATCGGAGCGACGGGAGCGGGACCAACGCGGTGTTCAGCACGTATTTGAGCACGCAAAGCGACGAATTCTCGGCCAAGGTGGGGGCGGGCAAGTCGGTTCAGTGGCCGGTGGGCCAGGGCGCGCAGGCCAACAATGGGGTCACCACGGTGGTGAAGGACGTTTCGGGCGCGATTGGGTATATCGAGTTGAATTACGCGCTGGCCAACGACGTTACCATGGCGACGTTGGAGAACAAGGCCGGGAAATTCGTGAAGCCGTCGCTGGATTCGGTGACGGCGGCGGCGGCGGCGGCGACGGAGATTCCGGCCAACATCATGAACCGGGGCGGCGACAATGCCTATCCCATCGCTTCCTTCACCTATATCCTTGTGCACAAGGATCTGAGCTATCTCGGCGACAAGGCGAAGGTGGATGCGCTGGTGAAATTCCTGACCTGGGCGCAGACCGAGGGCCAGAAGCTGGCCCCGGATCACGCGTATCCCGCGCTGCCGGATGCCGTGACGCGCAGGGCGATGGCCAACATCCATTCGCTGACGTTTAACGGCTCGCCGGCCCAGCAGTAGAAATGTCGGACGTTTCCATTTCCAACCTCGGCCAAACGCCATCGCCGGCACCACCCGGCTTGACCCGGCGCAAAAGCCGTTGGCTGAATTGGGATAGGGTGATGCGCGGGCTGGCGCGGGGAAGCGGGGTGGTGATCGTGCTGATGCTGGCATCGCTGGTGATCGTGCTGGTGGTGGCGGCGGCGCCCAGCATGAAGCGGTTTGGATTCGGCTTTTTGACCACTGCCAGTTGGCAGCCGAACGAGCGGCAAGTCCCCAGGCTGGACGCGCACGGAAAAGCCGTGAGGGACGAGGACGGCGAGATCGTCATGGATACGATCCCGCCATCGTTCGGCGCTTTGCCGATGATCTATGGAACGGTGGTCAGTTCGGTGCTGGCGTTGGTGCTGGCGGCGCCGCTGAGCCTGGGGGCGGCGCTGTTTCTGGTGAGAATCGCGCCGCGGGTCATCGTCGGGCCGATTTCGTTTCTGATCGAGTTTCTGGCGGCGATTCCAAGCCTGGCGTACGGGATATGGGGATTGTTCGTGCTGGCGCCGTTTCTGCGAAATCACGTTGAGCCGGCCGCGTTTCACGCATTAGGAGGGGTGTGGGGATTCGGGTGGCTGTTTTACGATCATGAAGGCCGCCGGCATCTGCTGACGGGATTGGACATGCTGTGCGGGGGGCTGATTTTGGGGATCATGATCATTCCGATCATCACCGCGATCAGCCGGGATATCCTGGCTTCGGTGCCGCGGGCACAACTGGAGGGAACGGTGGCGTTGGGGGCGACGTGGTGGCAAAGCGCCTTGGAGATGATGGAATTCGGCCGGAGCGGATTGTTCGGCGCGATCATTCTCGGCTTGGCGCGGGCGGCGGGAGAGACGATGGCCGTCACCATGGTCATCGGAAACAACCCGCGCATCGCGCTGTCGGTGTTTGCACGGGCGCAAACGATGTCGAGCCTTTTGGCCAGCAAGTTTCAGGAGGCGGAGGATTTGGACCGCTCGGCGTTGCTGGAAATCGCCCTGATTCTTTTGGTGATGTCGCTGCTGTTCAACGTGACGGCGCGGTGGCTGGTCGTGGGCAAGGATTCGCACGGCGCGGCGGCGCATTGAAAGAAAGGGGACATTCATGATTTCGAGGCGACGTTCATGATTTCGGCGGATTTCCAAGTCGGGAGCGTGGCATGACCGGCGTTGCTCGAAGAGCGGTGTCGCGGCAGCTCAGCAAGCTGATGTTCGGGCTGTGCATCCTGTTTGCCGCGATCATCGTGACTCTTTTGACGCTGATCACGGGATACCTGCTGATCCTCGGCGTCAAACATCTGAGCGTGTCATTTTTCATCCGCGAGCCGATTGCCCAGGGGAATCCGGGATTCCCCGGCGGGATGGCCAATGGCTTGCAGGGCACGACCGTGCTGATCGCCCTGGCCAGCGCGGTGGGGATTCCGCTTGGGATGCTGACGGGAATTTACCTGGCGGAATACGACGCCGGTTCGGTGTTCGTCGGGACGATCCGGTTTATCGCGGACGTGCTGGCGGGAGTGCCGAGCATCGTCGTGGGCATCCTCTGCTACGAGTTGCTGGTGGCTCCGTTTCATCGGAACAACGCGTGGTCGGCGGCGCTGGCGCTGGCGTTCATCATGGTGCCGATCATCGCGCGGACCACGGAAGAGATGCTGCGGCTGGTTCCCAACAGCTACCGCGAGGCGTCGATGGGGCTGGGGGCGACCAAGGCGCACACGATCTTCAAGATCGTTTTGCCGGCGGCCAGGGCGAGCATCGTCACCGGGGTGATGCTCTCCATCGCCCGCATTTCCGGCGAGACCGCCCCGCTTCTTTTCACCTCGCTGGGAAACGATTCGATCACCTGGAACCTGAACGACCGTTTTCCCTCGCTGACCAAGCAGATTTACGACTACAGCACCCAGCGGGCCACCCCCCAGGAGCAGGGGCTGGCCTGGGCGGGAATCTTGGTCCTCATCAGCCTGATTTTCGTGCTGAACCTCGGCGTCCGATATTTCACGCGCCAGCGCAAATAACCCCGCGCCCGCGCAAATAAATTTCTTCCATGTAGACTCATTTCCCGCGCCGCGTATACTGCCGAACTCGGACAACGAGAGACTCCGGAAAACGAGAGGCGTGCGGAATATGGCTTCGGTCTGCTTTTATTTTCAAATTCATCAACCTATGCGGCTTCGCCGGTACAGCGTGTTCGATACGGACCGGCATTATTTCGACGATTACAAGAATGCGGAGATTTGCCGGAAGGTGGCGCACAAGTGCTATCTAGCGGCCAATCGGACGCTGCTGGAGACCATCCGCGTCCACGAGGGGCGGTTCCGCATCGCCTATAGCATCACCGGCACGGCCCTGGAGCAGATCCAGCAATACGTGCCCGAGGTGATGGATACGTTTCACCAACTGAACCAGACGGGATGCGTGGAATTCCTCAACGAAACGTATTACCACTCGCTGGCATTTTTGTATTCGCGAGAGGAATTCCGGGCCCAGGTGGAACAGCATCGGCAATTCATCAAGCAGTTGTTCGGGCAGGAGGCGCGGGTTTTCCGAAACACCGAACTGATCTATAACAACGATCTGGCCCATTTTGTCAGCCACATGGGCTATGAGGCGATCCTCGCCGAGGGGGCGGACCATATTCTCGGATACCGCAGCCCGAATTTCGTCTATCGCCCGCCCCACGCGCCGAAGCTCAAGCTGCTCCTGAAGAACTACCGGCTCAGCGACGACATCGCGTTCCGGTTTTCCAACCGGGGGTGGGAACAATGGCCGCTCACGGCGGAAAAATTCGCCGGCTGGGTCAACCAGATCAACGGCAACGGGTTCGTCTGCAACCTGTTCATGGATTACGAAACCTTCGGCGAGCACCAGTGGGCCGACACCGGCATCTTCGATTTCATGCGGCACGTTCCCGGCAAAATCATGGAGAACCTGGACAACAACTTCCTCACTCCGAGCCAGGTCATCGATAAATACGACGCGGTCGGTGAAATCGACGTGCCGCACATGATCTCCTGGGCGGATACCGAGCGCGATCTTTCGGCCTGGCTGGGAAACGCCATGCAATCCAACGCGCTGCACGAACTCTACAAGCTCGAAGGCCCCCTGAAGGAAAAGGGCGACGAGCAGCTTCTGACCGATTGGCGCCGGCTCACCACCAGCGATCATTTCTATTACATGTGCACGAAATACTGGTCCGACGGCGACGTGCACAAATACTTCAGCCCGTACGAAAGCCCGTACGACAGCTACATCAATTTCATGAACGTGCTGGACAACATTCAGACGCGGCTGCGGGCGTAAACGACCCGCTTGCGGGCATGAAGGCGACGGAGAATCGATGAGTGTGGCTCAGGCTCAGGCAGTTGAGCTGGCATATCCCTCAAATCCCGGCCGCGGCAAGGCGATGCTCTGGTTCAGTTTCGCTCTGGTGGCGGCGTATTTATGCCGCGGGGTGATTCTTTGCTGCATCCTGCCGCCCATGGAGATGTGGGACGAATATCAACACTTCGCACGCATCGCCTATCTGCACGAAATGGGCCGGTCGCCGGTTTTCCAGGAAGCCGATGTGCCGGTTTCCGTGATGGAGCAGGTGGCGCAGTATCCGCAACCGGTGTGGAATGGAAAGGAGACCATTCCCGGCGGAGGACAGAACTATTCGCAGTTCTGGCTCAACAACGACAGGCCGAAATACCATCCCGGGCCGCCGCCGCCTCTTTATGAGGCCCAGCAGGCGCCGCTTTATTACTGGCTCATGCTGCCGATTTTCAACGCGGCGGGGGGAACCGATCATACGGCCAATTCGGTCTCAGTATTGCGATTGGTGAACGTCGGTTTCGGGGCCGCCGCGCTGGCGGTGATTCTCGCCTGGGCCGCGTGGGCCTGCCGTCAGCGGCGATATGCGATGGCCATCGGCCTCTGGGCCGGATTGCATCCGTTGCTTCTATTGAATTCCACCCGCGTGGCCAATGATTCGTTGGCCTTTCT
>JBEKKC010000132.1:0-13183 GCA_050010915.1 Tepidisphaeraceae bacterium | reverse complement strand
ACCAACAGCATTCTCTTCCAGAAACTCACCCCGCAAACCCTCGGCTCGCTGCTGGCGCTGTACGAGCACAAAATTTTCGTGCAGGGGATCATCTGGAACATCAACAGCTTCGATCAGTGGGGCGTCGAGCTTGGCAAACAGCTCGCCAAGGCGATCCTGCCCGAACTCCATCAGCCCGGCGAAATCTCCGGCCATGATTCATCCACGAACGGTCTGATCAACTATTTCAAAGCCCGTCGCGGGAGCTGAGCATCGATGAGGTTTACATTGGGCCACGGGAGGGTTTTTGACGTTACAGAGTTGGTTTGGCTGACGAAGATTTGGGCGGTTCAGGTTTTGGTGATCAGGTCTCCGTCGTCGGCGTTCGTCATAGAACAGCAAACATGAAAAAGGCCTACGTTCACGGCTACGATCATCGGGAAAACATCCGATTGCAGGACCAGGCGTCCACGCTGGTCGAGTTGCTGCACTCCGACACCTCCTATCCGACTGGAAGCCGCGTTCTGGAGGCCGGTTGCGGCGTTGGCGCGCAAACCATCACCCTTGCCAAGAGCAGCCCCGATGCCTTGATCACCTCCGTCGACCTGTCCAAAGCTTCTATCGCCGAAGCCAGGAAAAGAGCAAAGGCGGCTGGTCTGACCAATGTCCAATTTGAACGGGCGGACATTTTCAATTTGCCGTACGGGCCGGAATCCTTCGACCACCTCTTTTTGTGTTTTGTCCTGGAACATCTCTCGCGGCCGGTCGATGCGCTGCGTAAATTGAAAAGCCATTTGAAGCGGGGCGGCACGATCACGGTCATCGAAGGCGACCATGGCTCCGCCTATTTTCATCCTGACAGCGAGGCGGCGCGCCGGGCGATCCAGTGCCAGGTTGAACTATAGCGGCGCGCCGGCGGCAACGCCATGGTGGGCAGGGAGCTTTACCCATTGTTGCGCCGCGCGGGCTTTGGCTCAATCCATGTATCCCCCCGAATGGTCTACGTCGATTCCAGCAGACCTGAACTGGTTGAAGGGTTCACGAAGAAGACCTTCACGGCCATGATTGAGGGTGTTCGTCAATCGGCAATCAAGGCTGGAATAATTGAACAAGGTGTCTTTGAACGAGGAATCAGGGATTTGTACCGGACAACAGGCGCGGATGGAGTGTTCTGCTACACGTTTTTCAAGGCTGTTGCTCGAAGGAGTCGTGACGCGGTATCAGCGGGCAATCACCGGCGCAAGCAGAGGGAGCCGACACTTTGAGATTCTCAGCCACGATTCACCGACGAACAGACTGATTAATCAGTTCAAATCGCATTGCCCAAAGACGTTAGACGCAGTCGCGAAAATCGATTCGGCGGGCCACGGAAATATCACATTTTTCCATCCGCAGTAATATTGAGACTGAGTCTCAATCCCAGTAATATTGCCGCTAAAGGAGATGAATCATGAAGTGCGGCCGCCATCGGAATCGACCTTTCGCTATCGTGGAACTGCTTGCGGTTATTGGGATTATGGGCATTGCATTCGGGGTACGGCTTCCGAATCGGTGCAAAGGCCGTCGGCAGGCCCTGTTCATTCAATCCATGTCGATCTTAGCGTCCTTAATCGTTCTAGCGTCTGCCGGTTCGGCGTTGGCGGATGACTCCGTCACCGGACCATCGCTCGCTACCCCATCATCCGTTCCCGCTCCGATCAATACGCGCTACGGCCCGTTCAATTTGCTCGATGATCGCAGCGTCTACGGCAAGGACGTATTCCCGGAGCCGTTTCTGGTCGACGACTCGGATTTGGAATCCGACGAAGCGCGTCTCGATTGGTTCCACGCGGAAGGTCCGGATCAGGGCAGCGACGTGATCACCGCGGAAGTCGAAAAGGGATTTGGGTTGCTCACACTCGAACTGGAAGTGCCGTTCGAACGCGATACGTCCCTGGACGTCGATCCAACCACCGGCGTGGCCGCGCACTCCTCCGTGCAGGCTTTCGACAACGTCTCGCTGGGCGCTCGCTGTCCCCTCTTCCAATATGTTTCCAGCGACGGATTCATCGACACCACCGTCGGCACGGCCATCGAGGTCGGCGTTCCAGTGAACTCGCCTCTCAGCAAGGACATCGAAATCGTCCCCAAAATTTTCGATGATCTGGCGATCGGCGAGCATTTCACCGTGCAGACCATCGAGGGCTATTCAACGCTCCTCGGCTCTGGAAATGACCGCAACCTCGAAACGTTCGAATATGGATTCGTCTTCGGCTACACCCTCCAACACCGCGAACTTCCATTGCCTGACGTCCAGCAGTTCATCCCAGTTCTTGAACTCCAGGGAGATACAGAGTTGAACAAGGACACCCCCGGCCACAACAGTCTTTTCGGAAATGCGGCATTTCGAGTCAACCTCGACGCCATCGGCGACGTTCAGCCGCGACTCGGATTAGGATATGTCTTCCCGATTGACAAAGGCGCTCGCCAGGATTTTCATTGGGGCGTGTACACGAGCCTGGTCTTCGAATATTGAAAGGTCGCCCCAATGAACGTCAATCGACGCGAGTTTATCGTTTTGTCCGCGGCCGTTGCCGCCGGATGCGCCGCCAATGTGCCGATGCATCTTGAGCCTGCGTCCATCGACGCCGGACCGGCATCCGACTTCGCCGCCGACGGCGTCTATTCCCAGTTCCGCCAACAGGGATTCTTCGTCGTCCGCAACGGCAACGACCTGTTCGCCATCTCCTCGATTTGCACCCATCGCCGCTGCAAGGTTGCCGCCCAGCCGGATCGCTCCTTTCATTGCCCGTGTCACGGTTCGAGTTTCGATCCAAACGGCAAAGTCACCCACGGCCCGGCCATATACGATCTTCCCAGGCTTCCGACCGTCGTTAACGCTGGCGGCCATCTGGTCGTTGAAGCCGCCTCCACCTGACGCCGGTAACCCATGGAAATCCGCGCCGCGCAACCGCAGGACGTTCCGGCCATTCTGCCGATGGTCGCCAAAATCTGCGCTCTTCACGAGGGATGGGACCCGGCCAAGTACGGCTTCATTCCCGAGCCGCAGGAAAGATACCGCCGCTGGCTCACCAGCCGCACCGGCGATCCGCGCAGCGTGTTTCTCGTCGCCGAGCGCCAAGAGCGGCTCGTGGCCTTTCTCATCGGCACCATCGAAGAGGAAATCCCCATCTATCGCCTGAAGGAATTCGGCTTCATCCACGACCTGTGGGTGGAGGAGGAATATCGTCACGAGGGCATCGCCCGTCAAATGGTGATGCTGGCGATCGAGCGATTCAAATCGGCCGGCGTCCGGCAGATTCGCCTGGACACCGCCTTCGCCAACGAACCGGCGCGAAAGCTGTTTGCATCCTGTGGATTTCGCGTCAGCACCATCGAGATGCTGATGGAAACATGACGGATTGATGGATCAGGACTCTTTGCAAACCGCGTTGGAGTTTCACCGGGCCGGCCGGCTGACGGATGCGGAGGCGATCTATCGCCAGGTCCTGGCTCAAAATCCGAACGAAGTCGATGCACACAACAACCTGGGCGCCGTTCTCAGAGGCCTGGGGCGAATTGACGAGGCCGTTGAATCCTACCGCCGCGCGATCCAACTCAAACCCGATCGCGCCGAGGGCCATTACAATCTCGGCAATGCTTTGAGGTTCAAGGTTCAACTCGACGAGGCGGTTGATTCTTACCAGCGTGCGATTGGGCTCAAGCCCGACTATGCCGAAGCGTACAACAATCTGGGACTTGTCCTGGCGGAGCAGGGACGACTTGACGAGGCCATCGCCGCGTGCCGATCGGCGATACAACTCAAACCGGACAATTCAGACAACTACGTCAACCTGCTGTATGCCCTATATCATCATCCGGACTACGATTCCCGCCGTATATTGGAAGAAACCCGGCAGTGGGCGCGGCGGCAGGGGGCCGGTGCTCCAACCGACTTTCCGACCCGCGATCGAACCCGCGAGCGATTGAAGATCGGCTACCTGTCGCCATTTTTCGGTATGTGTGCCGATGCGCATTACATTTTCCCGCTTCTGGCCCATCACGATCGAAAACAGTTTGAGATTTTCTGTTATACACGGGCGATGCGCGACGATGAGTTGACCGATCGGTTGCGGCCCCACTGCGATCACTGGCTCGACATCCGCCGGCTTGGAATCACGGAATCCGCCGAGCTGATTCGCGGCCTCGGAATCGATATCCTCGTCAACATCAGCAGGCCGGCGGACGACTGTCTACGGATCATGGCCAATCGGCTCGCCCCGATTCAAATCACCTGGCTCACCTTCGCCTCCTGCACCACCGGGCTGGAAACGATGGACTACCGAATCTCCGACCCGTATCTCGATTCGGTCGGGACGGATGAACATTGCTACGCGGAGAAAACCCTGCGTCTGCCGGAGACGGCCTGGTGTTACGATCCACTGCTCGATGCTCCGCCGGCGACGCCGTTGCCGGCGTCAGCCAATGGCTTTATCACCTTCGGTTCGCTCAATCGTTTCAGCAAAATCAATCCAGCGGTCACCGCAGCATGGGCGGAAATCTTGCGGGCTGTTCCCAACTCCCGCCTTCATATCCTCGCCGTTTTGGGCAGCCCCCGGCAACGATTGCTCGATCAATTTCGCCAACTGGGCGTGGAGCCCCGGGGAATTGAGTTCATCGACAGACAAACTCGAATTGAGTATCTGAAGCAGTACGGCCGACTCGACATCACCCTGGACACATTTCCGTTCTCCGGCCACACGACCGCGTTGGATTCACTCTGGATGGGCGTCCCGGTGGTGACATTGTCGGGCCGCACGTCCGTGGGCCGAGTTGCTTGCAGCGCGCTGCACAACCTTGGCCTGTCGGAATGGATCGGGCAGACGCCGAAGGAGTATGTCTCGCTCGCTGTTCGACTTTCCGGGGATGTCGCCAAGCTGGCGGAACTGCGAGCCGGCCTGCGGCAGCGAATGCAACAATCCGCGTTAACCGATGCCTCCCGGTTCGCGTATCAAATGGAGGAACTCTACCGTCAAGTTTGGCGGCGATGATGCATCCGCACAACCGCGACGTCAAAACCCGAAAGGATCATGTCTCCATTGACGGCCCGGCCCGTGAGAAGTTCCTTGCCGGCGGGAAGTCCGGAAATGCGCTGCGGGTTCGAACTGTGGTTGAGCGCGATGACATACCGAGTCTTGCCCGCCACGCGATGGATGATCTCAACTTCGGGTGGGGCCGACAGCGGAACGGTAAGGTCTGCCGAGGCGATCAGATGTTCAATAAGCAGATCGATTGCCGGGGCGGGGCAGTAGCCGGCGATGTAATAGACTTTGCCTCTGCCGAATTTGTTGACGGTGATGGCGGGGGAATCGGAAAGAAGGGAATCGCCGGCGAGCCAGCGGGCGACGGATGCAGCGGCGGCGGGGCGGAGGCGTTCGACGAACGTGGACATAGTGATCGGTTGGCCATTGATGATGCGGGCGGTGCGGGTCTCTTTGGAGCTTAGGGTTGTCCAATCCTCAACCTCAACGCCGGCAAGCTTCGCCAGCAGCCCCGGCGGCGTTCGCGCGACGATATGGCAATTGACGTCCTTCAACCCAGCCTGCGCCCCGAGCACCAATATTCCCCCGGCCGCGACGTACTTTTCAAGCTTGTGAGCCAGTTCCCGCGTAATGATCTTCTGATGGGGAAGAATCAAAGTCCTGTAGGCGTCGAACCCAGAATCTGGCCAGACATAATCCGCGGGGACGTGCCGCAGCGCCAGTCCCCGCAGCCAGCGGGCGAATTCGGCTTCCCCGCTCCTGGCGTAGGTATTGATCCGGCGTTCGTTGGTTTCATTGTCAAAATCGCGAAGAATCGCGGCGATCTTCATCGGGGCCGCATCGAAAAAGTCCGCCGCAAGCTTGCGGATTTCCCGGCCCACGGTTTTGGCCTCCGCGAGCCGGCGGGTGTTCTTGTTGTCCTGATCGAGCAATCCATGCCAATGTTGTTCGGCTCCGTACGGGCAAGTCCGCCAACGGAAAAAGTTGAGGAGTTTGGCGCCGTGGGCAACGGATTGCCACGCCCACAGCCGCAACTCGCCGGCGCGGGGCGTGCGCTGTAGATAGGTCATCTGCCCGCCCGGGCCGGATTGTTGCTCGAGGATCGCGTAGGGAAACGAAAGGCTCCGGGCCAGAACCAGCGGATCGGCCCGGCTCGGCCAATCCTGGGCGAAAAGGGGATATTGATCGTGGCTGAAAAAGTCGAGCGGCTTGGCCAGGTCCGGGCCGTTGACATTGTCAAACAGCCCGTTGTGCGTGATGAACCAGCGTTTGTTCCGGCGGCGGAGAATATTCGCCTGCCGGCGCGCAAACCGGACGACCGTGTCGCTGATGAAGCGGGATTCGTCCAGAAGCTGCGTGGGATTGGGAGGCGCGCTGGTCGGGTGGGGCAGATCGAGCTGGTCCCAATCGGAATAAACTTGCGACCAGAACGCGGTTCCCCACGCTTTGTTGAGACGGTCCAGCGTCCGGTATTTTTCCCGCAGCCAGCGGCGAAAGGCGACCGCGTCGCTCGGGGCGTAGCTCGCGTCCATGTGGCAATTGAATTCGTTGTCGAGTTGCCAGCCGACGATCTGTTTTTCGCCGGCATAATGCTCGGCCAAGGCAGTGCAGATGCGGTCGGAAAGTTCGAGATACTTGGGCGACGTGTAATTGAAATTCCGTCGCGATCCGTGCCGCATCGGAACGCGCTGGAAATTCCACCGCAGGACCTGGGGGTATTGGTCGGCGATCCAGGCCGGGCCGCAATAAGTCGGAGTTCCAAAGATCACTTTGAGGTCGTACCGCCGGCAGAGGCCGATGACGTGGTCGAAAAGCTCGAATTGGAATTGGCCCTCCTCCGGTTCGAAATAGCTCCACGCTCCCTCGCCGATCCGGACGAGATCGAACCCGGCGTCGCGAATGCGGCGCAAGTCAGGCTCGTGGCGCGAGGCCGGCCAGTGTTCGGGGTAATAGCAAACTCCCAGGAGAAACCGGTTGATCATGGCGGCAAAGGATAATGGGCGCAATCAACGGATCAAGAAAACGAAACAGGGGCGGCAACGCGCCGCCCCCGGTTCGGTGTGGAAAATGTGTACGAAGTTGATCGCGGCGGGGAGGCCGAGCAGCCAACCCGGCGCGGCTTACCTTTCGCTGTGAATCCGCGGCGTCTTGGGCGTCGCCGGGCGCTCGAGCTTGCCGCTCAGCACGTTGGATACGGCCTGTTCACGCATCCGCGCGGTGAGTTGCAAAAGCTCCTTGTCGGTCGGGGTGGCCTCGAAAAGAGTGGTGCAGCCGAACATGCGCGCCGTCACTTCCTGCTTCTCCGTGATCGGACCGCCGATCATCGCCCACTTCTGGTTGGGGAACGCCGTCTTAAAATGGCGCAGGAAATCCCACGCGGACATGTCCGGCATATTCAGGCCGACCAGCACCATGTCGAAACTGACCATCCGGAGCATGTCGATGGCCCGGCGGCCGTTGTGCGCGGCGTGATAGTTCAACCCTTCCGATGGTCCCGTCGTTGCCGGGGGATCCACACAAATTCCCAAGACGGCGACTTGATCTTCCTGACACTTGAACATGGCGAACCTCGTGGTGAGATGTGGCTGGGATCGATTCACCGACGCGGCGTTCCGATCACCCTCCGTTGATACGCCTGTTTCAGAGCGAGATCCGTGCCGCGCGGCGATTTCAAAAAAAGATTGCGCGCAACTCGTCGCCGTCCATCGGCTTGCGAGGTCCGCCGCGTCTAGGTTCAAATTTGTCTACAAAAGGGGAAAAAAGGTTATTTTAAGCATTCCCGCAACGCGATTTTTGACCTAACTCCGGCCGGCGAAACGACGACGGGCAGAGCGGGTTATTTTGAGCGCGCAGAGTTGAAATGAACATCTTTTTGGGCGGCCAATGTCCGAGAAAAACGGCGGCATGGCGCTCCGGGAAACGTCTGCCGTCTGCAACGGCTCAAAAAAGGCGCAAAATCCGCGCGGCGGCGACGCGCGCACTCACTCGCATAAACATGCGGACGCCTTCGCGTTGACCGCCGGAGCCATCGGAAGTATTGTTCAGACCTCTCGGTTGGGCTAAAACAGACATTAGGATGGGCGATTTCGACCAGAGGGTTACATCATGAAATTAAAGCCGTTTGCCCCCGCGATGGCCACCACCGGCACCGGCCGTAGACGCCGCACTCGCCGCCGCTCCCGCGTGACTCTGATGGAGCGGCTTGAATCGCGAGTCCTTCTGTCCGGCGGTATCCTGTCGCTCCAGGGCAACTCCGCGGCGATTACCAACGGTGAAAGCAGCCCCAGCCAGAGCAACTTCACCGACTTTGGCCCGACCGCGGCCAACGGCAGCGTGCCCCTGACCCGCGGTTACACGATTACCAACACCGGCACGGGCGCCCTCGATACCACCCAGCCCACCGCCGTCACGATCTCCGGGACCAATGCCAGCGATTTTGCGGTCACCACCCAGCCGGCCGCGACGATCTCCGTCAGCGGCACGAGCACCTTTCAAATCACCTATACCCCGACCGCCGCCGGACTCGATACCGCAACCGTCACCATCGCCTCCGACGCTTCCAACGCCCCCTCGTTCACGTTTCATGTTCAGGGCACGGCCCTGGTCACCACCACCCAGGCCGGCGGCCTTCAGTTGGCCACGACCACGCCCGGCGCCGGCACAGCGACGCAGGACGGCGAACTCCTGGTCATGAACTATTCGGGGTTCCTTACCAACGGCACGGAATTCGATAGCAACACAAACGCAACCTTCGGCCACGTCCACCCCTTCGAGTTCAATCTTGGGGCGGGTTCCGTCATCAAGGGCTGGGACGAGGGCTTGCTGGGCGCGCTGCCCGGCGAATCCCGCACGCTGATTATTCCTTCCACGCTCGGCTACGGCGCCAGCGGAAGTGGGTCTATTCCGGGCAACGCGACCCTCATCTTCACCACAACCCTGCTCAACGTCGTGAGCTTGGATGGGCAGGTGAATTCCTCCAACGTTTTCATCGCCGATGGCGATACTTCCCCTAGCGCCGCCGATGGGACGTATTTCGGGCAAGTTGCCAGTTCCGCTCCCGCGGTCACCCACACTTTCGTGATCAACGAAGCCGCCGGAGGGCTTTCAAGTCTCCTGGCCACACCGGCTATCACCCTCAGCGGCGCCGACGCTTCGTCCTTCAGCGTGACTCAGCCAGTTATCAACGGCGGCGGCACCCAGGCAACTTTCACGGTCACTTACCCTCCGTCACCCGGGATTTCCACCGCAACGGTTACGATCAACAATGCCAATGCTGCCGCCGACAGCGACCCCAATCTCACCTTCGACGTCCAAGGCGAGGAACCGGGCACCGGCACCCTCACCCTCACGGGCAACTCCACGGCGATCAAAACCGGTGAAACCAGCCCCACCGAGTCCAATTTCACCGACTTTGGCGGCGAGGCCCTCGGGAGCACCACTCCCGTCGCTCGCAGTTACACGATTACGAACTCCGCCAGCTATGAGCTCGACTTGAGCGGTCCAATCACGATCTCCGGAGCAGACGCGAGTGATTTCAGCGTCACCACTCTGCCGAGTTCGACGATTGCCGCCGCCGCCAACACCACCTTTGATATCTCCTTTACGCCGGCTGCCACCGGCCTTCGCACGGCAACGGTCACGATCGCCAGCAACGATCCCAGCAGTCCGTTTACCTTTGAAATCGAGGGCACCGGAAATGACCTCACTGTCCTAGGCAACTCGATGGAGATCCTACCGGGTGAGAGCAGTCCCAGTCAGAGCAATTTTACCGACTTTGGCCCGACGACCGCCGACGGCACCGTGCCCCTCACCCGCAGTTACACAATCACTAACAATACCTCGGCACAGATCAAATTTGGGTCCCCCGCGATCACAATCTCCGGGGCTGACGCCAGTGATTTTGCCGTCACCACCGCGCCGGACTCGGCGATTTCTGCCAGCCCCGGCACGGACACGTTTGGCATCACTTTCACCCCGACCGCCGCTGGGCTGCGCACTGCAACTGTCACTATCGCCTCCAATGATGCGCAAATTCCCTCATACACCTTCGATATCCAGGGCACCGCCCTGACCGCCACCACGGAAGCCGGCGGCCTTGAGGTTGCCACCACCGCCGCCGGCAGCGGCGCGGTGAGCCAGGATGGCGACCTCCTGATCATGGACTATTCCGGATACCTCACCGATGGCACCGAATTCGACAGCAACATAGACGCATCCTTCGGCCACCAATATCCCTACGAGTTCAATCTCGGGGCCGGCCGAGTCATCAAGGGCTGGGACGAGGGCTTGGCGGGCGTGCAGGCCGGCACATCGCTCACGCTGATTATTCCTTCCAGCCTGGGCTATGGCGCCAGCGGCAATTCCAATAGCACGCCGCCAATTCCAGGCGGCGCCACCCTCATCTTCACCACTACCGTGCTCAACTTCGTGAGCTTGGCCGAGCAGGCGAATCCTTCTAACGGTTTCATCGCCGATGGCGATACTTCCATTAGCTCCACCGATGGCACGGACTTTGGAAAGCATGCCGCCACAGATGCGCCGGTCACCCACACTTTCGTCATCACCGACACCCCCGGCCCCCTTTCCAGTCTTCTCGCCTCACCCGCAATCACCCTCGCCGGCGGTGGCGCTTCGTCCTTCAGCGTGACTCAGCCAACCATCAGCCCCGATGGCACCCAGGGAACTTTCACGGTCACTTACACGCCATCGCCCGGAATCTCCACCGCGACCGTCACGATTAACAACGCCAATGCAACTTCCGACAACGATCCCAATCTCACCTTTAACGTGCAAGGCCAGAGCGAGGAAGAAGCTGTTGGCGCGGTCACGGCCGCAAATAAGACCGAAATCACCGGGTGGGCCTACGACCCGGTTAATCCCAACGAATCCATCAACGTCGAGATCTTCATCGACGGCGTGCTGGTCGCCACGAAGGTCCCCGCCGATCAGACGCTGGACAGTTTGCAGAACATCATCGGCTCCACCAATCACGGGTTCACTTATGGCACCCCGGTCCTCAGCGCCGGCAGCCATGCCGTGAGCGTGTACGCCATCGATACCACCACCGGGAATAACGATCTCATCGGCACGGGAACGATCGTCTATCCCACCACGCCGGATAGCCTTACCTTCACGCAACAACCGACCGATACGGGCGCTGGCAACGTGATATCTCCGGCGATTCAGGTATCCGCCATTGCGCCCGGCGGCAATAGTGCCGATACGTCGTTCAACGGCGCGGTGACCATAAATATTATGGAAGCGGGCACGCTTTTAGGAACCACGACGGTTGCTGCCGTCAATGGTGTCGCGACGTTCAGCGGCCTATCTTTGGATCAGGCGGGTAGGTTCGCGTTTGTAGCGAGCGCCGCCGGCGCCGATCCGGGATATTCCAGCGCGTTCGACGTCGCCGCGGGTGTTGCAACGCATTTGGCCTTTATCTACCAGCCGGCGTCGTTCTGGCAATATAGTTCGATGGCGAGCCCCGTTCTGGTGGCTTCGGAAGATCAATACGGCAACTTTGCGACGGCGGGCAGCGCGACGCGGATTACGCTGGGCGTTGCGTCCGAGCCCGCGGGAGCCGTGGTTTCCGGCCTCTCTACGAAAACCGCGGTCAACGGCGTGGCATCGTTCCTGGGGATCGCGGCGAATCTGCCGGGGATCTATGTTCTTACGGCCCGGTCCAGCTTATTGAGCTCCGCTACCAGCAAGGTCTTCGCGGTCGTTCCAGTCCCAATGTCAGAGCGATTTTCCTTCAACGGAATCCCTCTCAGTTCCGCGTCAATTGCCTTTCAGCAGTCACGAGACCCCTACACCGCCGAGGCTGCGCCAACCTACGACCAAGCCTTGACGGATCTCGTCGGCGACGTTGCGGTTTCGGCGGCCACTCCAACATTTGCCGCTTCGTCGTCCGTCGCGACTTCGGCGTCCACGGCTTCGCCGTTTGCCAGCGGGGTCTCGACCAGCGACTCCAATCTTGAATCTCAACTTCTGGACGGGGGTTCGGGAGACCAAACGCTTCTGAATTGACGGACAAAGATACGCGGGGCACGACGTCAGGCACCGACATTGAGCGGTTGGGCCTCGTCCCGGCGGCGAATTGCCGCGAGACAGACGCCAAAGGCCGTCGCCAGCAGGATCAGCGCCAGCGGCGTCGCGGTGGCCAACGTCGGCAAACGCAGCCAGGCGGGGTGCAAGCTGCCCAGGCGGCTCAGCGCAGCCAGGCTCAGACTCTTCTGTGAATAGGTCGCCACCATTCGGCCGAACTCGTCGAAGAACTCAACCAGGACGAAGCATGCCGGCATGATTAGGGCAACCCAATAACTGAGTCGAGTGTGCCGCCAGGCTAACGCGCCCGCGGCGACGACGGCCAAAAGCCAGGGGAGCGCCGGCGCGGCATACCAGGGCGCGGTGAAGCAGACTCCCCATGCGGCCATCGATTCCACCGCATGAACGCCCATCTCCGCCAGGACGCAACAGAACAACATGATGATCGCCGGCGCCGTCCAGGCGCGGCGAAAAACGCTTGAAGCTCCCAATCGCTCGCGGCGAAAGAGCCACGACATGGGCCAGCCCCAAAGAGCGACGAACAACAGGCCCTGGTAAACGAGGATAAACAGTCGTGGCGGAAGGAGAAAACTCCATCCGCCGACCCATAGCCCGCCATCCAGAAAACATTGCCGATAGGCCGTCCACCAAACCCACCAATGATCCCGTCGCAGCCAAACCAGGAGCGCCGAAATCTTCACCCCGTGGGCACGATTGTAAACCGCCTCCTGTATTGGAAACGGCACGCCAAAAAGCCGAAAACCGTCGATGACGCTCGGACTGATTTCGACGGCGACGATGAGGATAAAGTTTGCCGCGGCGACGGCGGCGCCCGACCATTTCGATTCCCGCCGCCACGCCATCGCCAGGAAACAAAGCAAGACGAACGGGACCAGGGCCAGGTCGGTCGCCTTGGTCAAAATGCCCAAGCCCGTCAGGACGCCGATCGCGGCGGCGTGCCATTGCAGACGACGGCCACTCAGAACCAACGTCCAGGCGACGACGATGACGGCCAGCAGAAAGGCCAACGAATCATTGGCCACGCGGGTGGAATTCAATAGAAGCAACGGATGCAATCCGGCCCAGAGGCCGATGGCCATCGCATATCGCCGCTGACGGCAGGCCCACGCGGCCCA
>JBEKKC010000131.1:0-13198 GCA_050010915.1 Tepidisphaeraceae bacterium | reverse complement strand
CCCCGCTCGTTGCGCCGCCGCCGATTCAGATGTCCCCGTGGCCGCATCCATGCCGCTGAAAAGTGCTTCCTGCATGAGTCAAAGTCTACCATGCGAGTCAAGCATTTTTTCCCAAGCTCGGGGGGGGGTGGCAAGACAGGAGAGCAGGAGACAGGTGAGCAGGAGAGCAGAAGAAAGACCAAATTGGACATCGAATCGGAACGGCCAAAGAATCCTCCACGAAATCGAACCCGGCAAGGCCGGTGGACGCACGAGCAGCGGCGAGACCCCGCCCGTTGGTTAACTAATACCTAACTTCTCGGGAAGTTGCAAGAGAAAAACTGCCAGGTTTCCTCAGACGCCAATTACCTTCGTCGTCGGTGCATCAATATCCCGGAACTGGCGACGATCAGTAACGAGGCAGTCCCCGGCTCGGGAACATTCTGCGACAAGAGAATCGCGGATTCAGATCCGGTCGACGTTCCCAAGGTTTGGCCATAGCCGGCTATGAACAGAGGGGAGCCATCGGCGGCCGAACCCTCGGCATCAATAAAGAATGCGAGATTCTCCCAGCCTTGGGCGCTTAATCCGCCGCTGACCAGTGCGCCCAGGTCGGAAAAGCCGTTGCCTTCGCTCCAATAAAATGCGTGTGAGCCGTCGTCCAACGAGCCGCTGTAGAGCTCGAATTGACCCAAGACGACACCGGAATCGGTCAGGATTTGCGGAGTGGTGGCGCTGTAATTTGTCGCACTGTCCACGCTGAATTGCAGCAATGTGGTTTGGTCGGTTGCGGGATCGAAGAACCAGCCATCCGTCCCGAGATCGCCGCCCGAACTGCTGTAGCGAAACGAATACCCGATGACCTGCCCGGCCGCGTTGAGTTGCAGGGGCTTGCTGTTCTCATAAGTTCCCCCGGAAGCAGCGTAGCTGTAGTTTGTTCCGATCAGCCCTATTTGCCGGGTTGAGCTTCCGTTATAAATCCAGGAATCGTCCCCGAGAAAGCCGCCCGAACTGCTGAAACGTTCGGAATACCCGAGGACCCGCCCGGCCGCGTTGAGTTGCTCGAGCCAGCTGTACTGAACAGTTCCGCGGGAAGTCGCATCGCTGTAGTTCGGTCCGGTCAGCCCTATTTGCTGGGTTGAGCTTCCGTTGTAAATCCAGGTGTCCTGCCCGAGAGCGATGCCCGAACTGCTGTGACGATAGGAATACCCGATGACCTGCCCGGCCGCGTTGAGTTGGTCGGGCTGGCTGTCCTGACGAGTTCCGCCGGAAGTACTGAAGCCGTAGTTCGTTCCGGTCAGCCCAATTTGCTGGGTTGAGCTTCCGTTGTAAATCCAGGTGTCCTGCCCGAGAGCGCCGCCCGAACTGCTGTAACGAAGGGAAATCCCGCTGACCTGCCCGGCCGCGTTGAGTTGGTCGGGCATGCCGTTCTGATAAGTTCCGCCGGAAGTCGCATAGCTGTAGTTCGTTCCGGTCAGCCCTATTTGCTGGGTTGAGCTTCCGTTGTAAATCCAGGAGTCCGAGCCGAGAAAGCCCCCCGAACTGCTGTAACGATCGGAATACCCGAGGACGTACCCGGCCGCGTTGTATTGCGCCACGAGCGAGCTGTACTGATAAGTTCCGCCGGAAGTCGCATAGCTGTAGTTCGTTCCGGTCAGCCCTATTTGCTGGGTTGAGCTTCCGTTGTAAATCCAGGTGTCCTGCCCAAGGTCGCCGCCCGAACTGGTGTAACGATAGGAACACCCGCCGACCTGCCCGGCCGCGTTGAGTAGCTGGGGCACGCTGTTCTGATAAGTTCCGCCGGAAGTCGCATAGGTGTAGTTCGTTCCGGTCAGCCCTATTTGCTGGGTTGAGCTTCCGCTGTAAATCCAGGAGTCAGCCCCGAGATCGCCGCCCGAACTGCTGTAACGTTGGGAATACCCGCTGACCTGCCCGGCCGCGTTGAGGTAGCCGGGCTCGCTGTCCTGATAAGTTCCGCCGGAGGTCGCATAGCTGTAGTTCGTTCCGGTCAGCCCTATTTGCTGGGTTGAGCTTCCGTTGTAAAACCAGGAATCAGCCCCGAGATCGCCGCCCGAACTGCTGTAGCGTTGGGAATACCCGATGACCTGCCCGGCCGCGTTGAGTTGCTCGGGAATGCTGTACTGGTCAATTCCGCCGGAAGTCGCATAGCTGTAGTTCGTTCCGGTCAGGCCGATCTCGTCGATCACATACGTGGGGGAAGCAGAGGCGGCCGAGACCGCAAAAAAGAGTATTGCAGCAGCGAGCAGCGGATTGATGTTGCGATTCATGGTTTCCCTCCTCTTGCAATTTTCGTTGCGGATTTCCATTGTATGGATGTGAAAACTGGACATGGTTGCCCTGATCCGCCGACAGCAAGTATACCTGAGAAGCTGTGAATATCTCCGCGAAAACCGACTATTTGCGCTAATGCTTTGCATTGCCAAAGCGGACCAGGGTCGCTCAAGCGGGCCTGCGAAGGACGGTTGGGGGGCGGCCTGACCTTTCCCACGAACGGCGCCAACGGACTGCCCATATTCTCGGGTGGCGAAGATCGGCCGGAGGACCGGCCGGCTCGGTTTCGCGATGGAGCCGGCCGGTTCTGCGGCGGATTCCCTTTGCCCGGATCTTTGGGCACACCCGCGCCAATTCGTGGAAATGGTTTGCAACCTTGACAACGCGAGGTGCCGGGATAGTTTTGGTTGCCGCCGAACTGTACGGCTGCTTGCGGCCGCCAAGGGGCCACCAAGAGGATCAGATGTCCGGCCGATACGCGATTGGGCTTGATTTTGGTACGAACTCGATGCGGGTCCTGATCGTCGATGCGCGCGACGGGAGGGAGGTGGCGTCGGTCGTGGCGGACTACGCCGGCGGGGAGGCGGGGGTGGTGCTGGATTCGGGCGATCCGAACTTGGCGCGGCAGCAGCCCGAGGATTATTTGGATGCCATCGTGCGCGGGGTGAGCCTGGCGTTGAAGCACGCGGCGAAGGAGCGTGAATTTTCGCCGGGCAACGTGATCGGAATCGGGGTGGATACCACGGGTAGCACGCCGATGCCCGTGGACCGACAGTGCCGGAGCCTGGCGACGTTGCCGGGGTTTGCGGGGAATCCGCATGCGATGGCGTGGCTGTGGAAGGACCATACCGCCTACGCCGAGGCGGAGGAAATTACCGCCACCGCGGCGAGACATCGGCCGGAGTATCTGAAAAAGATCGGCGGGCGGTATTCATCGGAATGGTTTTGGGCCAAGACGTTGCATTGTGCGCGGACTCAGCCGGCGGTGTTCGACGCGGCGTACACCTGGGTGGAGATCGCGGACTGGATTCCGGCCGTTCTGACGGGAACGACGGACGCGGACAAAATCCGGCGAGGCGTTTGCGCGGCGGGACACAAGGCGATGTACAACGCCCAATGGGGCGGATACCCCGATGAGGCGTTTGTTTCGATGCTGAATCCGGGGCTGGTTCGGCTGCGGCGCACGTTGCCGGCGAAATGCGAAACCGTCGCTGCCGCGGCCGGCGGGCTGAGCGCCCAGTGGGCCGGCAAGCTGAATCTTCCCGCGGGAATCCCGGTTGCCGTTGGCGCGTTCGACGCACATCTGGGCGCGGTGGGGGCGGGGATCTGCGAAGGGACCATGGTGAAGATCATGGGCACGTCGACGTGCGACATCATGATCTCGCCGCTATCCAAGCCGATCGCGGATGTGCCGGGGCTGTGCGGGATCGTGCCGGGATCGGTGTTGCCCGGATATTACGGGCTGGAAGCGGGTCAGTCGGCGGTGGGGGACATCTTTAACTGGTGGGTCAGCAAGATCGAGCCGGGCGGGAAGGAATCGGGATCGCACCAGGCGCTGACCGCCGGCGCGGAGACGCTGCGCCCGGGGGCCAGCGGGCTGCTGGGGCTGGATTGGCTCAACGGCAATCGCACGATCCTGGTGGATCAGCGGCTGAGCGGGATGCTGCTGGGGGTCACCCTGCACACGTCGCCGGCGGAAATCTATCGCGCGCTGATCGAATCGACCGCGATGGGCGCCCGCGTGATCATGGAGCGATTCGAGGAATACGGGGTGGCGGTGCGCCGGGTCGTCAACTGTGGGGGGATCGCGGCGCGCAATCCGCTGGTCATGCAGATTTACGCAGACGTGATGAACCGCCCCATCGCCGTGTCGCGAAGCCTGCAAACCTGCGCGTTGGGCTCGGCCATCGCCGCGTGCGTCGTCGCGGGGCCGGAGCGCGGCGGGTATGAGAAATTCGAGCAGGCCGTCGGCGCCATGACCGGCGCGCAGCCGCGGATGTTCACCCCCAATCCGGCCAGCGTGGCGGTGTACGAGCGGCTGTATCGGCTCTATCGGCGTCTGCACGATGCGTTCGGCGTGGCCGGGCATCAGGCGGACTTGTCGGACGTGATGAAGGAACTGCTGTCGATCCGCGACAGGGCGCTGGCTAAGTGACGCGGCTTGTGAATGTTTAACGCGAAGGCGCGAAGATCGCGAAGGTGCGCGAAGAAGAAATGTCTTTCAGGGGTAGTATTGCTTAAAGAGGAAGTCAGATGTCCACCGCATCGAGCGATCCATCATTAAAGGGTCTGGAACTCTGGTATCTCACCGGGAGCCAGAATCTGTATGGCGCGGAAACTCTGAAGCAGGTGGCTGCCGACGCCCAGGCGGTGGTGCGAGCGCTGAACGACGGCAAGCGGCTGCCGGTGCGGCTGGTGGCCAAGGGCGTGCTGACCACGCCGGAGGAGATCCGCGCCGTTTGCATCGAGGCCAACTCTTCGCCGCAGTGCATCGGGGTGGTGCTGTGGATGCACACGTTTTCCCCGTCGAAAATGTGGATCGGCGGACTGAAATTGTTGCACAAGCCGGTGCTGCACTTGCACACGCAATTCAATCGCGATTTGCCGTGGAAGACGATCGATATGGATTTCATGAACCTGAACCAGTCGGCGCACGGCGACCGGGAAGCGGGATTCCTCCACGCGCGGTTGCGGCTGAGCCGGAAGGTGGTGGTCGGGCACTGGTCGGACCCGGACGTGCAGGAGCGGTTGGCGGCGTGGTCGCGGGCGGCGGCGGGGTGGCACGATCTCCAGGGGGCGCGATTTGCCCGCTTCGGCGACAACATGCGATACGTCGCCGTCACCGAGGGCGACAAAGTCGCCGCCGAGGCGCGGTTCGGGTTTTCCGTCAACGGTTACGGCGTGGGCGATCTGGTGAAATACGTCAACGAAGTCGGCGACTCGGCCGTGGCATCGCTGTGCAAGGAATACGAAGCTCGATACACGGTGGCGCGCGAGTTGCGAGCGGGCGGGGCACGCCACCAATCGCTTCAGGATGGGGCGCGAATCGAGTTGGGAATCCGCGCTTTCCTGGAGAACGGCGGATTCAAGGGATTCACCACGACGTTCGAGGATTTGCACGGCCTGAAGCAATTGCCGGGGCTGGCGGTCCAGCGGTTGATGGCCGATGGATATGGATTCGGCGCCGAGGGGGATTGGAAAACCTGCGCACTGCTTCGCGCGACCAAAGTGATGGCCAGCGGATTGAGCGGCGGGACGTCGTTCATGGAGGATTACACCTATCATCTCGATCCGGCCGGGCCGCTGGTGCTCGGGTCGCACATGCTGGAAATATGCCAGTCCATCGCGGCGGGCAAGCCGTCGCTGGAAATTCATCCGCTGGGGATCGGCGGCAAGGCCGATCCGGTCCGGCTGGTGTTTAATGCGCCGGCGGGTCCGGCCATCAATGCGTCGCTGATCGACCTGGGCAATCGGTTTCGGCTGTTGGTGAACGAGGTGGACGTAATCGCTCCGCCGCATCCGCTGCCCAAGCTGCCGGTGGCGCGGGCGGTGTGGAAATGCCGGCCGGATTTCAAGACGGCGGTCGCGGCCTGGATTTACGCCGGCGGCGCGCACCACACGGCCTTCAGCTATGCGGTCGACGCGGAGCATCTGCAATGCTTCGCGGATATCGCGGGCGTGGAACTGGTGCGCATCGACGGCCAAACCCAGTTGCCGGCATTCCTCCAGGCGCTGCGGGCGGATGAATTGTATTACCATCTGGCGCAAGGATTGGGGCAACTATGAAAACCCTTACCGCGAAGACGCGAAGGGCGCGAAGTTGCGCGAAGAAAAAAGCAAGATTTGATTTTGACCTTCGCGCAACTTCGCGCCCTTCGCGCCTTCGCGGTTGATCTTTGACGAGAACCTATGCTGTACGAAGAATTGAAGAATCGAGTGCATCGCGCGAACCTGGCGCTGGTCGAAGCGGGATTGGTGGTCCTCACCTGGGGCAATGCCAGCGGCGCCGACCGCCAGGCCGGCGTCATGGGGATCAAGCCCAGCGGCGTTCCGTACGACAAATTGCGGCCGGACGACGTCGTGGTTCTGTCGATCGAAACCGGCCAGGTCGTCGAAGGCGCCGGCCGGCCGTCTTCCGATACGCCGACCCATCTCCACCTGTACCGCGAATTTGCATCCATCGGCGGGATCGCGCACACGCATTCAACCTATGGCACTTCCTTTGCCCAGGCCCTGCGCGAAATTCCCTGCCTGGGGACGACGCATGCGGACAATTTTTATGGGGCGATTCCCGTCACTCGGGCGCTGACAGCCGAGGAAATCGGCCGGGATTACGAACTGAACACCGGCAAGGTGATCGTCGAATGTTTTCGCGACGGGGGGATCGATCCCGGGAACGTGCCGGGCGTTTTGGTTGCCAGCCATGCGCCTTTCGCCTGGGGTCCCACGACGGAAAAGGCGGTTGAGAACGCGATTGTGCTGGAATTCTCGGCGAAGATGGCGCTGAACGCGATGCTGCTGAATCCGCGTGTCTCGCCGATCCCGCAAGCGCTGCTCGACAAACATTTCCTGCGCAAACACGGCGCCGGGGCGTATTACGGCCAGGAACGGGCGCGGTGAGGAACGGATGCGCGAAACCGGCGTGATCTTCGACATGGATGGGGTCATCGTGCTGACCGAGCAGGCCCATTGGCAAAGCTGGCAGGCGCCGGCGAAGGCGCGCGGGGCGACGCTGCAATACGCGGCGTTTCTCTCCTGTTTTGGACGGGTGAATCCCGATTGCATCCGCATTCTTTTCGGCCCGGATATTTCTCCGGCCGAATCCGCTTCAATCGCCGACGAGAAGGAAATCGCCTTTCGCCAGATCATCCGCGCCAACGTTCCGCTGGCGCCGGGAATTTTCGATTTGCTGAAGGAATTGAAATCCCGCGGCGTGCGGACGGCCATCGGCTCGTCGGCGCCGCCGGAAAATATCGCGCTGGTGCTGGATGCGGGCAAACTGCGTCCGATGTTCGACGCCATCGTCGATGGCTCGGAAGTGAAGCGAGGCAAACCCGCTCCGGACGTGTTCCTGATGGCGGCCGAGCGCATGGGGGTGCCGCCCGAGCGGTGCTCGGTGATCGAGGATGCGCCAATGGGCATCGAGGCGGCGGCGGCGGCCGGAATGCTGCCCGTCGGCGTCGCGACCACGCATCCCGCCGAGGAATTGACCAACGCCGGAGCGAAGTTCGTTTTCGAGCAGCCCAAGGATTTGAATTCGGATTCGTTTTTCCGGGCGATTGGCGTCATGGAGTGACCTGAATAGTGTCGATCGGACGACGAGTTTATCGGTTTCGGTGGCTGGTGGCGTCCATTTGGGTGGCCGCGGCCGCTTGGCTGGGGCTTTGTGTTTTCCCGGCGGACCCGACGGTCGGTGAAACCACCGATCTTCTCCCGGCGAATACGCCCGTCCACGTCGCCCTGGGGGAACTGGCGAAATACTTTGGGGAAAAAAGCGGCTTGAGCACCGTGGCCGTCGTGTTTGAAAGGGCCGGCGGGCCTCTGAGCGACGCGGACTTGGCCGAGATCGAGACGTTGGGCCGCCTGATCGGGCAGCCCAGCGCGGGGGACATTCCGGCTGGGGAACTTGCCGACATTACGGTCCGCACGCCGGCGTCGTTGGCGATCCCGGGAACGAGCAATCCGCTCATCAGTCGGGACCGAACCGCGGCAATTATTTCGATCAGCTTGCCGTACAACTACATCACCAAACCAGCCGCCCGCGTGGCCAGGCACGTGCAGAACGTCGTGGCGGGCTTTGGGCTGGCGCCCGGATTGTCGGCGGCGGTGACCGGCTCGGCGGGCTACGGCTATGACTATGCCATCGCGATGGAACGCAGCCATCGCAAGACGTCGATCGTGACCCTGGCGTCGGTGATCGTGATTCTGCTGGTGGTTTATCGGGCGCCGGGCGCGGCGTTGATTCCGCTGGCGGGGATCAGCATCGCGGCGGTGGTTGCATTGAAGCTGCTGACGCTGGCCGAGGGGTTCGGAATTCACAGCGGGTCGGCGGAGGAGATTTTCACGTTTGTTCTCCTGTACGGCGGCGGCGTGGATTATTCGATGCTGTTCATGAGCCGGTATCGCGAGTTTCTCGGCGAAGGCTGCGATGCGGCCGACTCGGTGGCGTTGGCTTTGGACGCAAGCCTGTCGGCGATCGCGTCGTCGGCGGTGATGACGGTGTCGGGGTTGGCGATGCTGTGTTTCGCCCGATTCAGCATTTTTCGCCATGCGGGTCCGGCGGTGATGCTGGCGCTGGTGGTGGCGGCGTTGGCGGCGGCGACGCTGGTGCCGGCGATGCTGGCGATCGTCGGCCCGCGCGCCTTCTGGCCGGCCAAGGTTGCCAAGCGGGGGCCCCGCGGCGAGGAGGCGCCCGGCGAAGGCCGCGTTTGGCCGGCGATCGCCCGGCTGGTCGTGCGGCATCCGAGCATCGTCATGGCCGTGACGTTCGGGTTGTTGCTGCTGCCTGCCCTGCGAGGTCTGAACGTTCCCTGGAGCTACGATTCGCTGACCAGCTTGAAATCCAATTATCAGGCTCCGCGCGGAACGGAGATGGCCGAGCGGCATTGGCCCACGGGCGAAACCGCGCCGGTGACGGTGCTGGCGGCCGCGGATCGGCCGCTTACGCAGGACTCGTGGGTGGTCTTTTGCAAGCGGCTTATCGCCGCCATTGGAACGGTCTCGGACGTGGGCGACATTCGCGGGTTGGTAGCGCCCTTGGGCCTGCACGTCAAACCCGTTGAGAATGTCGCGGTGCTCTTGCTGGCTCACGACAAGGCGATGGGGGAGTTCCTTAGCCCGGACGGTCGCGCGATGCGGTTGTCCGTGGTGCTGACCGTGGCTCCGCTGAGCAGCGCGGCGCTGGACGACGTGGGAAGAATCGCGGCGGCGGCCACGGGGGCGGCCGCGGCGGCGAACGTCGACGCCCACGTCTATCTGACCGGAGCGAGCGCGGAGATGATCGATATCCGCGACGTCACACACCGCGATTTTGACCGCGTCGCCGCGCTGGCGCTGACGGTCATTCTGATCGTGGTCATCGCCGCCCTGCGCGACGTGCCGCTGGCGATCTTCATGCTCGGCGCGACGCTGCTGAGCTATTTCACGACTCTGGGACTGACGCTTTGGACGTTTCAACTGCTCGGCGCGCACCAACTGGAATGGAAGGTGCAGATGATGCTGTTTATCGTCTTGGTGGCGGTGGGCCAGGATTACAGCATTTTCTTCGCGCTGCGGTACGAGCAGGAAGCGCGGCGTTTGCCGCGAAAAGAAGCGGTCGAACGTGCCCTGATCTTCACCGGGCCGGTGATTTCCTCCTGCGGGTTGATCATGGCCGCGACGCTGGGGAGCGTCATGGCCGGAGACATTAAATTGCTGGTGCAGCTTGGATTCGCCTTTGCCCTGGGGATGCTGGTGGATACTTTCATCGTGCGACCGCTGTTGTTGCCGGCTTTCATTGTCGTGACGGGGCGAACGGCCGGCGGGCGGGGGATGCGCGAGAATTGAGGCTCTTCGACTTGGCGGGAGTCGATCTGGAAGATTTACCGCGAAGACGCGAAGGACGCACAGCGCAGCCTTCGGCCGCAACCCAAAAAGACCACCGCGAAGGCGCGAAGAGCGCGAAGTTTCGCGAAGTAGAAGAATTGGATATCGCTGGAGTTACGCATCGCCGCGCAAAAATCTTGTCGAAAAAACAAGATTTGAGGAGACATCAACGAAGGACGCGAAGAAGATTGTTGATTGAGAAGTCATGCCGATTCAGTTGACCGAAAAATCAGGGGGATTTGCGCTGACCGTGAAAGTGGTGCCGGGGTCGTCGCGCAACCGGATGGCGGGAGAGTATGCGGGGGGAATCAAGCTGAATGTCACGCAACCGCCCGAAGGCGGCGCCGCCAACCGGGCGGTGATCGCGCTGTTGTCGGAATTGCTGGAGATTCCGGCGGCGGCCATCCGCATTGCCCATGGCCAGACCAGCGCCCGCAAGGAAGTCATCATCACGGGGTTGCCCGCGAAGGTGATTGCCTTGCGGCTCGTCCGGCGCGGCTGACGATACGGCCGACGGACCTTGACGCGCTGAAGCATCACCACGCCGCCCTCGGATCGCTGACAATCGCCGGCGTTTCACCGTCGGGCCGCGTCGCCACGCCTGCCTTCATCCGCGGCAGCCCAACTCCCCTGTGCGTTTCCAACTCGCTTCCATCTTCCCTGGTGACGTAGTTTCGGCTCGTCTGAGTTCGATCATCGGTGACCAGCCAACCGCTGGGAATTTTCGGCCGGAAGATCGAGGCGTCAAATTTCGGATTATTGACGATGACATCGGAAGCTTGATAGGTCCAGCGACCGTAGCCGTCGGGGGGATCCTCTCGCACGGACTGTCCGCGAATCGGAAACCAAATGCCCGGGCCAGCCTGCTTGAACTCGAAAACGTCAATTCCTTCCGTTCTGGATTGATTGGGTAATTCCATGATAAGCTGCGTTTTCACCAGCGCATAGCCTCGCGAGGGATCAAACCAATACGTGTTGCTGCCAAAAAACTTTGGTTGGCCAACGCCTGTTGGCGACCCCCAACTCATCCGCACGCGGACAGCATCAAATCCGTTCATGCTCTGGTCGGCGACGTCGAGTCTCATGAGCCTGGCTCTCGTCTTAGGGTCGAGTTGATCGGGTTTGACTTTACTCAGCAACTCAAGTTGATCGGCCAATGACGTGCGGGGTTTGACGGGTTTGACCAGGTCTTCATCCCTGACTTGATATTGAAGCGTGTAGCCCGCGCCAGACCATTCGGGGGCATAGTCATCGAGATCGGGGGGAACATTGGACCACAGCATTGCTGTCCGTAAACGGACGATCCTCCCGAGGGGACCCCCGGCGAGATTCAGGTATATCCCCTCATGCCCGTCCCACCCTTCGTCGGTGAGTTGCTCAGCCCAGGGAGCCGTACCTTGTTCCCAGGGCAAAACGATGTCCGTGAAATAAATGCGCCGCGGACCGCGCGCGTCGGGGCCGTACCAAGCGGAGCCGGTATACCTGATCCGCGTGGAAATCCACGCGGTCTGTCCGTGTGGTTGGTTTTGCATCGTGGTCAGAAAATCCTTGACATGGACGTTTTGAAACTGCGTTTCGGATTTTCGTATGCCGGCAATGATCTGATTCAGCGTTAGCGTCGCAGGTCGCGTGGCAGGCTCGTCGGACGCGAGGGGCTGCGTCGCCGGTGCAGCAACGGAAGCCTGCGGCGTTAGTGGCCGCGGCGCGAGAAGCTGAAAGAGAACAAAGAACGCCACGATGACGGCCGCTCCCGTCCCGGCAATTGCCGCAAAAATCCGCACCACATGAAGGCGCACGCCTGCCTGCCAGGACAACGCCAGTTTCGAGGCAATGCTGGAAGCACGCGATCCGGACGCTATCGAAGAAGCCAGCGTAGCCGGCGCCGGATGCACGCAATGGGCCACCATTGCGTCGGCCAGTCCCGCGGCGGGCACGCCGACGCCCTGCCGGGAAAAAAAGTGTTGAAGTTTCCGAATCGCCCTGGCGATGCGTTTCCGGGCGCCCTCTTCGGAGATACCGAGCGCCTGCCCCACTTCCGCCAAGCTACATCCCTGATAGAACCGCAGCATGATTACCTGCTGGTCGCGACGGCCGAGCGAGTCCACGGCGCTTTCGAGGAGAGGGCTTTCCTCATCCCATGGCTCCGCGCCTGGCCCGCTGTCCCGTCGTCGCATTAAAGCCGCTGCGCGCTCGTGGTGATTTCTTCGGGATTGATCGCGGATCACTTTCGATGCGGTGTATCGCAATACGCCAAAAAGCCAGCTCGCCACGATTGTCTTCCTGTTTAGCTTTTGGTTCTGATCGAGCGCGATAAACACCGCCTGTGTGACATCCTCGGCAAGCTGTGCATCGCCGACGCGCCTGCGGGCAGCGGAGTAGACCCAATCGATATGCCGTGCCATAAGCTGAGCAAACGCCGTCTTAGACCCGGCCCGATGCTCGGCCAAAAGGTCCTGGTCGTTGGCGACTGCGACGTCCATCGTATGCTATATATACCCCGACCTGTTCAAACCGGGACAGAATTGACGGCTTTAAGCATCGAGCGCGACGGGATCGCATGAAGGGGTCCCTCTATAATCTTAGGCGGGAGGTGAAGGTTTAAGGCATATGTTTTGTTCGGAAGGCGAAAAAAATATAAAATTGTTTCGGACGCGACTCTGCCTATGGGAGACAACATGTACGTCGTGAGCGTGACCATATTTGTGAAGCCCGAGAAGGTGCGGGAGTTTATCGAGGCGACGCTGGACAATGCGCGCAATACCCGGCGAGAGGCGGGGAACGTGCGATTCGACGTGTCGCAGGGCGAGGCGGAGCCGACGCGGTTTTTGCTGTATGAGGTTTACCGGGCGAAAGAGGATTTCGTTCGGCATCAGCAGACGGAGCATTATCTGAGATGGAAGGATGCCGTGGCGGATTGGATGGCGCAGGCGCGTCAGGGCGTGAAGCACGTTTCGGTGTTTTTCGGGGATGGCGGCGATGACGGCGTTTGAGTTTTCCGGCGTGGGCCGGATCATTTTCGGGCGCGGGAAATTTGCCGTTGCCGGCGAGATCGCGGCGACGTTGGGTCGGTCGGCGCTGGTGATTTACAATGCCGAAGGGGTTGTGGATGACATCATTGAATTGCTGTCGCGGCAAGGCGTCGCGGCGGCGGTGGTGCGGCAACGGGGGGAGCCGACCGTCGCCCACGTTGACGCGGCGGCGGAAGAGGGGCGGCGGCGAAAATGCGATTCGGTGATCGGCGTGGGGGGCGGGAGCGCGATCGACGCGGCCAAGGCCGTGGCGGGGTTGTTGACCAACGGCGGGTCGGCGGTCGATTACATGGAGGTCGTCGGAAAGGGGAAGA
>JBEKKC010000130.1:0-13203 GCA_050010915.1 Tepidisphaeraceae bacterium | reverse complement strand
CGATCATGCCGTTGCAGAATCCCCAGAGGAGAAACAGCGAACTGACCAAGGCAAACGTGAAAGCCACGTTTTGCCCGTTTGCAAGATTGAACATCCCATTTTTCTTTGATTCCAGTTCCACGGTTCCCATTTGTTTCGTACTCCTGCCAGTTGAGAAATGTGAGGGAAAAAGAATGTACCATCCGTTCCTGACGCGGCAACAGATCACGGCGCGGCGGTAGGCAAAGCCTCCGCGGATGATCCTCGAAACGCGCCACGCCCTGGCTGCTGCACTCCGCTTGTCACTTCCCGGAGCGCGATTCTACTGAATCGGCCTTCCAGATGCGAGATTGCCAGAAAATTGCGCCGTTTTTGCCATTGATAGGCCTTTTCGCCGCCGGGCCGTCTTTCTAAACTAAACGGATCAACTCCAGCGGAGATTATTTATGAGCAATCAATCGATTCCCCCCGAGGGCCTTTCCGAAGCGGTGGGCCGGGCGCTGAACGCCCAACCCATCGTGGACATGCACACGCATCTCTATCCGCCCACGTTCGGCACCCCGGTTCCCAACGCGACCGGCCAGACCGATCCGGCCGGATTGATGCTTTGGGGCATCGACGAACTGGTCACCTACCACTATCTCGTCGCCGAGGTCTATCGCGTGGCGCCGGCGTCCAAATTTCCCTACGAACAGTTCTGGAAGATGTCCAAGCGCCAGCAGGCCGACCATATCTGGAAACACCTGTTCGTGGACCGCACGCCGGTGAGCGAGGCATGCCGCGGCGTGCTGACGACCCTCCGGTTGCTCGGGTTCGATCCCAACGAAAAATCGCTCGACGCCTATCGCCCCTTCTTCGCCAAACAGGACCCCAGCAAATACATCGACCGCGTGATGGAGCTTTCCAACGTGTCGTCGATCACCATGACCAACCCGGTCTTCGACGACAACGAGCGCAACCGCTGGCTGAAAAACCCCGCGATCGCGGCCGATTCGCGGTTCAAGGCCGTGCTTCGCATCGATCCCCTTCTTCGCAACTGGCCCGCCGCCGCCAAACAAATGGCCCCTTGGGGGTTCAAGGTTTCCGAGGAAATCTCCGCTGCCACGATCGAGGAGGTCCGCCGATTATTGCGCCACTGGATCGACCGTCAGAAGGCCATCTACCTCGCCGTCAGCCTCCCTCCGGAATTCCGCTATCCCGCCGATTCCGGACCCGTCGAATCGGCCGGGCAGACGATCCTGGAAAAAGCGGTCCTCCCCGTCTGCGCCGAACGCGGATTGCCCTTCGCCATGATGATCGGTTCGCGCATGCGCGTGAATCCCGCGCTGGGAGATGCCGGAGACATGTCCGGCAAGGCGGATATCCTCGCCGTCGTCAACCTGTGCCGCCAGTTCCCACAAAACAAGTTCTTCGTCACCATGCTGGCCCGCGAAAACCAGCACGAGCTTTGCGTCGCCGCCAGGAAATTCGGCAACCTGATGATCTTCGGCTGCTGGTGGTTTCTCAACAATCCCAGCCTCATCCAGGAGATCGAGCGCATGCGCATCGAACTGCTCGGAACGAGCTTCATTCCCCAGCACTCCGATGCCCGAGTCCTCGATCAGTTGATTTACAAATGGAACCACAGCCGCCGCATTCTCACCCAGGTCCTGGCCGACAAGTACGGCGACCTGGCGCAGACCGGCCGGCGAGTCACGAAAGAAGACATCGAACGCGACGTTCGGCTGATGCTTAGGGATAATTTCGCGGAGTTTTTGGCTCGCTGAAGCGCGCGACTATCTGCCGACGCTTTGCTTGTAAGCGATATGCCGGGCAAGCGAGTCGTTTAGAATCTTGTCGCTGATGTAGAAATCAGTTGCCCGCAGTTTTTCGTGAACCATTTTAAGGTCTTCGATGTGGCCTTGGTTGGCGGCAAGTTCAAGAATGCCGATGGTGCCGACGACCCGCAGTCCCAGTTTTGCGGCTTGGGCGCGGGGTTTGTCTTCGTCGAGCAAGATGGCGTCGGCTTTCAACTCCTGTGCGAGTTGGATGGCGTCGCGCTCACCGCGGTGTCGCGATGGGGTGACGGCTTCGGGCATCGACGGAACGCGAACGGAGACCCATGGCGGGGGTTTGCTATCCAATCGCGGACGCCCTTGGGAGTCGCGGGACGGGACAATTCCTCGGCTACCGAAGCCGGGATCACGACGGATTTGAAAAGCGCTACCAACAGGTCGGCTAGCCCAAGCCGGATCAGGACGTTGAGAGGGCTTGCGTCGGAAACGACGAGCATCGGGGGTTATTTCGTGCCGAAAAGTTGTCCCAGGTTCGTTCGATCTTGTTCGAGGTCGGCAAGCGTGTAATTGACCGGGACGTTTCTTTGCGCCAGCCAGACGTGTGCCTCATGCCGCGTCTCGAAGCCCAGAATTTCGGCAATGTCGGTGGTGCTGAGTTTGCCTGCCTGGTAGTTGGAGATGAGGAATTGCTCTCGCGCATGCTCGTCAAGGTTTGGCGTCTGGCGCCGAAGCTCCTGCTCGATGTCTGACGGAATCCGAATCGTGATGGCCATGGCTCACCTCGGCAGCGTCTTGGATTATAGCCAAGATTCTGGTGAGACACCACGGCGAGATCGCTTTGACGTTTGCGGCCCGGTGTTCTAATCTTCCCCCCATGACCAAATTCAAAGACGTGGTTCCTCCGACGCCAGGAGAGGCGATTTCGATTTCCGGCGGAAAACTCAACGTGCCGGATCAGCCGATCATTCCCTTCATCGAAGGCGATGGAACCGGCCCGGACATTTGGCGCGCCAGCCAGCGCGTCTTCGATGCCGCCGTCGAAAAATCCTACGGCGGCAAACGCAAGATCGCCTGGATGGAAGTCTTGGCCGGCGAAAAGAGTTTCCAGAAGCTGAACACCTGGCTGCCGGACGACACCGTCGAGGCGTTCAAAACGTTCCTGGTGGGCATCAAAGGCCCGCTGACCACGCCGGTCGGCGGGGGGATTCGATCGCTGAACGTCGCCCTGCGGCAGATGCTCGATCTTTACGTCTGTTTGCGCCCCGTGCGATATTTCCAGGGCGTCCCCAGCCCGGTGAAGCACCCGGAAAAAGTGGAAATGGTCATCTTCCGCGAGAACACCGAAGACATCTACGCCGGCATCGAGTACGCCGGCGCAACGCCGGATAGCCAGAAGATACTGGATTTCCTCGCCCAGAATTTTCCCAAGGAATTTGCCAAGATTCGCTTTGGAACCAAGGAGGCCGCGGCGCGGTGGCTTAAGCAGCTTGAAGACCTGGGCGCTCCGCATCGCGAGGCGATCGTGGATGTCGGCATCGGCATCAAGCCGGTCAGCTATCTCGGGACCATACGCCTGGTCCACGCTGCCATCCTCTATGCCATCAAGCACAACCGCAAAAGCGTCACCTTCGTGCACAAGGGGAACATCATGAAGTTCACCGAAGGGGCCTTTCGCGACTGGGGATATAAAATCGCCAAGGAGCGCTACGGCGCCGTCGAAATCGATGGCGGACCGTGGTGCAAAATCCCCGACGGAAAACCCGGCGCCGGCATCGTCATCAAGGACGCCATCGCCGACATCACCCTTCAGCAGACCCTCACCCGCGCCGAGGATTTCGACGTCATCGCCACCCTCAATCTCAACGGCGATTACCTCTCCGACGCCCTGGCGGCGCAGGTCGGCGGCATCGGCATCGCCCCCGGCGGAAACATCAATTACGTCACCGGCCACGCCATCTTCGAAGCCACCCACGGCACCGCCCCCAAATACGCCAATCTGGACGTAGTCAATCCCGGCAGCGTCATCCTCTCCGGCGTCATGATGTTCGAATACCTCGGCTGGCAGGAGGCCGCCGATCTGATCGTCAAGGGCCTTCAAGGGGCCATTGCCGCCAAGACCGTCACTTATGATTTCGCACGTCAAATGGAAGGGGCGAAGAAGATCAAGTGCAGCGAGTTCGCCACCGCGATGATTGAGCATATGCGATAGGGCAAAAGGTATCATGAATCTGTATCACGTTTTGGTAACGCAGGAAGATCGCTGGCTGATCGGCCGGGTGTTGGAGAGGGAGGGGATCACCACCCAGGGCAGGTCTCTGGACGAGCTTGTCTTCATGGTCCGCGATGCCATCCGTCTGATGTGGAACGAAAAGGCGGTGCAGTTGGAATTGGTTGTGCCGAGCGACACTCCGCGAACCTCCGGACGTCGGGCGAGGGAGCGTAAGAAATCCCGGCTCGTCCCATAACGCCGGGGCTTTCGCCGACCCGCGCCTCCCACATATTCACCCCATTTAATCCATCCCAACCCCTTCCCTGGAAATTTTCTCTTCGGACGACGCGACAATTGCCCGATAAAAACTTGACACCCCCCGATCTGTGGCCTAGGTTTTAGTAGTTGAAGTGCGTTATTTTCGGAGGCTCCAGAGCGTCGGGCACGCCGGGGTGGGCGGGTTCGGCCCGCGGAAGTTTGTACACCGGCTATGTCGCGCACACCGAATGAAGCCGCTGGTTCCTCCGACAAGGGCGTCCTTTCGTCTTCCAATCTAGATACCGAAGTCGGCAAGCTCGCGGTGGACATGGGCTTGGTGACTCGCTCCGAGGTGGACTTTTGCCGCGAGCACCAGAAGCAGGCCTCCGATCCCAACGCGCGCAGCCTCAGCGATCTCCTGGTCGAACATAATTTCCTGACCGTCAATCAGGCCAAGCGGGTTCGGCAGGTCATTATCGACGGCAAATCCAGCCGAATCCCCGGTTATGAATTGATCAAGGAGGTCGGCAAGGGCGCGATGGCCAGGGTGTATAGCGCCAGGCAGATTTCCCTGGATCGCATTGTCGCCGTCAAGATTCTTCCCAAGAAGATGAGCGACAACCGCGATTTCGTGGAGCGCTTTTACAAGGAGGGCAAGGCGGCGGCGAAGCTCAGTCACAACAACATCGTGCAGGCCATCGACGTCGGCGAATCCCCCGATGGGTTCCATTATTTCGTCATGGAATTCGTCGAGGGCAAAACCCTGTACGACATGATGGCCTCCCCTCCCCAGGGCGAAGGCAAGAGTTTTTCCGAAGCCGAGGCGCTGGACATCGGAATACAAATGGCCGACGCCCTCGCCCACGCCCATCGCCGCGGTTTGATTCACCGCGACGTCAAGCCCAAGAACATCATCCTCACCCCGCTCGGCGTCGCCAAGCTGACCGATCTGGGATTGGCCAGGCAGGTCGACGACAAGCGCGCCGCCGGATTGGAGGCGGGCAAGGCCTACGGCACCCCGTATTACATCAGCCCCGAACAAATCCGCGGCGACATGGACATCGACTTCCGAGCCGACATCTATTCCCTGGGCGCGACCTTGTACCACCTCGTCACCGGCCGCCCCCCGTTCGAGGGCGAAACACCCGCCGCCGTCATGCATCAGCATCTCAAGCAGCCGCTCGTCCCCGCGGATCACGTCAACACCGCCCTTTCCGCCGGGGTCGGCGAGATCATCGACGTTGCCATGGCCAAACGCCGCGAGGACCGCTACCAATCCACCGAGCAGATGCTGGAAGACCTGCGCCTGGTGCAGAAAAACGAGGCCCCCAAATTCGCCCGCCGCGCCGTGGACCTGGAATCCCTCGCCCGCATCGAGGAGACCGGCAAAACCGTCGATCTGGTCCCCAGTCCCATCCCCTTGCGAGAAAATCCGTGGAAGACGCCCCAGGCCATGATCCTCGCCTGGGTCGCGGGCGCCGCCATATTCCTCGATCTTGTCCTTGTCATTTTGCTCGTCTTAATGCACAAATAGCGTTTCATGGACACCCGGCTCGGTTTCATCGGTTTGGGGATCATGGGCGCTCCCATGGCCGGTCGGCTCATGGATGCCAGGTATACCCTGGCCGTCCATTCCCGCACGAAGTCCAAGGCTTCGCGCCTGATCGCCCGCGGCGCCCGATTTCTCGATTCACCCGCCGCCGTCGCCGCCGAGAGCAACGTCGTCTTTATCTGCGTCACCGACACCCGCGACGTGGAGGCGGTGGTTCGCGGCGACGACGGCATCGCCGCCAGCGCGCGACGCGGTTTGATCGTCGTCGATCATTCAACCATTTCACCCACCGCCACCCGTCAACTTGCGGATGAATTGGCCAAGCAGGGCGCCCATTTCATCGACGCACCCGTCAGCGGCGGCGACGTCGGAGCACGCAACGGCACACTCTCCATCATGGCCGGCGGCGATCCCGTCGCCTTCGAACGCGTCGAGCCCATGCTGCGAATTCTCGGCAGCACCATCACCTATTGCGGCCCCAGCGGAACCGGCCAGCTCACCAAGCTCGTCAACCAAATCCTCGTCAGCGTCACCAACCTCGCCGTCTGCGAAGCGCTGACCTTCGCCAAAGAGAATGGCTTGAACCTCGAAAAGACCATCGCCGCACTCAGCGCCGGCGCCGCCGGGTCATGGCAATTGGCCAACCTCGGCCCGCGCATGATCGCCGGCGATTTCCGTCCCGGATTTACCATCAGTCTTCAACAGAAGGATTTGCGATTGATCTTGCAGTCCGCCTGCGAATCCAACATATCACTTCCCGCCGCCAGCCTCGCCCACCAACTTTTCACCGCCGCCCAGGCCGCCGGACACGGAAAAGATGGAACGCAGGCCCTTTTCACCGTCGTTGAAAAACTGGCCAGTTTGCACTAATGCCAGCCGCCCGTTCACGCCGCCATCAAAACCACTAGCTTCTGGCTCGGCATGTCCACTTCCGCCATCCGCTCCTTGCAGAAATTCAGCACCGACAACTCCACATCTGTCAGGAATCTTGTGAAGAACTGGCGAAGCTGGTCGTTCATCTGCATTGCCAGGATCTGGTTCATTCCCGATCGCACCGCGTTGAACTGTTGCCGGAGGCCGGCGTCGGGGCCGTCGATTCCCATCGGGTCGTTGCCGTACACGCACGAGGCCCGGATGGCCGCGATCCTTAAGCCCACCGCCGCCGCGGCGCTTTCCATCTCGTAACGGCTCCGCACCAGCATCCAGTTCGTCCGCATCGATCCGCGCGGCATGTATTCGCTGGTCACGATCCGGCCGCCGGACGCCAGATGGTTCGACAGGTTTCTCATCGCCACGGCGAACCGGTCCGCTTCGGGAATGTGGAACAGCACGTTCATGACGTTGATCAGGTCGAACTTTTCCCCCAGGTCCAGCGAAGGATCGGTCAGGTCCGCCGTTCGGAACCCGATGCCCGGGACGTCGCCATACCGGCGTCTCAGCAACTCGATCGACGCGGCCGTGAAGTCGATCCCCATCAGAACCGCCGGCGAAAATCGCCGCGAGAAAAAACGAATCCACCTGCCCGATCCGGCCCCCACGTCCAAAACCTTTCCGCCGTTCACCCCGATCTTCAGATCGCGCAGAAGCTGTTCGTACACCGGATACAGGACGGCGTCCTCGATGGCGTTGGAATATGCCAGGGCGGATTCGTCCTGGGCCGACTCGTCGATTTTTTTCCAGGCCTGTTCGTAATGTTGCCGGATGTCTTCCTGCATGAGGGGCATGGGCTCTCCATCGCCAATAGCGCGTAATATCGGACCTTCCCTCAATTTCGGCCCAACGCCCCCCGGAGATGCACATTTTGTGCACAATCACCCCCGAATCTCTCTTTCAGCCAAAGCCGCGGGATGTTCATCCCGCGGGATCTCCCCACTGGACAATTCCTCCCCTCATTCCAAGGATTCATCTATGTCCACAAAATCAAACGACGACCTCGTCATCGCAGCCATTGTCAAGGGCTTCGCCGCCTGCAAGGAAATGGCGGAGAAAGCATTTGCGCAGATATCCGACGCCCAATTGCGTCAGCCGCTCGACGAGAACACCAACAGCGTCGCCGTCATCATGAAGCATATTTCCGGCAATCTGCTCTCGCGGTTCACCGATTTCCTGACCACCGACGGCGAGAAACCCAACCGCGACCGCGATTCGGAATTCATCGACGATGTCCCCGACCGCGCATCGCTCGTGGCATACTGGAACCGCGGTTGGGCATGTCTGTTTGATGCACTATCAAAACTTTCAGACCGCGATTTGCCGAGAACCATCACCATCCGCGGCGAACCGCACACCGTCATCGACGCGCTGCTGCGGCAACTGTCGCATCACAGCTATCACGTCGGCCAGATCGTCCAACTCGCCCGTTTTTTGGCCAAGGACAAATGGACAGTTCTGACCATCCCCCGCGGCGGCTCGAAGCGGTTCAATCAGGCGATGGAAGAAAAGCGCGTCGACAAATAGGGCGTGCGCGATATCTCAAATACCCCCATCCACCAAAAAGGTATGGCGTCACTTCCACCGCCCCTGATCCCGATTACAATGCTGCCGGCATATTCATTCGAGGGAGACCACAACCATGCCTGATGAATCACTAATCGTCCTTGCCAAAGACGTTCGCGGAAAGACGCTACGGATCTTGGATAGCGTCACCGAACAGCAAGCCCTCTTCGCCCCGCCGGGCCTGCACAACACCATCCTCTGGCACGCCGGCCATTCGCTGATTGTTGTCGAGCACCTCGGCGTCTCCTCCGCAACCGGAAAGCCGCCCGTCTACCCGCTCGATTGGTTCGACAAGTTCAGTTGGAACAGTCAGCCGGCCACCGTGAAGCAGTGGCCCACCCTGGCCGAGGTCAAATCCAAGCTGATCGACCAGTCCGAACGCCTTATCGCCGCCATACGGCCGCTTACCGAGCGGCAGCTTTCCCAAACCATCGGAGAGCCCGGCAATTCGCGCAATCTCCGCGGGTCCATCATTCACGGCCTCCACGACGAGGCCGGCCATCAAGGCGAAATGTGGCTGCTGAAGAAACTCCAGGGAGTATAAAGGGCCATTCACGTTTTATGGCGTTCCGTCCCGGTGCGTCCTTGCGCAAGGCGGTTGCCACCTCACCGCACCTGCCCGTCCCCGATCACGATCCATTTGTACGTCGTCAGATCGTTCGCCCCCATCGGCCCGCGGGCGTGCAGTTTGTCCGTGCTGATGCCGATCTCCGCCCCGAGTCCGTATTCCCCGCCGTCGGCGAATCGCGTGCTGGCGTTGACCATGATGCTGGCCGAATCCACGCCCGTCACGAATTGCTCGATCGCCGGCTTGGAATCGCTCACAATCGCATCCGTGTGATGACTGCCATATTCGTTGATGTGGGCGATGGCCGCCTCCAGCGAATCGACCACCTTGATCGCCACGATCAGGCTCAGGTATTCCAGCGGCCAATCCGCTTTCTCGGCGGCCCTGGCGCGGGGGAAAATCGCCCGCGCCCGCTCGTCGGCT
The DNA here is from genome assembly GCA_050010915.1 of Tepidisphaeraceae bacterium. GTDB lineage: Bacteria > Planctomycetota > Phycisphaerae > Tepidisphaerales > Tepidisphaeraceae > PALSA-1353. The sequence continues at coordinate 3,943 of JBEKKC010000130.1, read as the reverse complement.
CGAATCTCCACCCCCTTGGCCGCCAAATCCTGGCAGACCTTGGGCAGCAGCCTGGCTGCCACGTCTTTATGGAACAGGATCTTTTCCACCGCGTTGCACACCGCGCCGCCGGGATAGCCGGTCTTGGCGTTCACGCAAATCTTGCGGACCTGTTCCTCCATGCCCCCGGCATCGGCATGAACGTAGATGTGGCAATTGCCGGTGAAATGCTTGAGCACCGGGATCGTCGATTCGCTGACGACGGCCCGGATCAGGCCCTCTCCGCCGCGGGGAATCACCAGGTCGATGTACTTGTCCAGCTTCAGCAGCGGAGCGACCAGCGCCCGGTCGGTTGTTTCGATAAGTTGCACGGCCGCCGGGTCGATCCCGCTTTCCGCCAGTGATTTGCAAATGATTTTGGCGATGGCCAGGTTGGAATGGATCGCTTCCTTGCCGCCGCGGAGGATGATCGCGTTGCCGCTCTTGATGCACAGGGCCGCCGCATCGCTGGTCACGTTGGGCCGGCTCTCGTAAAAAAACAGCACCACGCCCAACGGCACCCGAATTTTGGAAATCCGCAGCCCGTTGGGCCGCACGTATCCTTCCATGATCTGGCCAACGGGATCGACCTGCGCCGCGATCTGCTCGACTCCGTCGGCCATTGCGGCAATGCGCTTGTCGTTGAGCTTCAGACGTTCCACCAGTGCCGGCTGCATCTGGGCCTTCTGCGCCGCCGCGACGTCCTCGGCATTGGCCGCCAGCAGTGCCTCCCTTCCGGCGCCCAGCGCCGCCGCCATTTTCTTCAACGCTGCGATTTTGACCTCGCCGCGCAGCCCGGCCAATTGCGCCGATGCCTTCCTCGCCGCCTTGCCGATGGTCAGGACGTATTCCTGAGCTTCTTGCATGAACGAGATTTTACCGGCAGAAGCGATGGGAGGCGAATCGCCAGTATTTCGCGAAAATCTCAATTCTGCGACAATCCGTATGAATAAGCCATGAGAACGATCTATCGCCTGTTTGCATTCGTGCTCTTGCTTCCCGGGATTTCACAAGCGGCCCCGCAAACGGCCACCTACTCAGCGAAGCTGAACGCCTCGGCGTTGCAAGCCGGCCAAACGGCGGTGGCGGCGGTGATCGTCGACATCAAGCCCGGCCTGCACGCTCAGTCGCACGCTCCATTGACCGGCACGGGGGTCAATTACATTAAATTTGAGGTGACGCCGGATCCGAATCCGAACGTCGAGTTTCTCGATCCGATTTATCCGCCCGCGACCATCGAGAATTTCCCCGCCCTCGGGCCGCAAAGCGTCTACACGGGCGAGGTGATCGTTTATCTGCCGATGCGCGTGAAGACCGGGGCGGCGGTGGGGGACGTCACTATTTCGGGAAAACTGACCTGGCAGGCGTGCAACGATCGCGTCTGTTTTCCGCCGTCGCGGAATCAGCCGTTCCAGATCGACACGCAAATCGTCCCCGCCGGCGCGACGGTGACGCCGGCCAATCTCTCCCTCTTTTCCAACTTCGATCCGCGCGTTTTTGCGGCCGGCGCGCCCGCGGCCGCGCCGGCCGGAACAACCGTCGATTTCTTCGGCCGCACGTTTGAATTGGGGTCTTCGAACGTCTTGCTGGCTCTGGCCATCGCCCTGGTGGTGGGGGTGTTGTTCAACCTGATGCCCTGCGTCCTGCCCGTCGTCCCGCTGAAGGCCATCGGGTTCTTCGAGGTCTCGCAACACAATCGCGCCAGGTGCCTGATGCTGGGCATGGTATTCAGCCTCGGCGTGATCGCGGTGTTCGCCGGGCTGGCAATCCTGATCGTGGCCCTGCGCGCATCGCTCCATTTCAGTTGGGGCGAGCAGTTCAAATATGGCTGGTTTATCTGGGCAATCGTCGCCATCCTGCTGGTCATGGCCGTGGGGATGTTCGGGCTGTTCGACGTCGCATTGCCCGACGCCGTCTACAATCTCGCCCCCAGCCACGAATCGGTCTGGGGGAATTTCGTGTTCGGGATTCTGGCCGCGATTCTTTCCACGCCCTGCACCGCGCCGATGTTCGCCGGATTGCTGGCCTGGGCCACGGCCCAGCCGGTCTATCTCGGCGTCTCGGTCGTCATCACCGTCGGGATTGGAATGTCCCTGCCGTACCTGATCCTCAGCGCCTTTCCGAGCCTGGCCCGTTGGGTCCCGCGAACCGGACCCTGGTCCGCCGTGCTCAAGCAGATGATGGGGTTTTTGCTCCTGGCCGTCGCCATTTATTTCGCCGGCGGCCGATTGGCATCCAACAAGGAATTCTTCTGGTACGTCTTCGCCGTGGTGGTCGCCGCCATGGTCTTCCTGATCGTCCGCAGCCTCCAACTCTCCCATCGCATCTGGCCGATCATCACATCCTTCCTGGCCGCCGCCGCTGTCATCTGGCTCTCCCTGTCGATCACTCTTCGCCTGCTCGGCGGCCTGGCCTGGCAACCGTATTCCGATGCCGCCTTCGCCGCCGCCCGAGCCACCGGCAAGCCGGTCCTCGTCGAATTCACCGCCAACTGGTGCCCGAATTGTCTTTCCATCGAAGCGTCGGTTTATCACGATCCGCGAATCGCCGACGCGTTGAAGCGATATGGGGTGATCCTCATGCGTGCCGATCTCACCAGCGAAGACGCTCCCGGCTGGCCGAAGGTAAACGAGCTGAATCCCGGAGGCGGCATCCCCCTGACCGCGATCTTTTCCCCGCACCAAGATCAGCCCGACAAGCTCACGAGCCTGTATACCACGCAGAACCTCATCGACGCCCTGAAACGCGCGGCGAATTCGTGATCGGTCGAAGCGATTCTTTTTTAGCGACCGCACAAGTGCGGCCGTTAAAATACTTCTCAAACAAATCACGGCGGCGGGGCATCCGATGGAACATTGGCCGACGAAACGTGGCCGGACGTCGATTGCGGAACCCCCACATTCGGCAATTCCGCCGGCAGCATCGCCTCGGTGCGCGTCTGACGAATATACGAAACCGGACATGTGCTTCCATCCGCTCGGGCATATCCGCCGATCATGAGGCTATTGGTGTATTTAATCGTGGTCACGCCGCCGTGCGCGGATGCCGGCTGAACCACCGGCGCCGCGGCTGGAATCCCCTGAATGTCGTTGGCCGCCCGGCTCAGCCAAACCGACTGGGCAAGCAGCAGCAGGGCGTCATTGTCAAAGTGATCGCGTTCAATTTTCGCAAAATCCGACGCCTCCACGGCCGCCCGCGAATAGCTCAGCCGAAACTCCGGAACCATCTTTCGCTTAAATTCCGCATACACCGTGAACCTGGCAATATTCCAGGTGAACGGTGATTTATAGAGCGCCTTATCGAGGATTCGACCGATCTGATCCATCGCCGCGTCCGCGACGGCGCCGGCGGTGGGGCGGCCTGCCGGCGTTAACTTCGCGTCCAGCGTCCAGGAGTTCGTGTCGATGGCCACGGAATCAATCGCGCAATCCGTCGTCGCGCAATTGTCGGCAATGGTCGTGGCGATGTAATCGTTCAGTTGCTGCCGCAGATTGGAAATATTGGCGGCGGCTGTCTTCAGCGCCTCTTGTTTGTCGAGTATCGTCGGATCGGACGTCTCCGCATCGCTCTCCATCGCGGTCAACTTGGCCTTGGCGTCCAATAGATTCTTCGCGGCCGTTCTAAGATTCTCTTCATCGTGGTACGTGTCGGCGCCGTCGGATGTGTCCTTGGCAAGTTGGGCCACGACATCCTCGCGCGCCTTTTGCTTCTCTTCGACGTCGGCTTGAGCGCCGACATAATCCTGCGTCTTGTGAAGGCGATCGACGGCCGCCTTGCTGGCCGCCGCGAGATCGGACTGATCCTGCGCCAAGGCGCTCTGGGCATCCCGCAATTTCGCCTCGATAATAACGCACTCGGGCGGTGGCGGAGGCGGGGCAATAACGACCGGCTCCACCACTTGCGGCGGCGGAGGCGGCGGCGCTTC
>JBEKKC010000129.1:0-13231 GCA_050010915.1 Tepidisphaeraceae bacterium | reverse complement strand
GACGACCCTTGCCGCAGATTGGTTAGCGTCCATGATGGATCGGTCCTTTCGCGTAAGGTATTATACGGTCGGGAGGTGGGTTGCGAAGGGAATTCGGGACAAAAGAGTATACCATTACCCAGTGTCGTGCAATGGCCCATCTTCGTCTCTCCATTTCCTTCCCCATCTACGGCTCTACTGTTCCCCTGCTCTACTTTCTCGCTCCGCGCGGGGGGAGGGGGGGGGATGGGACATTTTAGGGAAAAGGCGGATATTCTTAGACGCAAAAGCGGAAAAATAGACCCGAATTTGCGACATGCGGAAATGGCAGGAACGGCTGGGAAATGATCGTAAATGAAATCCGGGGGACAAAAAATGGAAAGCGTGAGGGGATGGCCTTGCTTACACGCACTGGAGCTTGTTCATTCCGTTGAGGGCGGCGACTTTGTACGCCTCGGCGAGGGTGGGATAGTTGAAAACGCTGTTAACGAAATAATCGAGCGTGCCCTGGAGGGCCATGACGGCCTGGCCGATGTGGATGAGTTCCGTGGCGCCGGTGCCGATGGCATGGACGCCGAGGATTTGACGGTTTTCCTGATGGATCAGGAGCTTGAGCATGCCGTCGGTGTCGCCGAGGAGCTGGCCGCGGGCCAGTTCGCGGTATTGGGCAATGCCCGCCTCGTAGGGGATGCCTGCGGTGGTCAGTTGGTTCTCGGTCCTGCCGACCATGGAGATTTCGGGGATGGCGTAGATGCCGATGGGGAAAAGCTCGGGGATACTGCGGGTGGGAGCGCCGAAGGCATGGCAGACCGCCAGCCGGCCCTGTTCCATCGCGGTGCTGGCCAAGGCGGGAAATCCGATCACGTCGCCGACGGCATAGATGTGCGGCACTTCGGTTTGATAGTTGGCGTTGACCTTGAGCCTCTGGCGGTCGTCGGCCTTGAGGCCGGCGCGTTCCAGATTGAGAGCCGAAGTGGTTCCCTGCCTGCCGACGGCGTACAGAAGCGTCTGGGCGCGCAGGGTTTTGCCGCTTTCCAGCGTTGCTTGCACGGCCGCGCCGGCGCCGACCTCCTGGGTCAACCGTTCGATCTTGTGGACCTTTTCGCCCAGGCGCAGCGTAACGCCCATCCGGCGCATCTGGTATTGCAAGGCCTCGGTGATCTCCGCGTCGAGAAACCCGAGGACCTCGTTGCGGCCTTCCACCAGGGTGATCTTCACGCCCAGGGCCGCCAGCATGCAGGCATATTCGATTCCGATCACCCCCCCGCCGACGACAATCATGGTTTTGGGAATGTGATCGAGCTTGAGCAACTCATCGGAAGTGAAAACGGTTTTATTGTCGAAGGGCACGGAATCGGGCCGGGCGGGACAGGTCCCGGTGGCGATGACGACCGTGTCGCCGCTGACAACCTCGAAATCGTCCGGCCGCTCGACGTGGATGACGATTTCCTGCTCGAATTTGGCGGTTCCCCAAATCAGTTCGACGCCGTTGCGCTCGAGTTGGTTACGGATCAAATCCAATTCGGTGTGAACGACCTGCTCGCTGACGTAGATGAGATCGGCGATGGTGATGGTTCGCTTGACGCGATAGCTTTCGCCAAAAAGGCTGCGCCGGTTGAGGCCGGTCAGGTGCAGGACGGCCTCGCGCAAGGCCTTGGAGGGAATGGTGCCGGTGTTGATGGACGTGCCGCCGAGGACGTTGCTTTTTTCGATGATGCAGACCGTCTTGCCGAGTTTCGCAGCCTGAATGGCCGCTTTCTGGCCGCCCGGTCCGGAGCCGATCACAACGCAATCGAAATGCCTCATGTCATTGCCGTGGAAAAAACCTGGATTCGGCTGGGCTGGTTTCCGGCCCAGATGTTACGAAATAGCCGGCCGTGCGTCCACCGGATAAACCGGCCCCTTCAATTTGTGCAGCCGTCGCGCTCTGCAAGCCGACACTGATATATCGGACGGTTGGGAACCCCCGCGAGCCGAGGATCGCCGAACATGAGCCTCTTAGAATCCACGGAACGGAATAGCGTTGACCCGCTCCATTTTACGGTCGGCTGCATCGTCTTGACGATGGTCGCTTGTTTCTGCATTGTCGTGACATGCGTCGCGTATTTGAGATAGGAACAACCCCCGAATCGAACGGCGGGCAACTCCAATTCCCGGCAAAACGCCCGGCTTCATCGGGCCACGGCGGCAACGGCGTGGGCAATCCAGCCGTCAATGGTCGGCGCCCAATCGATCGCCAGTCGATGGACGTACAGGGCCGTCACCGCGCCGGCGAAGACGTCCATGGTGTAATGGGCTCGCAGGACCAGGACGGCACTCATCTCAAATAACACGATCAACGTGCCCAGCAATAGTCCCACCGAGCCAAAGGCCGTCGCCAGGGCGACTGCGCCATAGACGGCGATGGCGGTGTGGCCGGAGAAGAATAGATCGTTGGACGTGCCGTAGGTGACCAGCACGGCCGGAAAGCCGGGACTGCGCCAGATCATCCCCGGCGGCGGGGGCAGGGGACAAAAGGCCTGGCAGAATTGGCGCAGCGCAAAGAGCATCAACAATCCCAGAAATGGCTGGATCGTCGGTCCGAAAATCGCCGAAGCGAGGAGATAGAACCCCAGCAAGTCGATGACCAGCGAACTGGAGATAAGCAGCGCGTTCGCACGAAGCGGATTGTCCAGCAGGCGACGGTTGATCCGGGCGGTGAGGCGATGAATTCCATCGCAAATCACGCCGGCTTCCTCACCGGCGGCCGGCGGCCGCCGTGCCAAAAGCCATTGTGTCCAGAACCACAGGGCGAGACTGCCCGCGATCGCCAGGACTCGCGCGGCAAGCACCGGAAATGAGACCATCGCAATGCCGGGGGCATTCACGAGCAATCCTCCAATCCGAGCATCTGGCGCAATTGGGCGGCAATCTGGTCCATCAGCGGGTCGTCTCCACCGCGGCCCTCTCGAGCGGGGGAAGCCTCAATCGCCTCGCCCACGGTGATCGTCGCATGGATCGGGCCGTGGACGCGAACGCGATCCGTCAGGTCCTCCTCGAATCGCTCCACCGTTTCCAGCAATCGCTCCGGCGTTGGATTGGTGAGCACGTAATCCGGCGGATAGTGGAACAATTGCTGGGCCAGATAAAGGTCGGCAAGCTGCTTCCACCGCCGCTGGCGCTCGGTCTCATCCACCTGGTCCTTGGTCATGTCGGGGAGGATGGCCGAGCGCAAGCGCTTGACCCGAGATGGAACGGCGTCGTCCTGCTTCCCTCCGAGCCATTTTTGTTCGAGCGGGACGAGGATCGCGTCGATCAGACCGGCCAATCGCGGCCCCACGGCGCCGCCGCGGGCTTCACCCAGGTATTCCAACTCCTTGAGCGTCAGCAAAGCGCTTCCGGTTTTGTAGATGCGATCGACCAGCGCAAGCTGCTTCTGCTTTCGCCAGGTCAGGCGCGTTTCGATTTCGTCCAACACGGCCGTGACCGCCGGCTCGACGTTGCCCTGAAACCGATACCGGATGGCCACCGGATGCACAAGCACTTTCCGCGGCGGCTGGAGCTTGGCGCGCTTCTTGGCGGCAGACCGCGCGATCATCGCCGTTCCATCGAGCAGTTCGTTCAGCCGATCGTTAGTACGCGAAACGTGCCCTTCGGGAAAGATCACCAGGGGGCGCTCGGCGTGTTCCAGGATTTCGACGGCCGTATTCAACGCGGCGCGGTCGATGCCCTCGCGATAGATGCTGAACGCGCCAGCGCGCCGCAGCAGAAACGCCTGCACGCGGTCCTGCATAAAGACGTGCCAACTCGCCATGACAAAAAACGGAGAGCGGACCGCGCGTGAAAGGATGCCCATCAGCAGGGGATCCTCGTCGCGGCAATGGTTGGGCGTCAGCAGGATGCCGTGCCCGGCCGCGATGGATTGCCCAAGGCGCTCGGCATTGACGCACTCGACCCGCATCACGCCGTATTTTTTTCGCAGCAACCGCGGGGAATAGAGGGAAAGGATAGCCGGCCAAATCCGGCCGCGATGCGGCGGCACCGGAACATAGGGCTTGTCGATGACGATATTCTGCATGCCCGTCTTCTTGACATAGCCTGCCCGAGCGGATGCGCGGCGTCAATCGGCCCCGAGACGGCAAGGGCGATGGGGATTATCCGTTCTATGGAGCGATCAAGTAAATATTCGACAGATCGCGCGCCGACACGTAGCGGGCTTCAACATGACCATCGAAAAAACCGACGTTCATCTTGCCCTGATGACGGACTGTATCGAAATTCTGGGGATCGCCTGCCAGCCTGTCGCCGGCCAGGGCATCCGCCAGAGTCACGGGGCCGTAGGGGACCTTGTTGTAGACCGTGCTGAAGCCGTAATACATGCGGGTGATGTTTCCTCCGAGTCCATCGGCCATGAGCATGGTTTGGCTCTGGGAGCGTATTCGGGCGAGTTGGCCGCGAGCGCGGTTCATGGAGTCGTCCCATCCGAGAGCGGCTTCGTTGTAGACGTAGCTCTGGCTTTCGAGCCAGGCGATCCAGGGCGAGCTTGCGGTTGCGGGGCTGGCGAAATAGAGGGCCGGGCCGTAGAGGGGGCCGGGGTCCGGGAGGTGACAGGGACACCGGAAAATCCTGACAAATCCGTGCGGGTCCAATTGGGCGACGTTCAGATCGTCGACGGAGGCTGCCTGCTCAATTCGGGGGTCGCCGAGTTCCCCCGCCAGGGAGGCCGTGAAGCACATGAGCGCGTTGTCCAAGCCGGCGATGCTGAAGTTAAGGTAGTCGTAATTGATTCTGGCATCGTCATTCAGGCCGGCGGGCGTGATCTGCGGCACCGCCAGGAGTCCGGCGAGGGGCACATACCCGCGATGGCTGACGGCATGGACGTGAACCATGGCCAGGATCTGCTGAATTTGGGCGGCGCACTGGGTCCGTTGTGCCGCACGCTGCGCGCCGATAATCGCCGGCAAGAGCAGGGCAATCAGAATAGCGATGATGGCGATGACAGCCAGCAGCTCGACCAGCGTGAAGCCGCCGCGAGAATCACGTTGCCGCACGTTCAGGAGTTGCCTGGACATAGCCGGTCCACCGGGAAACGCCAACCGATCGCCGCAAGGGAAAATAACCGACCTTGGTCGGCGGTCAAGAAAAATCCGTTGTTGCAAGTGGAATCGCATCAAGGGAACGCCGCGGATTTGCCTCATCCATTTTGCGAAGCCGTCTTATTCCAGACAAAGGCAACGTGACGGCAGGAGAAGGCGCCAAGCTGGCGGCCGAGAATGTCGATCGATTCCACGCGAAATCCCAGGCTGCCGGCCAATTCCGACCACTGCGCCGGTTTCCATTCGCGGAATGGATAGGAAATCCTCTCCGACCAGGCGAGCCAGCGATGGAACGTTCGGAAGGCGAAGCGGTCCCAGAAATTCGACGTGACATCCTCAAATACGATCACGCGCCGGCGGCAAACCCTGCGGGCCTCGGTCAGGATCGCCTTGGCATCCTCCGCGTGATGCAGGACGAAGATGAGCAGCACGACGTCGAAACTGTCATCGGGAAAAGGCAATCGCCGGCCGTCGAACAAGGTCAGCGGCACGTCGGTCACGTTGAAATCTTCGACGTCCACGGGCACGACTTGGCAGCCCACCGTTTTCTGCAACCGAACGACGAGCCGGCAATCGCCGGCTCCGATGTCCAGCACGCGGTCCGTCGGCTTGATGAACCGCGCCAGATGGCGGGCGGTCCAGCGCGCCCGGTGTGCATATACCCGGCGTCTAATATTTGCCACAAGCCAAGCTACCATGAAATCTCCTGGGCGGTCGCGAAGAGGTTTGGTCGAGGATTCATACATTAAACAGGAAATGCACGATGTCGCCGTCGCGCACGACGTAGCTCTTGCCCTCGGCGCGCATTTTCCCCGCGGCCTTGATGGCGGGTTCGGTTTTATACTGCTGAAGGTCCTGGAGCGTATAGACCTCGGCACGGATGAATCCGCGTTCGAAATCGGTGTGAATGACCCCCGCCGCCTGGGGGGCGGTGGCGCCAATGGGGATGGTCCAGGCGCGAATTTCATCGGGACCGGTGGTGAAGAAACTGTGCAGACCGAGCAGGCGATACGCCTCGCGGGCCAGCGCGGCCAGGGCGGGCTCCTTCAAATCCATGGCGGCGAGCATCTCGGCGCGGTCGGACGGATCCAGCTCGGCCAGCTCCGCTTCGAGCTTTCCGCAAACGGGGACAACGACGCTCCCTTCCGCGGCCGCGCGCTGGCGCATCGAGGAGACCAGCGGACCCTGGCCGTGAACGTCCGATTCATCGACGTTGGCGACGTAGAGGACCTTCTTGGCCGTGATGAGGCCGAAGGATTTGACGATCTTGCGCTCCTCGGGATTCAGTTCGAGCGAGCGGACGGGTTTGGCCTGATTGAGAACTTCCTTGGCGCGTTTCAGCAACTCGGCCCTGGCGAGGGCTTCCTTGTCGCCGCTGTGGGCGATGCGCTCGGCTTTGTCGAGCGACGGGCCGACGGTTTCCAGGTCGGCCAGTGCAAGCTCGATGTCGAGGGTGTCGATGTCGCGGACGGGATCGACGGTTCCGTCGACGTGAATGACGTCGGTGCTGGCGAAGCATCGCACGACGTGGAGGATGGCATCGACCTCGCGGATGTGGGAGAGGAATTTGTTGCCCAGGCCTTCGCCGGTGCTGGCGCCGCGGGCGATGCCGGCGATATCCACGATGCGCAGGAAAGCGGGGACGATTTTTTCCGTTTCCTGGAACTGGTTGATGATCTTGAGCCGCTCATCGGGGACGGCGACGACGCCGACGTTGGGCTTGACGGTTTTGAAGGGATAATTGGCGGCCAGCGCCCCCGCCGCGGTGAGGGCGTTGAAGATCGTGCTCTTGCCGATGTTGGGAAGACCGACGATTCCGACTTCTAGGGCCATAATATTTTCCGACGCCTATCCATTTATAGTCGCTTTGAGTTTTTCTAGCTCGGAAACAATACCTTCTTCTGTTCGAGTTAGAGCACGTCCTTTGATTTGCTCAATATCCTCTCGCGTAATATATCCCTCTTCCCGTCTAAATTTCGCCGCTATTGCATGCAGTCTGTGTTGAAATTCATAGGCTTCTTCCATCGTTTGCACGCGTATTGCAGCGATATCTGATTTTTCACTTAATCTTTGAGCAATTCGGTCACGGTGCGCGAGCAGTAACAATTCGGGTTCGATGTCGCGCGGCATTTTCAGGTGGTCTATCGTGGGAACTGGAGACAAACGGGCCGAATCCAAAGCGTTACTGGTCAAAACGAAGGTTCCATCGATAAACCCTGTTTCTAGATCAACCGTCTTGTGGTCACGGCGGAAGTTCTTTCTAACGATCCGTATATGATGGAGGTCAACGCAAACCGTGCCCAACTCACCGACCATTCGGCGAATCACCGTCCGCTTGTCAGGGTACACGGAACTGAGTGTAACATTCTCGCAATCGCCGAGGTAGGAATACCCGCGGCTTTCAAACCAATCGCGTAGACGATCGTAAAAGCCGCGGTCCAATTCCGGAAATTCATTTAATGTTGCGGCACGGTACTCATGCCGATGCGGGCCAAAAACGACTTGGGCCTTTGAAACCATTCTTAGTGCGGCCTCAGCCTGTCGCTTTTGCAGACTCATGTCACATCTCCCGCAGATGGTAACTCTTGATTGTCGTCTGCTGGAAATCCGGATAGGCGTTCAGATCGTATTCGGAAAGGTCCAGTCCATCGAATTCATCCGGTTCGCGGGACCGAATGCCGACGGTGGCGCGAAGCAGGAAGAAAAGCAGGCTCGAGACGGTGATGGCCAGGGCGGCGACGATGGCCAGGGCCACGGCCAGCGCGGCGAGACGGCTGGCGCGCTGGGCCCAGGTGCCGCGGGCGAGGATGGCAACGGCGATGGCGCTCCAGGCGCCGCCGAGGCCGTGGATGGCGATTCCGGCGGCGGGGTCGTCGATTTTCCAGATCATGTCCAGCTTGACGACGGCGTAAGGGACGATGATCCCGGCGACAGCGCCGGCGAGGACGGCGCGGGCGGGGAGGAGCAGGTCGGCGCCGGCGGTGATGGAGACCAGGCCGCCGAGCATTCCGGCGTAGACGAGAAAGACGTCCTGCCGGCCGTAGCGGATGGAGCAATAGACAAACGCCGCGACGACGCCGGCCGCGCCGGCGAGGAAGGCGTTGAAGGCGGCCTCGGCTTCGTTGGAAGCGAACCCGGCGACGTAGGGAATCCACATGGCCAAAATGAGCAGGACCCCGCCGGTGGCCAGCGGGAGATTGTGGCCGGGGATGGCGTTGGTGGATCCGTCGCGGTTGTATTTTCCGATTCGCGGACCGAGCGCCAGGACGGCGACGAGGGCGACCAGGGCTGCGGAAAAGTGGATGAACGTGGCGCCGGCCTCGTCGACGAAGCCGTGATCCACGAGCCAATTCCATTGAAGAAGCCTCCACGTGAGGGGAGTGAGGATGCCGGGCAGGAGCGCGGCGGAAGCGATGCCGACGATCGCGCGGGAACGCTCGATGGTCGCGCCGGAGACGATGGCGGGTCCGATAAGAAAGGTTGCGGCAAGGAACAGGGCGGTGGAACCCATGGGATGGGCGATTTCGCGCCAGGAGCCGTGGACGGCGGCGCCGATGGCCGCGTAGGCGAGGATGCCGACGGCGATTTCGACGATTGCCCGAAAGAGGGTGGAGACGGTATTTTTGGAGCGGGAGAGACCGGCGAGATAAAAGGCGAATCCCATGCGAAGCAGAACGGCCGCGACGCCAAACAGGACCCAGGGATCAATCATGACAGCCGATTTTCTACCGGATTCCAGGGCGGGGGTACAGGGCGGCAGAGCCAAATGCCCAATGCGGTACGCGGTAAAGGCTTGGCGGTCAACCGCGCCGGGCATTTGTGGAGATGCGTCGCACCGAATAGAATGCATGGGCGTCGGGGAGTGACGTCGTCGTCGTGGCCAGCGATGCCTATGGCACAGATTCATCCAACCGCAATCGTGGATCGTCGTGCCGAGTTGGCGGATGACGTGACGGTGGGAGCGTACAGCATCATCCAGGCTGGGGTGACGATCGGGCCGGGAACGAAAGTGCTGGAGAGTTGCCACATTCACGGGAACACGACGATCGGCCGGAAATGCCTGATCGGTCCGACGGCGTTCGTGGGACTTCCGCCGCAGCATACGCGTTACGACGGGGCCAATACGCGTGTGGTCGTGGGCGACGAGGTGGTCATCCGGGAGACGGCGTCGATCCACCGCTCGATCAGTCCGGACCCGGGACACGAGACGCGGGTGGGGAATCGTTGCTACCTGATGAGCAGCGCGCACGTGGGGCACGATTGCCAGGTGGCGGACGACGTGATGCTGGCGCAGGGGTCGATGCTGGGTGGACATAGCGTCGTGGGAGCGCGAGTGTTTCTGGGCGGAAACGTGTCGATCCACCAGTTCGTGAGGGTTGGCAGGTTGGCGATCATCGCGGGCGGGGAAGCCATCTCGCACGACATTCCGCCGTTTGCGGCGGTGCGATACGGGGGTTTGAAGGGGTATAACGCGATTGGGTGCAAGCGGGCGGAGATGTCGGGGCCGACGATTCACGCGGTGCGATCGGCGTATCACTGCATCCACGTGAACCGCACGTTGCCGGCCGCAGTCGCGGCGATCCGGGCGACCGTGCCGATGTTGCCGGAGATTCTGGAGTTGCTGGAATTCATCGTGAGCACGAAGCGTGGAGTTCTGGGGAGCGTGCGGGGCGCGGGCATCGCCAGAATGGGGCTGGGGAACTTCATGGGCCAGGATGCGGGCGGGGTTTGATCGCAGCGCCCGAAGTTCGCATTCATACCGACGATTGTTCATTTTCGCCGCACCCACGTTCGCCGCGGAAAATCAATACTGGAGCACGGAATGAACGGGCATGGGGGCGATTTTGGCGCGGCCATCGAGGCCGACCAATTCGATGAGCACGGCGACGCCGACCAGTTCACCGCCAAGACGATCCACCAATTCGCAGCAAGCCTTCATGGTTCCGCCGGTGGCAAGGACATCGTCAACAATCAGCACTCGCTGGCCCCTGACAATCGCGTCGGCGTGCATTTCGAGGGTGTCCTGGCCGTATTCTAAATCGTAGATCGTGGAAATCCGCTTGCGAGGAAGTTTGCCGGACTTCCTGACGAGGCCGAATCCGGCCGACAAGCAGCATGCCACGGCGGTGCCAAAGATGAACCCCCGGCTTTCGGCGCCCACGACCAGATCGATATGCTTTCCGCGAAAGGGGTTGGCCAAAAGCTCGATGGAAAGCGCCAGGGCGGAGGGGTTGGAGAGCAATGGGGTGATGTCCCGAAAGAGGATGCCCGGCTTGGGGAAATCGGGGACGTCTTGAATGTGAGCCTTGAGTGTTTGGTTCATTTGTTCACGCGGGGGTTTGGCGAGGGGGAGGCGGCGCCTGGTCCGGGGAACCCGACGCCGCGGGCGAGGAAGCCGCCGTCGACGATCAAAGTCTGGCCGGCGGTGAAGCTGGCGGCGGGGGAAACGAGATAGATGGCGGCGCCGACGAGTTCATCGGCATAGCCGAAACGTCCCAGCGGAGTGTGTTCCTTCATAAAATCGCCGCGGGGAGTGTTCTCGATGAGGGAGCGGTTCAAATCCGTGGGGAAAAGGCCCGGGGCGATGGCGTTGACGCGGATTCCAAGGCGCGCCCATTCGTTGGCCAATCCGCGCACCAGGCCCAGGACGCCTGATTTGCTGGATGCGTAAGCGAGAACTTCGCTGAGTGAAATGTAGCTGTTGAGCGAGGCGATGAAGACGATGGAGCCGCGTTGGCCGCGGGAATCGGCGGGCTGGTCCTTCATCACGCGGGCGGCGGCGCGGGCGACGATGAACGATCCGATGAGATTGATCCGCACGATGCGATCGAACTCGGCAACGCTCATGTCCAGCGAAGGCTCTTTTTTGATGACGCCGGCGGCGTTGACGACGGCGTCGAGCCGGCCGTAACGTTTGACCGTGTGATCCACGGCCGCGACGACGCTTTTTTCGTCGGCGACGTCGATTTGGATGGCGTCGTGGCCGGCGCCCAACTCCTTGCGCATGGCGTCAACCTTGGCGGCGCTGCTGGACCCGGCGACAACCTTGGCGCCGGCGCTGGCGAAACCGAGGGCAATGGATTTGCCCAGCCCGCTGGTGCCGCCGGTGATCAGGCAAACTTTTCCCGATATATCGAAACCATTGTAGGCCATCTGTTAAATCTCCACCGTAACTACCCAACCACATTCACCGAGAAAGATTTTTACCGCGAAGGCGCGAAGAACGCGAAGTTACGCGAAGAATCAATTTATAAAAAAACCTCATGTTTAAACTGATTCTTCGCGTAACTTCGCGTTCTTCGCGCCTTCGCGGTGAAGCATTTCCATTAAATCTCCACTTTACGAAGTTGCGTGCGATCAAAATTAAATTGCGCTTCCTGGGCGATGTGCTGCAAGGCGTCAATCTCCGCCTCCGTGAAAAGCAGGCCGCCGTGCTTGGCGCTCAGGGCGGCGCCGTCGGCCTCGATTTGGCCGGGGAACATCGCCCCCTGGTTGCCATGGCCGAGGATGTCCTGGAGAACCGCCTTGACGTTGCCGGCTTGCGAGCGGCCGGCGGCAAATGCGTCGGCGGAGATCGCCTCGGGACGGATGCACTGGAAGAAAAAGCAGCAGGTCCCCTTCTCGCCGGCGGGAACCTTGTCCCATCGGTTGCGAATGGTGGGCAGCGAGCCGCCGACGTAGGCGGCGTAGAGCTCGTCGATCAGAGACAGCCCGTAGCCCTTGTGCTGGCCGAAGGTCATCAGGGCGGCGATCTTGGCGGGGTCGGTGGTTTCATTGCCGTCCTTGTCGACGCCGCAGCCGGGAGGAAGCTGCTTGCCCTCGCGCAGGAACTGCTGAACGCGGCCCATGGCGACGGTGCTGGTGGCCCAGTCGATGCAGATGGGAAAGCCGATCAAATCCTGCGTGGGGAAACCCCAACTATGCGGGTTGGTGCCGAGGGTGGGAAATTTCCCGCCGAAGGGAACGACCTCCGCCAAGGCGGCGGTGCAGGAGGTGTAGGCGATGTAACCTTTCTTGGCGGCGTCGATGACGTAGCCGCCGCCCCAGAGGTAATGGAAAGCGTTATCCACGGCGACCACGCCGACGCCGAACTCGTCGGCCAGCTTCATGGCCGTGTCCATAGCCTGGAAAGCGACGGCTTGGCCGAGCTTGCGATTGGCGTTCCATTTCTGGACGGCCTTGTATTTGGAGGGAAGCTTTTCGATTTTCGCGCCCGGTTTGCATCCGCCGGCCTTGGAGCCGAAGAGTTCGTCGAGATGCAGGGCTTTTATGACGTTATGGGTTTTGATGCCGTGCCAGGCGGTGATTTCGGAAAACCGGGCCGCGGCGGCGGCTTCGTCGGGACTGAAACCGCGATGCCGATAGGCGGCGGCAACCAGTTCGTTATGCAGTTTCGGGGGAACGATGTAATTCGTGGGCATGACTGGGTGTACTCCGGAGTCAATTGCCGATTGCCAATTGCCAATTGCCTATTGGAATAGGAGTTGGCGATTGCGTCTCGGTGGGAAGCCAAATTAACCGCTAATGAGCGCGATTCCAAGCAGTTTGGCGGTAGCACTTTTCGAGCTTTCCTTTGTAAATGGCGCAATTCATCCAACTTTCGGCTCCAAATTGGGCTCCGGGATGGCCGAGGGCGGGGGCAATGCCGGCGCGGGAAGGGCTTGGGGCGGAGGCTCGACGGGCGGGAGATAGGCGGGCGCCAGCGGTTTGAAAGCGCCGGCCATGTTGAAGATGGCCAAGGCGGCCGGGAAACAGCGATGGTCATCTGGGTCTTCAAGAAACTTGGCGAGGATTGCACTGGCCCGTCCGAGGAGGACCTGATAACGATCGATGACGGTTGAAAAGAGCGCAACGCGAGCGTTGGCCAGCACCCGGCGATAGTCCGGATCGAGGGTCTTCCATCGCCATAGGGTTTTGCGGTTGATCTGGAGCCGTTGCGCGATTTGCGCGTCGTTATGCCCCTGCATGGTCAATTCAATGGCACGAAGCTGACGTTCGGTAAGCTCGTCGATCTCGGAAAAATCCCAGTCGTCCCCAGAATGTCCCACCACCCCCCCTGAGCTTGGGAATTTATCGCTCATTCAGCCTCACCGTTCTCCCCTCGTCCGGTGAAAATGTTATTCGACGATTTGTCTCAGCGGAGTCGGGATTGCTGGATTGGCCTCACTTTCGTCGTA
>JBEKKC010000128.1:0-23463 GCA_050010915.1 Tepidisphaeraceae bacterium | reverse complement strand
TTTAACCGTAACCTGTTCGTTCCGCGACAAATCGGCCAGCGTGCGTTTGCTCATCGTCGCGTGAATGATGATCCGGTCGCCGGCGTATTGGCGGTCGCGAACCTGGCAATGGGTTTCGATGAAGGCCAGCAGCTTGCCGTTGGAGGAGTCGGTTTCGAGGACGGCTTGCACCTGCTGGGCGTTGACCTGGGCCGCGGCGGCGGCGTAGAGGCGGTCGATCCCCTTGCCGGTTTTGGCGCTTAAGGGGATGGCATCGGGGTGCAGCGTTCGCCATTCGGGGAAATTCTCCTCGCCCTCGGGCGTGTCGATCTTGTTGAGCAGAAGCATTTCCGGTTTGTCTTTGGCCCCGATTTCCTCCAAAACCTGATGCACGGAATCGAATTGCTGGCGGGCGTGGGGATGGCCGACGTCCAGGACGTGCAGGAGCAGATCGGCATGGACGGCTTCTTCGAGGGTGGCCCTGAAGCTGGCAACGAGATTGTGGGGCAGATCGCGGACGAATCCAACGGTGTCGCTGAGCAGGACCTGCAATCCGCGGTCCAGCTTCCAGGCGCGGGTCTTGGTGTCGAGGGTGGCGAAGAGCTTGTCATCGGCATAAGCGCCGGCGGCGGTGAGGGTGTTGAAGAGGGTGCTTTTGCCGGCGTTGGTGTAACCGACGATGCAGATGGTGAAATGCAGGCGGGTGCGTTCGGCCACCATGCGGGTCTTGCGCTGCTGGACTTTTTCGATTTCGCCCTGGAGCCGGGCGATGCGTTTGCGGACGAGCCGGCGGTCGATTTCGAGCTGTTGTTCACCGGGTCCGCGGGTGCCGATGCCGGCGGGCGCGCCGCCGGCGATGCGCTCCAGGTGTCCCCACATGCGGGTGAGGCGGGGATAGGTGTATTGCATCTGCGCCAGCTCGACCTGGAGCTTGGCTTCGTGGGTCTGTGCCCGGGTGGCGAAAATGTCGAGGATCAATTCCGAGCGGTCCAGGACCTTGATTCCCTCCATGGGTGGGCTGTTGGCTTCTTCGTTGATGATTTTTTCCAGCCCGCCGATCTGGCCCGGCGAAAGATCGTTGTCGAAGATGATGACGTCGGCCTTTTCCTTGATGGCCAGGGCGGCGATCTCCTTGACCTTGCCGGAGCCGACGTAGGTTCCGGCATCGACGCGTTGGCGGCGTTGGAGGATGGTTCCGACGACCCTGGCGCCGGCGGTTTTGGCAAGAGCGGCAAGCTCGCCGAGGGGATCGCGCGGATCGGCGGTGGATTTGGGCAAGATGACCCCGACCAGGATCGCCTGCTCCTGGCGCACGGAAAGCTCGGTGCGTTTCGGTTCGGACACGGAGGCATTGTAGTTACCCATTGCCAATTGCCAATCGGCAATTAGGTCCAGGCTGATTCGACTGGCGTTTGAGGGTCACCGGGGCTACAATTTAGCCTCGTTTTTGGGTCTGACGGTCTCGACGCTTGCCACGGCAATAGCAACGGCGCATGTACCTGGATTCGCCGCACATCTCGTCTTCCGGCAATGGCGCGGGAGCTTGCGCGCTCAACGCCAACGTTCTGGTTTTGAACCGCTTTTATCAGGCGATCCGCGTGATCAACGTGCGGCGGGCTTTTTCGCTGCTCTGCCGGCAGTTGGCGGAAGTCATCCACATCGAAACCGACCACGCCGGGCAAAGCCGGTGGCAGAATTTCAATTTCGACGACTGGCGGGAAATCAGCCAGCTCAAGGCTGAATTCGAGCCGGACGAATACGACTGGATTCACACGGTGCGGTTTCAAATCGCGGTGCCGCGGATCATCCGGCTCCTGGCGTACGAGAAGCTTCCGCGGCAGGAGGTGAAATTCAATCGCCGCAACATCTACGCCCGGGACGGCAACCGTTGCCAATACTGCGGCAAACGGACGAGCACGACGGAGCTTTCGCTGGATCACGTGGTTCCCAAGAGCCAGGGGGGCAAGAGCACGTGGGAGAACATCGTGTGCTGCTGCGTGAGATGCAACGTGAAGAAGGGCGGCCGCACGCCGGACCAGGCGCACATGCACCTGGTGACGCGTCCGCTGAAGCCGAAGCGCAGCCCGGTGATCAACATCCGCCTGGCCGATGCGCGGTATTCGAGCTGGAAACAGTTTTTGGATACGGCGTATTGGACGGTGGAGTTGAAGTAGCGAGTTGGCGGCATCTCGTACGGTCGCTCCACCCCCTCACATCGTAGCGAAACATCAACTGGCTTTTCGTCGCTTCTTTTTCGCGGGCAACCCGAGTCGCCGCCGAACTTCCTCGATGGGAATTCCGCCTTCGGCTTTGTACATGGCCCTTGATTTTTCGATGATCGAGACGAACCTCGGATTATTCGCCAGGGCGATTGATTCCGCGTCCATGCTCTTTGCCGAGCTCAGAACGGCCAGCGGTTTGCCGTTTCGCAGGACCAGCACCGCTCCGCGATCGATTGAATTCGCGTAATCCGCCAGCGCTTTGGTCGCCTCTGCAATTTCAACGGTTCTCATAGGGAGCCACCTATTCGTACACATCGCGCCGGTGGGCGATATTTACCACGACGACACGCCGTGCCGCGTCTTCGATCCTGTAAACGACTCGCCAATCTCCGATTCGGTATCGCAGCAGATGGGAAAAATCCCCTTTGAGACGCTTGATGTTGTTGTGCTTTCGCGGGTCCGAGCGAAGGACCGAAAAGCACCGATCCAATCGTCGCTGCAAATTAGCGTCGGCGTGTTCAAAAAAGCGCCCGGCGTCGGCCGCGAGGATCAAGTCGTAAGGGTCAATACTTCCGCCGGAGTTTCTCAAAAGGGATGAATCGACCAGCGGCGATGTCACGCTCTGCCTTTGCCAACCTCGCGCGGAACCGGGCCATTCGTGCGCCGGGATCGTCATCGGCCTCACTTCGCCCTAGAAGTGAGAGCAAATTGGCGGCATAGCGCAAGCGACCCTCGTCCAGATCATCGATCTGTTTCTTAATCTTCCGGCGAAGTTCCAACGTGCTCATGCCATGTCTCCTAAATCTATTGTATCAGCGATCCGGGTCTTTTCTACGCGGCGGCGAACGGAGATCACAATCGGCGCGGCGCGCTGCGCCGATTTTTCACCATCCCCCATCTCCCGCGTCCGCCGCACGCCAGAGATACCACGCGGCGATGGTGCGATAGGGCCGCCAAGCTTCGCCGAGCTTGGTGATTTCCTCGGCCTTTGGCCAATGCGTCAGGCGATAGGCGGATTTTATGGCGCGTTGCAATCCGAGATCGTCGACGGGCAAAACGTCCGGGCGATTCAAGACGAAAATCAGGAACATCTCGGCCGTCCAGCGGCCGATGCCTTTGACGGCGGTCAGGGCGTCGATCACTTCTTGATCGCCGAGTTGGGAGAGCCGATGGTTGGGGATGGCGCCGCTTAGGAAATGTTTTGCGAGATCGATCAGATATTCCTTTTTTTGGCGGGAGAGGCCGCAGCCTTTGAGTTGGGCTTCCGGTCCGTTGCCGAGCAGGTCCAGCACGAGCCGGGGCGTGGGGCGTTTGCGGGGGAAACATTCCCTGAACCTTCCGAAGAGCACCGAGGCGACGGCGGCGGAAATCTGCTGGGAATAGATCGACTTGCACAGCAGGACGAAATGGTCGCGTCGCGGAGTGAGCGCGCAGGGTCCGACCGCGGCGATGACGTCGCGCAGGACGGGATCGCGTTGGAGATGCCGGCGGGCGCGGGTCCAATCGTCGTGTTTCATGGGCGGGTCATGGTAAAACGCAAGGGCGAAATTCGAAACTCGAAACTCGAATGACGAATCAAATTCGAAATTCGAATGACGAAATGGCCCTTGTTTCGAATTTCGAGTTTCGAATTTGATTCGAATTTCGAATTTCGGAATTCGAGTTTCGCGCTCGCGCGCAATGGACAGGAGCGTATGCGCGGCCTTACAATCATTGGCATCTCTGACTTATCCCGAAGGAGCAGGCATGCGTCCGCCGTTGAAATTGAGTGGAATCGATCAGGAACATTTGCAGGAGTTATACAACGAGGCGGGCATCGCCCGGGATGAATTGCCCTATTCCGCGGCGTTTGAGGCGCTTTGCCAGGGGTTTCAGGACCGAACGTTCAAAAACGCCCATCCGGAGCAGGTTTTCTGCGCATTGCTGAAATACGTTCGAAGCGGCACGAATTCCGCGGGTGAACCAACGGCCGCGGTCGTCACCGAGGAACAGGTAAAGCTGCTCAAGGGGATGCTTCCACGGCATACCAAGGGCGGAAAACTGATTCCCTACAGCGATGAATTTGAAGCGGCGCAGCGGGAATTCAACAAATTGCAGGGTATGGAGTTGGTGGCGGGCGATTTCTGGCGGGCGGTGATGCAGGCGCAAGGCCCCAAGCGCCGCCCTCCGAAGCGCGCCAAAGTCGCCGCCGCGCCGGTCGAGGATGACGACGAGGACGGGGAATAGTTCACAAGTTGTTATTGCAAAACAAGTTATTTGTAGCATTGGATTGCTTTATTGTCCTGTTGACTTTATTGCCCTATTTCATCTATAGATAAATAGGAATTAAGGCGGCTCCTTCAAGGCTTTTTCAAATGGGATCGCTAACGTGGAAAGAGAAGCTGGGGGAGCGCGTTCCCGCCGATTGGGGGCAGGAAATCGACAGTTTTGAGGCGCAGATCGCCTTGCGAAAGCAGGGCAAGATCGAGGAGAAGGTTTTCGCCGAGACGCGGCTTCGCCGGGGGGCTTATGGGCAGCGCTACGACAACGGGCAGCGGCACGATGGGATCAAGACGCAAAGGCTGCCGTACAGTTCGCTGACCAAGGGTCCGGAGACGTTTTGGGAAGCGCCGGGGATGCAGCGGATCAAAATTCCGTACGGCGGCGTGAATCCGGAGCAGATGGTCGTCCTGGCGGAACTGGCAGAGGAATATTCCGATGCCATCTGCCACATCACGACCCGGCAGGACATTCAGTTGCATTTCGTCAACATCGAGGACACGCCGGACATTTTTCGGCGGCTGGCGGCGGTGGGGATTACCACGCGCGAGGCGTGCGGAAATTCCGTTCGCAACGTGACCGCCTGTCCGTTGGCGGGCGTGTGCAATACCGAGGCGTTCGACGTTACGCCGTATGCGAAAGCGCTGGCGTTTTATCTGCTCGGCCATCGGGACATCCAGGATTTCGGGCGGAAATTCAAGATCGCTCTTTCCGGCTGCGAGGACGAGGCCTGCGCGCTGGTGTCGATGCACGATCTGGGCGGGATCGCGGCGACGAAAGTGGTGGATGGGAAAACGGTGCGGGGATTTAGGATATTCGTGGGCGGCGGGCTGGGGGCGGTGCCGCACCAGGCGAAGCTTCTGGACGAATTCGTCGCCGAGGAGGAATTGCTCCCGCTGGCGCGTGCGATCGGCCGGGTGTTCGCGCGGCTGGGAGAAAAGAAAAACCGAAACCGGGCGCGGCTGAAATTCCTGGTTCAGAAGCTGGGGATCGAGGAATTCCGGCGGCTGGTGCGGGAAGAGCGGCGGACGATGCCGGACGATCCGGCATGGCGCGAGCATTTTGAGCGCATTCCCCGGTACGAGGAAAAACCCTCGCTGGCGGCGGTGCAGCTCAACGGCGCTCGCCGCCCGGCGGGATACGACCAATGGGCGGCGACGAACCTGTACTCGCAGCGTCAGGCGGGATATTACGTCGCGACCGTGACCTGCCCGCTGGGGGATCTGACATCCGACCAGATGCGCGCTTTGGCCGAGATTTCCCGCCATTATGCCGGTGGAAACGCGCGAACGACGGTCGAGCAGAACATGGTGCTGCGTTGGATTGGGCACGATCAGACGATCGCCCTGTACAAAGAGCTTTCGGCGATCGGGCTGGGCGAAGCCGGGGCGGGAACGATTGTGGACGTGGTGGCCTGCCCCGGCACGGATACCTGCAAACTGGGGATCGCCTCGTCGCGCGGGTTGGCGGGCGAGCTGCGGCGCCGGCTGGCGGCGAAAAATGCCACGCTCGATCGCGCGATTCGGGGCCTTCGCATCAAAGTTTCCGGCTGTTTCAATTCCTGCGGCCAGCATCACGCGGCGGACATCGGTTTTTACGGCAACAGCCGCAACGTCAACGGATACACGGTTCCGCATTTTCAGGTGATGCTGGGCGGCCAGTGGTCCAAGAACGCCGGGAGCTATGGGCTGGCGATGGGCTCGGTCCCGTCGCGGCGGGTCCCGGACCTGATCGAGCGATTGACGGGCCGATACGTTGCCGAACGCACGGGCGAGGAATCGTTCCAGGCCTTTTGCCAGCGCATCGGCAAGCCGGCGCTCAAGGCGATCGTGAACGAATTCACGGCGGTTCCGCTGCACAAGGACGATCCCTCGTTCTACCACGATTGGGGCGATCCGCGGGAATTCACCATCGGCGACATGGGCGTGGGGGAATGCGCCGGGGAGATCGTGTCGTTGGCGCAGTTCGGATTTACCCAGGCCGAGAGCGAGGCGTTCGAGGCGCAGCTTCTGCTGGATGGCGGGCAATATCGTCAGGCGGATGAGAAGGCGTATCAGGCGATGGTCACGGCCGCCCGGACGCTGGTGCAGGCCCAATGGCTGGACGTGCCGAACGACCCGGCGGTGATCGTCGAGGAATTCCGCAAGCGGTTCGTCGAGCCGAAGATTTTCTGGGACACATATCATCACGGCCAATTCGCCAATTACCTTCTGTCGCGGCACGAAGGGGTGGATTCGCGATATACCAAAGAGACGGTCCACAAACTGGTGTCGGAGGCAAACCTGTTCATCGACGCGGCCTACAAATGCCATGCGAAGATTCAGGCCGTCGGCGCGGTTCAGATCCCGGCGCCCCAATAAATCCATGGACGTTTACAAAATAGCGGTGAAGATTTTTGCCTCCGCGCCCCAAGGCGTTGAATTCGATTTCGTGCCGATCTTCCACCATTGGATTCAGAAGCAATCGGTCCAGGGGCATCGGCTCATTGACGTGGCGGACTACGGCCACGTCGCCGCCGGTCCCGGCACCGTGCTGGTCAGTTCCGAGGCGAATTTCTACATGGATCGCGGCGAGAACCGGCTGGGACTTTTGTATTCGCGCAAGTTGCCGCTGGAAGGATCGTTCCAGGATCGCCTACGGGCGGCGATCGGCGAAGCGGTGAAAGCCGCGGCGACGCTGGAACAGGAGCCGGAGGTTGCGGGCAAGCTGAAATTTAACACCGATGAAATTGTAATCCGGCTGAACGACCGGCTGCGGGCGCCGCCGAACGACCAAACCGTCGCCGCGGCCAAGGGCGACGTGCAGGCGGTGGCCAATTGGCTCTACGGCGATTCGGCGGTGGTTGAGTCACATTTCACGCCGCTGACAGCGGTCGAGTTCAGGATTCGCTCGAAAGAGAAACCGGCGTTGGAGACGTTGCTGAAAAAGGTTTGACGCCGCCACCCACTTCATTTCATGGTCCCACGACGAAATCGCAATACTCATACGCCAGATTCCATCGCGGCCGCCGCGGGTCGTAGAGCACGATGAGCGCGGTCCCATCCGACGCGGTTTGATGGACCCAATTGGTCACACTGCATTTGCCCGCATATTCCAGTCCCTCCGGAGTGGTGAACGCATACGTCAGTCGATAAATCTTTCCGCCTCGCCCGGAGCGTTCGCGCCGCCCGGTGACGATCCCAACAGCGGGTTGGCCAATCCTGGCAATCCATCGCTCTCGAAGCGGCACTACCCACAGGAAATACACAAACACCGACAGTATTCCATTCCAGAAGAGCGCAATCCCCAACATCCCGAGCGGCCCCGTCTCCTCCCATTCCGCCTGCCCCACAAACAGCGAATGACCCCATAGCTCCGACGCCCGCCCATTATGACGATCCCCCACGCGGGTCTGATTGTAAGCGTCCTTTCCAACCGACGCCCTTTCGTCATAGCGCCGGCCATCCAACTTATAATGGTAATAAATATCGTACATTAGCCCGCCCTTGCGGGCGGGCGTGGTCTGCTTCTGATCCACGATTGCCGTCACCGGTGTCCCAAACCGCGAGACCAACAAATGCGACGGCACCGAGAGCAAAAGAATAATCCCGACACACACATGCGGCAGAATGAACAGCCGCAGAAACGTGAGCAAACATCCGCCCCTCGTTCGCCGCACAACGCGCGGCGCTGGCGGAATCCCCGCAATGCGTTCGCTCATGTCGTTGGGGCCCATTCCCAAAATGTTAGCCATCGGCAATGATTTTGGAATTGGAATCTTGAACCGGGATTTGAACGACGGCGTGCCTCGACGAAATTCAAACTCGAAATCCGAAATCCGAATGACGAATCAAGTCCGAATGACGAAACCCGAAACGAATGCACCTATTGTTATCGCCACTTGTTTCGTCATTCGGATTTCGGATTTCCGTATACGCATGTCCTGGAATCACGCACCCTCATTTAGAAACCAGCGCCCTTTCCACCAGCCGGCGCGCCTCCGGCGGCAACGGCAGCTTCAGCGCCGCCGCGTGCGCGTGCTCGGACATCTTCTTCCACGTTCTGCGAAGGATGACGATCACTTTTTCCTCGTCGTGTCTCGGCGCGAAATCGGCGAAATAGTTCTCCAGGAATACGAGGCAGGCGACGTCTTCGAGCATCTGCATCTGCGGATCGGAATTCAATTTCTCCTTGCGCAAAAGCGAGCGGACGCGGGCGATGGTCGCGTTGTCGTACCCGGCTTGGCGGAGGATTTCGGCCGCGGCGTCGGCGTGGAAGGAATAGAGGCTGGTCCGCCACTTGTGATATCCCATGCGGGTCATCGGATAGCTGGAGCGGGGGATGGTCCAGCGGCGAATGTGCTGGGCGCGGGCGGCAAGTTGAAGAACCTCATCCGCCTGCGGATAAAGACGGCTGAGCCAATCGGTCATGCGGCGGGCGTACAAAAGCTCGGCTGGAACGCCGGCGATCAGTGTCGGATCCTGGGCATTGGCGGCGTCGATTTGAGCGATCGCGGCGGTGAATCGGTCGCTTTGGGGCATCGCAGTAATTTTAGCAGAATAATTATCCCGCGGAGCGGCGCTGATGGTGAATGCTGGAGACCGCATAAATGGCGGCCAGGGCGCCGCCGACGTAGCCGCCGAGGTGTATGCCGTAGACGGTCATAAAGCGATGGGGACGCCAGAGGTTCAGTTCGGCGATGTTTTGGAAATCCGCACCTGTCCAGTTGAGGAGATAATCGTTGCCGGCCAGGCCGAATAACGCGGCGGTGATGGCGGTGATGGCGAGGACGATCGGCAGGCGGGCGGCGAGGCGGGCGTAGGGCAATTGCGGGCCGCGGCGGGAAGGGTTGTTGGTGATGAGCATGGCCGCGCCGACGATCAGACCGGCCCACCATGTCGCCGCGGCGCCGATGCCCAGGGCCTGGAGGCTCAAGGCGCCGGGGTCGGGCGGCGTTTGGGGGCCGAGGATGCCCGCCAGATCTTTGCCATAATAAAAATATTCCCACGAGATTCGGCAGGTGATCTGGTCGTTGACAATGCCGTAAGCGACCGCCACGCCGACGCAGAGGGCGAGAAATGCGTATTCCCGCCAGCGGGTCGCGTTGCGGCCCTTATTCACAAGGTCCGCGATTGCAAGGCCGGCAAGAATGACCAGGCAAACCGCGATCCGTAGCGGCGAAAAATTCATGACGTCAACTCAAGGAAGCACGAAAGCGCCTTCGTCGATTAGGGCTTGACGAATTGAAATCTGGTATCGGCCGTTGATATTGAGGACGGCGACGGTGGCTCGGCCAATGGGCGTGATGCCGATGATCGCCGCGCCACGCCAGCGAAAGTGCTCTGTCCAACTGTCGGTGCGCGGATGAAACAGCCGCGTTATCGTTCCCGTTTCCGAGTCGATCCCCGCGACGTTTGGTCCCTTGTGGCGGTTGCAATAGCCGCAGGCAAGGGCGAGATTCTCCGGCTCATTGCTCCCGCCGTGTGGTTTGGATTGCACGTGATCGATGCTGAATTTCAGCCTCGTTAGCGATTGGGGCAAGTGGCAATATTCGCATCTTTCCGCTGCGCGCCGGCGAACCTCCTGTTCGATCGCTTTGTTCATCGGGTGAGTTAGGCGGCGGAATTGTGTTTTTTCAAGGACACACGCGCCTTGGACTGAAGAACGGTCAGCAACGCGTTGACGGCCAGGAACTCGTCGATCTCGGACTGTTCATCGTCGCTGAGCGAACCTCCCTGGGCCTTGGAGGCCAGTTCCGCGTAGCGGTCGTGTTCGTCGGCGGTAAAGTTCAGCGACAACACGTAACGCGCGTGCTCTTCGGAAAATCCGCCATGCTGCGGCTCGATGATGCGTTCAAGAATGTCCGGCTGCCTCGCCATCGTCTTGGATTCTACCAGAATACCCGACCTTCGGCTATCAAGCGCAACATCGCGATCCACGGCGCGAATAGTTCATGCCGTCACGATGTGATCGCGGCGGCCGGTGACGTGGCGCGTCGCGCCGCGGGTGTCGATGATCAACTTGGCGTGATCGGCGATCATTTGCCAGTCGTAGGCCGAGTGGTGCGTGGCGATGATGACGCAATCGTAATCGCCGAGGGATTTGGCGGAGAAGGACTGGCTGCACATCTGAAGGTCGTAATTTCGCATGCGATGGGTGGCGGGGACGTGGGGGTCGTTGTACTGCACGACCGCGCCGAGTCGGGCGAGCTTTTCGATCAATTCAAAGCTGGGGCTTTCGCGGACGTCGTCGATGTCCGGCTTGTACGCCAGGCCGAGGACGAGGATTTTCGCGCCCTTCACGGCCCTTGAGCGTTGGTTGAGCGCCGAAGTGGTGCGCTGGACGACGTAGTCGGGCATTTGGTGGTTGATTTCGCCGGCCAACTCGATGAACCGCGTGGGCATGCCGACTTCCTGGGCCTTCCAGGTGAGGTAAAACGGGTCGATGGGAATGCAATGTCCGCCCAGGCCGGGGCCGGGGTAGAACGGCTGGAATCCGAAGGGTTTGCTGCTGGCGGCGGCGATCACTTGCCAGATGTCGATGTCCATCGCGGTCAGCACCATTTTCATTTCGTTGACCAGGGCGATGTTCACGGCGCGGTAAATGTTTTCCAGGAGTTTTGCGGCCTCGGCGATCTCGGCGGAGGCGACGGGGATGACTTCTCGGATGGCCTGCTGGTAGAGGGCGACGGCGACTTTGCCGGAGACCTCGTCGATCCCGCCGACCAATTTTGGGATGGTTTGGGTACTCAGGTCTTTTCTGCCGGGGTCTTCGCGTTCCGGCGAGAAGGCCAGGAAGAAATCCGTTCCGCAGCGCAGTCCGCGCGATTCCAGCGCCGGCAAAACGATCTGCCGGGTTGTGCCGGGATAGGTGGTCGATTCCAGGACGACAAGTTGCCCCGGCCGAAGCCTGCGGGCGATTTCGTCGGCGGTTTTCTGAACGTAGGAAAGGTCCGGCTCGCGATGGCTGCCCAGCGGCGTGGGGACGCAAATGATGACGGCATCCGCTTCGGCCAGCCGCGAAAAATCCGCCGTGGCGTCGAATCGGCCGGCCAGCTTCATATCCCGGACGAGGGTTTCACCCAGATGTTTGAGATAGTTCTCGCCGCGCTGGAGGGCCTCGATCTTGGCCGGATCGACGTCGAATCCGATCACGTGGAACCCCGCCCGGTGGAACGCCGCCAGCAGCGGCAGGCCGACATACCCCAGCCCGATGACGCCGACGCGTGCGGATTTGGAGGTGATTTTGTCTAGGAGTTCCATCGGAGGGGACAATATATCGCAAGACGCCCCGCGGACATACTCACTCCACCGACTGAGTGGCGGGTGTGGGATGGCTTCCTTCCGCCGGCGCCCAGCTTGCCACGTCGCGGAATTGGCCGCCTTGCTTTTGTTCGCGCCGGGGTCGGTCCGAACCATCGCCGGTGTAAAAGCTATACATAGGCTGGTCGAGTCGAAAGAACAAACCGTCCTTCATCCCGCATCGCGAGTAAACCAGCGGCCGATCTGAACCGTCCGGCAATCCGCCTTTGATCAGCGCGTACCCCAGTGTCTGCTTGCCGTCCCCCCAAGGATCGATCGGTACGCTGGGCAAGTAACCGTGCAAGTCATCCAGCGACTTCGGCCAGTCGCCTGTGTCGAAACGGTAAAGGTGGCATGCAAGCGACATCGCCGCCATATCGCGCTCGGCGTTGACGCGATTGCCGGTCTCGATGCAGCCATCAAGCGACGGCTTGTTAATGGTGTTAACCTTCGTTCCCTCGGCACGCAGGATTTCGTTCACCTCGGTTTTGGCATCCTGTTGCTTGAACAATTGCTCGATCAATTCACGCGCGACGCTGGTCTGAAGGTCTTTGCTGTCGCCGGGATCTTTCGTCAAAGCAACGTTGGACGTAATGATCTCGAACCGGTTACAAATTTGGGCTCGAATGCCCATGCCAACCAGCAGGCAGACGAGCTTTTTCTCCGATTGATGCTCCAGCATGTCCGCCAAGTGCCAGTGATCGCGAACGGTTTCGATTGCCGCCGCATCGTTGCCGTGAACGTACTGGTAGAGTGCGGCATCGGCCAGTTCGTTGCTCAGGTTGCGGCACTCATTCAGGTAGCCCTGATCTGGCAGCTTCAAAGGGGGCCAGTTTGCCTGTTCGATCGAACGTGCCTGATGTGCCAGCGCGCGGGCATCGACGTTGGCGGCAAAGTCGGCCGTTTCCATACGCTGCCATTCGGCGGGATATGGCGGATAGCCGGCGTAGTCCAAATTGGACGCCGAGGGGGACATGATGTTGGCGGTGTCATTGATGCGGATCAACTTTGCCGCCTGGAGATAGAGCTTGGCTGCGTCATCGGCGGGCTGGGTCGCTTGCGCGACGGCCGATCGCTGCCACACGCATAAGGCGCCAAGGATCAATAGCAGTCTAAGCATTTGAGAGCCTTTCCGTTGGGGAAGTAATTGCCCGCAGTAAGGACGGAGTCCTTAGCATAATCTTTCAGCGTCAGAAGGGCGAAAGATAAGAAGAGCACTAGACGGATCGCGGGGCCGGGGCGAGGACTTCGCCGTAAATTTGCAGCAGGCGGTCGGTTTTCTGTCCCCAGTCATAGAGATTTGCCTGCACGCGCTGGAGGCCGGCCTGGCCCTCGCGAGTGGTTGGGGGAACGCGAATTCCCGTTTCATCCGTGACGTGGATGGCGGGGCCGCCCCAATCGGTGGCGATGACGGGCAGGCCGACGGCCATCGCTTCCAGCAGCACGATTCCGCCGACTTCGCGCAGGCTGGGCATGACGAAGACATCGGCCTGGCGAAGCCGGGCGGCGGCATCGTCGGCGGTGACCCAGCCGACGAAATTGATGCGATCCTGGAGATTCAACCGCCGCGTCATTTCTTCGAGCATTTGGCGCCGTTCGCCGTCGCCGAGGAGGTCGAGAACGGCCCGGGGTTCCTGATCGGCGACGATCTTGAAAGCGGGGATGAGAAACTGGATGCCTTTGACGTCCGCGAGCCGGCCGAGATAGACGAAATGGATTTTATCGTCGTTTCGCGGCGGGAGATCGATCTTCCGATTCCAGACCGCCAGATCGACGCCGGCATCGGGGATTTCGTAGATTTTACCGCGGACGCCCTTGGGCAGGGCATTGCGGGCGCGGTCGTTGGCGACGATGAGGGCTGCGGCCTTTTTCTTGCCGGGCATCAGGCGGTTGAGAGGACGCGAAAGGGCGCGGCCGAAAATTTCGACGGCGGTAGCGCCGCGGGATTCGAGATGGCGGAAGGCTGGCGGATAAGTCATCCCCCCCGCCAACGGGCCGATGATCACCGGGACGCCGAGGTTGTACATCAGGCTGACCTGTTTGGGCGAGACGGGGGTCATCTCGTGGACGAGTTGGATGCCATGCTCGGCGATGAGCCGGCGGACGATTTTTCGCTGAAACAGTTGGTTATAGAGATGGCGCATGACGCCGAAGGTCTGGACGTCGATCTTGTCGGGGAATAGCGAGCCGATTTTCCACAGCAGGCGGTCGATTTTCGTTTCGGGGGAGAAATGAATGCGATCGTGGTCGTTGGGGAATCCGGCGAGGACTTCGGCGCGGGTGCGGGCGTGGACGACCAGGTGGATATCGACGCCGCGTTGGCGAAGATATTTGAAGAAGAGCCAGGGGAGGCTGCCTTCGCCGCCGTATTGGAGCGAGGCGTTCTGGGCGACCATGCAGATTTTCATTGTGTGAAAGGTCATTTGTCACTTGTCATTTGTCATTGGTATCGTCGATTCCGAATTTTCTTGCAAATGACCAATGACAAGTGACAAATGACACGGGCGTGTAGAATGGTTGGGCCATGGAACCGACGAAGATCGTCTCTGCGGCCGTGAAGCTGTGGATCCTGTTGATCTTGGGGGGCGCGTTGTATTTTTTATGGAGGGAGCGAGCCGCGCCGCCGCTGGCGAGCGACATCGAGGCGGCGGAGCAAATCAAGCACACCGACGTGGAAGTGCGGATCGGAACGATCCGGAAGATGACGTTGCACGAGTACGTCGTGGGGTTCGGGACCGTGGAGCCGGCGCCGGCGACCACGGATGCGCCGGCGGCGGAAGCGCGGGTGACGGTCGATTGGCCGGCGGTGGTCGGGCAAGTGCCGTGCGTCGAGGGTCAACACGTGGACAAGGGGCAGACGTTATTCGTCGCAAAGTTCGCGCGGCGGATCGGCGGAACATCGGATGCGGGCGAGGAGCCGGTGACGTCGCCGATCGGCGGGACGGTGGTGGCGATCAACGTTCATCCCGGCGAGGTGGCGCTGCCGACCACGACGGCGGTTCAGATCGTGGACTTGGACCGGCTGGTCATGGCGGCGGGGATTCCGGCGTGGCAGGCGGCGGCGATCTCCGCGGGCCAGCGGGCCCAGATCGAATTCCCCGCCGATCCGGCGACTGGGGCAATCGTGAAATTTGATTCGAAAGTGGAGCGGGTGGACGGCGCGGCGGATGCCAGGACGAATCTTGTCAGCGTGGATATTGCGATTCCGCCGGGCCGGGGCGTGCGGCCGGGGCAATTCGGGCGGGTGAGCATCATCAGCCGCGAGCAGGCAGATTGCCTGGTGGCGCCGGCGGACGCGATCGTGCGGGATGCGATCGATCGGCCGTACATCGGGGTCGTGAGCGACGACCGCAAGCAGGCGGTTTTGAAGCCTGTGCAGCCGGGGCTGCGGGAGGGGGATTGGGTGCAGGTGACGGCGGAGGGTTTGGAGCCGGATCAGGCGATTGTCGTCGGCGGCGCCTATGGGCTGCTCTTCAGGTCGGACATACGGGTCCTGAATCATTGAATTGCCAATCGAATTTCTGAGATGCGATCCACATTGCCACGATTTGCGCTTCGTCACTCGGTTTCGATCACGTTCATCGTCTTGGCGTTGTGCGGAGCGGGAGGATATGCGGCGTTGCACATGCCGTCGGCGCTGTTTCCCCAAACCGAGTTTCCGCGGGTCATCGTGATGGTGCAGAACGGCGTGATGCCGGCGGACGAGATGATGGCCAGCATCACCCGGCCGATCGAAGAGACGATGAAGCAGATTCCGGGTTGCCAGTCGATCAAATCCTCGACGGGGCGGGGCGTTGCGGAAATCGATCTGTTCTTCTCGTGGGACGCGGACATGCGGCAAAGCGAGTTGTACGCGCTG
Source organism: Tepidisphaeraceae bacterium (assembly GCA_050010915.1). Taxonomy (GTDB): domain Bacteria; phylum Planctomycetota; class Phycisphaerae; order Tepidisphaerales; family Tepidisphaeraceae; genus PALSA-1353. The sequence continues at coordinate 7,864 of JBEKKC010000128.1, read as the reverse complement.
GGGCGGCTGTCGCAGATTCGCCCGTCGTTGCCGGCGACGGTTTCGACCGAAGTGTACCGGATGAATTTTTCGGTGTTTCCGATCATCGGGGTGAGCCTGACCGGATCGGGGGAAAGTTCGACGCAGGCCTGGGAGCTGGCGCGATACCAGATCAAGCCGCAGCTTCTGCGGATTCCGGGGGTGGCGCGGGTGGACCTGGTGGGCGGGCAAGCGCCGGAATATTGCGTGTTTCTCGATCCGCTGCGCATGGCGGCCGCGGGATTGGATTTCGTCCGGGTGACCGATGCGCTGGCGAAGAACAACGTGGTGATTCCAACGGGGATTCATCAGGAGGACCACAGCCTGTACCTGACGGTGGTGGATGGGCGGATGCACAGTGCCGAGGAACTGGAGGGACTGATCCTCACGGCCCAAGGGCGGCCGATTCGGCTGAAGGACATCGGGCGGGTCGAGCGCAGCTCCGAGCCGGTGATGGACGTCGTGACCGCCAACGGCACGGACGCGGTGCTGCTCAACGTTTTCTCCCAGCCGGATGGAAGCACGCTGGACATCGCCGACCAATTGCACAGGCAACTGGATGAAATCAGCCCGACGCTTCCGGCGGGGATGAAGCTGTCCTTGTTTTACGATCAGTCGCTGCTGGTGCGGGCGTCGGTTCACAACGTTTGGGATGCGATCATTTTCGGCTTGGTCCTGTCGGTGGCGATTTTGTACCTGTTTTTGTGGGATGCGGGGATGACGCTGGTGGCGACGGCGGTGATCCCGATCACCGTGCTGGTGACGATCCTGGGGATGAGGCTGTTTGGACAGAGCTTCAACCTGATGACGCTGGGTGGAATCGCGGCGGCGATCGGGCTGGTGATCGACGATGCGATCGTGGTGGTCGAGGCGATCCACGTGAAAATGTCGCGGGGTGAGTCGCGTCAGGAGATCATCACCAGCGCGATCAGCGACATTCTGCCGCCGCTGGTGGGATCGACGTTGACGCCGGTGGTGGTCTTCATTCCACTGGCATTTTTGACGGGGATCGCGGGGGTGTTTTTCCGGGCGCTGGCGCTGACGATGGTGATCGCGCTGCTGGCGTCGCTGGTGCTGGCGCTGACGATCACGCCGTCGCTGGCGGCGTGGTTCCTGCGGCCGGCCAAGGGCGAGCGAAAATACGAGGGGCTGGTGTTCCGGAGGGTGAACCTGGTCTACGAATACCTGGTTCGGCTGGCGCTGCGGCATCGGTGGTTTCTGATGGGGTTGTGCGTGCTCGTTTTCGTGGGGGCATTCGTGCTGTACGGCCGGCTCAAGACGGATTTCCTGCCGCCGATGGACGAGGGGGGATTCGTCATCGATTACGTTGCGCCGCCGGGGACGAGCCTGGTTGAAAGCGACCGGCAGATGCGGATCGCGGAGCGGATTCTATCCTCGATTCCGGAAGTGGAAAGCTATTCCCGGCGGACGGGCACGGCGCTGGGGGTTGCGATTGTTGAGCCGAATACGGGCGATTTTCTCGTGAAGCTGAAATCGGAGCGCGACCGCTCGACCGAGCGGGTGATCGCCCAGGTGCGGGAAAAATTCCGCGAGGCCCTTCCGCGAATCGACTGGGAATTTCCGGGAATCCTCACGGACCTGATCGGCGACCTGACGTGGACGGATGAGCCGATTGAAATCAAAATCTTTTCGACCGACCTCAACGTGCTGAAACGGGAAGCCGCGGACGTCGAGGAGAAGCTGGAGAACGTTCCGGGGATCGTGGACACGGCCAGCGGGTTGATCTACACGGGCCCGACGATCAGCCTGCGCGTGCGTCCGGCGGAGGCGCAGCATTTCGGGCTGACGGCGAGCAGCCTCGGCCAGGCCGTGAACGTCGCCATGCTCGGGCAGATTTCCTCGACGGTTTTGGAGGGGGATCGGATCGTGAACGTCCGGGTGAAGGCCGATCCAACCGCGATCGACCGGATCGACAAGATCCGCCGGTTGCCGGTGCGCGCCGCCGACGGGACGGTGGTTCGGCTGGACGCCGTTGCGGACGTGGTCATCGAGCCGGGTCAGTTGGAATTGGAGCGGGACAATCTGAGGCAAAACGTCGCCGTGACGGCCCGGTTGCAGGACCGCGATCTGGGCGGCACCATGCGCGACGTTCGGCGTTTGATCGACGGTGATCCGAAGTTGCCGCATGAATTGATCGAATACGGCGGTTTGTACAAGGAGCAGCAGGAATCGTTCCGGAACCTGCTGGCGGTGCTGATCACGGCGCTGGCGCTGGTGTTCATGGTGGCGTTGGCGGAATTCCGGTCCTTCTATGAGCCGATCGCGATCATCTTCGGAGCGGCATTGTCGGCGTTCGGGATCATCCTGGCCGTCTTGGTCACGGGGTCAACGGTGAACGTCGTGACGTTGCTGGGGGCGATCATCGGGATGGGGATCGTTCACAAGAACGGACTGCTGATGCTGGATGCGGTGAAGGACCTGCGGGAAAAGGGGGTGGAACTGGAGGAGGCGATCGTGCGGGCTGGGGCGCGGCGGCTGCGCCCGGTGCTGATGACGTCGCTGGCGGCGGCGCTGGGGATGTTGCCGCTGGCGCTGGGGTTTGGGGCGGTGAACATGCTGAAACCCCTGGCCATCGCCGTGATCGGCGCGGTGTGCGTGTCGGTGCTATTGTCGCTGATCGCCACGCCGCTGGCGTACGATCTGCTGCTGCGGCCGAGACGCGTATAGCGATGATGATCGCGCACTTGTCGGAATCAAATACGCGTCGTACGCTGTCATACACGAGTTCCATGACGATTCGCCTCCCGCCCCAGTTGCAGCAAAAACTTCAGAAGCTCTGCCGGAAACAGCACCGTTCCGCCAGCGACGTCGTGCGGGAATCTCTTCGCCGGTATATCGCGGCCGAACAACTCCGCGATGCCCGCGAGAAGTTGCGGCCGTTCGCCCAAGCCAAGGGGTTCGTCGCTGATGAAGACGTTTTCAAGGCCGTCTCGTGAGGGTGGTCCTGGATACCAACGTTCTCCTTGCCGACGTAGTTCCAAACGAGAATTCGGATTTACCGCCCGCTTCGCTCGAGATCGCAGAGAGCGCTGAGGCAAAAAGTGCATTTCTCCGCGTCCTCGGCGATCTCTAGCGAAGCGGGCGGTAAATCATCCAAGCCAGGAATCGGCGCGGCGAGCGCAGATTCTTACGCATTGCGCAGCTGATCGCACCAATGTTGCCACATTTGCCGATAGGCCGCTTCGATGCCGGCCGTCCATCCGGCGCCGTCGCAAAGCGGCGAGGTCCGCATCCGCCGACGCAGCGAACCGCGCAGTTCGGCCAGGCGCGGCAAATCGTTCGCCAGCGCCAGCGCGATCGCGGTGAACTGCTCGTCCGTCCGGGCCGCCAGGTCCGGCAGGCCCAGGTTGGTGGTCTGGCTATAGCCCGCCCTTCCGGCGACGGTCCGGCCGATGAGCGTGACGACGGGCACGCCCATCCATAGGGCGTCGAGGCTGGTGGTATGTCCATTGTAGGGGACCGTGTCCAGCGCGATGTCGATCGAGCGATAGGAATCGAGATATTGCGCTCGCGAGCCGCGATCGATGAATCCCACGCGCTCGGGATGGACTCCCCACTGGCGGAGGCGATCGACGAGCGCGGCGCGATGGCTGCCGCGCGGGGCCAGCAGCAAAATTCGAGAAGTGATCGCTTGCTTCAACACTTCGGCCCATAGCTCCAGGACGCGGTCGTTGATCTTTCGGAAATTGTTGAGGCAGCCGAACGTGATCCGCCCCGCCGCAACCGCCGGAGGCGGGCCGGGTTCGGGGGCATCGGCGACCCCCATCGCGGCGGGATCGTAGCACCAGAAGCTGTGGGGAAGCCGCACGGATCGTTCGGTGTAGGCATCGTCGCTGGCGTCCGGCGGATCGAGGTAGGGGTCGGTCAGACGATAGTCCATCGCGGCCAGGCCGGTGGTGCCGGGATAGCCGCCGAACGTCACTTGCACCGGCGCGGGCCTGCGGGCGAAAACCGCCAGACGGCTTCCCCCCAGATGCAACGACAAATCGACCAGAATGTCGATCTTGTCGGCGCGGATTTCGGCGGCGAGCTTGTCATCCGGCCATGCGCCGATCTCTCGCCATCCATCGGCCAACGCGCGAAATTGCCGATTGAATGGATCGGGCGGGGAACCGTTGCTGTAGCAAAACAGTTGGAATTTCGCGCGGTCATGGCGTTGCAGCAGCGGAAGCACGTTTCGCCCGACGACGTGATCGCGGAAGTCGGCCGAGACGTAGCCGATGCGCAATCGGCGCTGAATCGAGCGATCGTTTGGATGTGTGCCCCCGGGGGCTTGCGGGGCGAATCGCCGCTCCCATTGCTTCAGTTCGCGCAGGATTCGGGCCGAGTCGTAGGCCGGATGGAACATGACGGTGAAAACTTTATTGCTGAGCGCGACGGAGTTGGCGGGCTCAAGCTCGGCGGCTTTGTCGAAGCTGGCCAGGGCGTCGTCGAGCCGGCCGCATTCGAGGAGCACGTTTCCGAGATTGTTGTGGGCCTTGGCTTCGGTGGGGTGGATTTGAACGGCCTGGCGGCAAACGGCGAGGGCTTCGTCCATGTCGCCGTTTTCCCAATAGGCATTGGCGAGGTGATCGCGGGGACCCAAATCGCCGGGAGTGAGCGCGACGGCCTGCTGGAAGAGGGAGATGGCTTCGTTGAACCGGCCAAGTTGCTTCATGGCCGTTCCCAACTTCATCCGGGCATCGGCGGCGGCGCCGGGATTGGCGCGGGGACGGGCGGCATCAAGCTCGACGAGCTTTTTGTAGCTCTTGGCGGCTTCGGGCCATTTGCCGAGCGCGGCCAAGGCGTCCCCGAGGTTGCGATGGGCGGAGGGATAATCCGGCTGCATCGCCACGGCGCGGCGGGCGAATTCGAGCGCTTCGGGGAATTGCCCGGTCATGATCAGGCCAAGGGCCAGATTGTTGTGCGCCAGGAAATGGTCCGGCTGCATGGCCAGAACCCGGCGGTGAAGTGAGACGGCCTCATCAGCCTGACCCGTGGCGAGCAGCGTATTGCCCAAGTTGTTCAAGGCATCGACGTGGTTGGGATCGATCTGGAGGACGCGTCGAAAGGATTTGGCCGCCTCTTCGGGTTTGCCGCTGTGGGCCAGGGAGTTGCCGAGCTTGAAATGGGCGTCGACGAACCCGGGCCGCAATTCGACGGCGCGGATGAAAGCGGCGATGGCCTGGTCGAGTTTCCCGGCCACCGCGAGCGAGTTGCCCAGATTGTACAGCGATTCAGCGTTTTGGCTCGGCATTTTGCCCCGGCATCTGGAATGTGAAAAGAGCGAAGATTATCAGACCCACTTCGCGACGGCAATGCACCGGCCGATGTCGGCTCATCGCCTTCAAGACGGTTGACTTCCGTGCCGAGGGCGTGTACATTATGTGCGCACCGGACGTAGTCTGCCGAGTGGGCGCGCGGTATGCGAGTAATTACAAAGAAGCGGTTGGAGGAGTTTGGGTCACGCTATCCGAGAACCAAGAAAGAGCTTGATCTTTGGCACAATATGGTCGCCGGAGCCGCCTGGAACTCCCCTGTGGACGTTAAAGCGGCGTTCGGACAACGGGTGGATTTTGTGAAAACTCGCAATAGCCATACGGTGGCGGTTTTCGATGTCTCCAACAACCGATGCAGGCTGATTACCGCCATTCACTATTTGGCGAACTACCCCATCAAGGGCCGGGTCTATGTTCTGCGTGCACTCACACACCGGGAATATGATTTGGAGCGCTGGAAGGACGAACTATGAGACGTATACACGTATCACATGATGACCTTCCGGAAACTTTTGAGGAACTGTGCGCCATGCACCTGCCTCGCACCATCCGCGACAAGGTTGACTACGAGAACACTGCGGAAATTGTCGACCGCCTCGCCGTATTGGATCGGCGCTCCGAGGGACAGGAGGAATACCTTGAAACGTTGACCCAACTTATCGAAGCGTATGACAATGGAAATTTCCGGGTTGCGGTGGCATCTGGCCCGCTTGACGCCATTCGATTTTTGATGGGCGCCCACGGTCTAAGTGCGTCCGGTATTGGCCGCATTCTCGGAAGCCGGTCGCTTGGACCGGCCATTTTGCGCGGAGATCGGCAAATCAGCAAAGAGAACGCGCTGAAACTTGCGGCACATTTCAAGCTGAATCCCGGCCTGTTCATTGGCAGGTAGGTTCTTTGGCTAAAAAAGCTGTTGAATTGAGCTTGTCAGCGGCTTGCAAGTGCGGTCAAAAGCGGGCGAAGGGAGTTGAACCCTCAACATTCGGCTTGGAAAGCCGACACTCTGCCAATTGAGTTACGCCCGCGAAACTCTGGGGGGAAGAATACTACAAAATCCCCGGCAAACCAAGGGATACGTCAGACCCGGCCGGTGGAATAAATGAGCCGGCGCGGTTGACGCTGTTTGGCTGCGGGAATACTCTCGGCGGTTGGATGCTCAAGCGAACGCCGTTGCACGAATTTCACGTCGCCTGCGGGGCCAAGATGGTCGATTTCGCGGGGTGGGAGATGCCGATCCTTTACCGCGGGATCGTGGAGGAGCACCAGCAGACTCGCGCCAGCGGCTCGCTGTTTGACGTTTCGCACATGGGAAGAATCCATCTGACCGGCGCCGGGGCGATGGCGCTGTTGGACAAGGTGCTGACGCGAAACGTTTCGCAGCAGCGGGTTGGGCAGAGCCGGTATTCCCTGGTCTGCAATCCGGCCGGGGGCGTGCTGGACGACGTGATCGTGAGCAAACATCCCAAGCACTGGCTGGTCGTTTGCAATGCGTCGAACCGGGAAAAGATCGTCAAGCATTTCACAAGCGTGCGGGATGCGGATGGATTTGACGCGGAGATATCGGATCAGACGGAATCGACGGCGATGGTGGCGGTGCAGGGGCCGGCCGTGGTCGAGCTGATGTCGGAGGCGCTGGACGTGGACGTGAAGTCGATCAAGCGATACGGGTTTGAGAGCGGGACGTACCTGATGAGCCGGTTCACGCTCTTCCGCAGCGGATATACGGGTGAGGACGGGGTGGAGATCATCGTTTCCAGCGGGACGGCGCAGAACATGGTGAAGTCGATGTCGGGGGAGATGAGCAAGCCGGATTCGCCGATCAAGCCCGCGGGACTGGGAGCGCGGGACACGCTGCGGCTGGAGGCGGGGATGCCGCTCTACGGCCACGAATTGACCGAGGGGATCGACCCAATTTCGGCCGGCTTGAGTTGGGCGGTCGATCTGGGTAAGCAGTTCATCGGCGTGGAACCGCTGCGCGTGATTGCCCAGCATGGCCCAGCCAAAAAGTTGGTCGGATTGGAGCTTCAAGGCCCGCGGATCGCGCGGCAGGGATCGGCCGTGAAATCGGGCGCGACGTTAGTGGGCGAGGTGACAAGCGGCACGTTTTCGCCGACGTTGCATCACAGCATCGCCATGGCGTATGTGGATGCCGGGCGATCGTCGGCGGGCGAGGCGTTGGAAGTCGAGCTTCGCGGATCAACCGCCCCGGCGCGGGTCGTCGCGTTGCCGTTTTATAAAAGAGCCAAATGAGGATGAATTATGCCCGTTCCCAAAGACAGAAAATATCTGGAAACTCACGAATGGCATCAGTCCGCCGGCGATGTCGTGACCATCGGCGTCACGCAGATCGCGGCGGATGAGTTGACGGACATCACCTACGTCAAGCTGCCGGCCATCGGGGCGAAGGTTGCGGCCAACGCGGCGTGGGGCGAGATCGAATCGGTCAAAGCCACCAGCGATCTTTACAGCGGCGTCAGCGGAACCGTGACGGCGATCAATTCCGAGTTGAATGCCAATCCTGGGCTAGTCAATTCCGACCCCTTCGGCAAGGGGTGGATGATCAAGGT
>JBEKKC010000127.1:0-13349 GCA_050010915.1 Tepidisphaeraceae bacterium | reverse complement strand
CGCACTGGCGCCGCAAGCGACGGCCGTCCAGATGATCCATTTCCATCGCCCCGTCTCGACGTACCTCCCCGCCGCCAGCGCCGCCAGCAGCATCAGCGCAGTCCCCGCGAGGTGTGGCTTGGCTTCGTGAGCCAGGTCCACCACGACGGGCATGCAAGTAAAACAGATTGCCGCCAGCGCGGGCAAAAGCAGTCCACCGGCAACGCGGCGCACGATCGCGAATACCGCCCACACCGCCACCAATCCCCACATCGCGGAGTAGGCCCGCCCCAGGACGTAAAACCGCGCGAAAGCCTGCGGCGAATCCAGGTAATACGTCGGGTCGTCGGTCACCGTCGCGTAGCCCACCTTCGACGCGGCCTCCACAATGGCCCCCAGCGGATAAATCCACAGTCCGCCGTATTGATACAACTTTGGATCGAATTGGAAATCGCCCGGATGCATCTTCGCCAAGGCGCGGAACGAGATCATTTCATCGGGTTGATCGCTGTAAAGCCGATAACGCCGCAGGATGCGGGCGCGGCTTACGTCGTCCCGCGCGCTGGCCGCGCCCAAATCGCCAAAATTCTTCCGGTTGTATTCTTCAACATATTGGTGCACCTTTTTTTGCGCGGCCTGGGCGGCATCGCGGGCCTGATCAGCGGCTTTGTCATCGTCCCCTTGGCGGAGGTCGGCGAATCGGCGGTCGGCGGCATCGGCGGCGGCCACGAGCGCGGCCATCGCCCGATCGCCTTGCCACACAAGCTGATCCGCGGTGGCGCCGTGGACGTTCTGGAGCAGGGTCAGGGGATTTGAGCGATCGGCGATCGGATGAGCGGCCGCGTCGGCGGGGAGATTGGGGTTGTCATCCCAATCGCCAGCGAGCCGCTCGATGCCGACACCCGTAAGGCGATAGGAATTCAGCGCCGTGGTGGCCGAGTCCGGCCCGGCGCCGAAGAGGACGGGATCGATCGCATGGGAGGGCAATCCCCAATTGATTCCCGCGCCGAAGACCACCGCCGCGAGAATGAGCAATCCCCCAGCCAAGAGCCTCCGCCGAGATTTTTCGAGCATGGATAAGAGTTTAGAGATAATCCGCGTCTTGACCAGATTTCGCCGCGTCACTACCGTACCTACCCGGTTTGCCGGCGGATGAATGGCCGCGGGTAAGCTTGTAAGCGGCGAGGCTTTGTGCAAAATATCACGATGTCCGCCGCGGAGCGTTTTGATGGCCAAGCAGGATGATTCCAAATGGGTCCGCCTGGCTGGCCTGGGAACGGAAATTGCCGTCGGCGCGGGTCTGGGAGCCCTGGTGGGAACCTGGATCGATCGCAAATTTCATTGCGATCCCTGGGGCGTGCTGATCGGGACGCTCCTTGGAATATCGGCCGGAATGTACCTGCTGATCAAAGAGGCGATCAACGCCAACAAGGATTGAGCGCAAACGAATTGAAATGAAGACGGTATTCATCATGCCATTGGTCGTGGCGACGTTTTTCGCGGCGGCGGCCGTCATCTTGGCCGTTTGCGGAGTGCGCGTCGTCATGGGCGAGGCATTGACGGCCGGGACGATCTCGGCCGGCGCGGGAATTTTGGGGCTGATTCCGATGTTCGCGGGCCGGCAAAAAGACCCGGTCGGGGCGATTCAACTGGCGTTGGTTGGAACGGTGCTGCATCTGGCGAGCGCGGTTGGATTCGCCGGCGCCGCCATCGCGATGCACGTCGTCGCCGCGCGACTGCCGTTCGTCGGCTGGCTTTTCGCGGGGTACTGGGTATCCCTGATGACTCTGATCTGGCAATTGCGGCGGATGTTGGTGACCACGATCGGCGTGGCGAAGGTGCAACAATCATGAAGGTGCAGCAATCACGATGAGCCCGATCCTGATGAGTCCGATCCTCGCCGCCGTCGATCCGCTGGAGCACGTGGTTTCCCACCCGATGTTCGGGAACCACCTGACGTGGTTCACCAATCAGAGTTTCATGGCGCTGGTGGCCGGCGGGCTGATGCTGCTGATCTTCCCCCGGCTCTTTCCGCGCCCGGACAGCTCGGCGCCGACGGGGGCGAAAAATTTCTTCGAGTCGATCCTGGAATTCCTGCGGATCGAAGTTTTTCGCCCGGCCCTTAAGGAACACACCGATAAGTTCGTGCCGTTTCTCTGGACCGTTTTCTTCTTCATCGGATTTTGCAACGTTCTGGGGTGCATTCCGTTCGCCGACTTTTTCGAGCTGATCAGCGGGGGACACATTCACCATCTGGGCGGGACGGCGACGGGATCGATCAACACCACGGCGACGCTGGCGATCTGCGCCTTTTTCTTCATTCATTTTCACGGCATCGACACCGTGGCGCACGCCCTGATGAATGGAACGTACGGCCAGGGGCATCATCAGGAGCACAGCAGCAACGGCCGCCCGCCGCACGAGGCGGCGCACGATCTGGAACACATGCGCGGCGAGGCGTTGCCGGCCGAATTGAACCCCGACCCGGATGCGCTGAACAATCCCACGCGGCATTATCGCGATGACGAATTCCGGCTGCGTCCCGTGGAAACGGCCGCCGCCGACGTTTATGAGCGGCAATTCAAGAAACTGACGCCGGCGATGGCGATTCTTCTGGCGGTGCCGTTGTATCTTTGGAATTTCGCGCCGCATCCGTTCAAGCCGCAGCCGGGCGAGTCCAAGGCCAAATGGCTTATGGACGTGCCGTTCTTTCTTTTTCTGCTGGTGCTGGAACTCCTCGGGGCGCTGGTGAAGCCATTTGCGTTGTGCATGCGTTTGTTCGCCAACATGGTGGCGGGCCACGCGGTGCTGGCGGTATTGATCAGCCTTATCGTCGGGGTGCCGACGTTGCTGGGACAATTGGGCGTCGGGTTGGCGGCCGGCACGTTGGACGTGGCGATTCAATTTCTGGAACTTTTCGTGGCGCTCTTACAGGCGTATATCTTTACTTTTTTGACGACGTTGTTTATCGCCAGCGCCGTGGCGCCTGAACATTAGAAAGTCGCTTGAACAATAGAATTTTTGACGGACCTCCCCGGTTTCGCCGACGACCGGGCCTTCCCAAACAAAACGTCGGCATACATTCGGTTCGGGCAAGGCCCGGAAGGAAATCGTCATGCAGATGTTGAACCTTTTGGCACAGGCGGCGCCGCTGATCTCGGACAAAGGAGTGGGGGTTGGCGGAGCGGCGATCGGATTTGGATTGGCCGCCATCGGCGCGGGCCGGGGCATCGGCCAAATCGGCGGGCAGGCGTGCGAAGGGATCGCGCGACAGCCCGAAGCGGCCGGACGTATCGGCACCAACATGCTGATCGCCGCGGCGCTGGTCGAAGGCGTGGCCTTCGGCGCGATCGTTTTCGGCTTTCTGTTGGCCCACGGCCTGTAAGCAAGCCGCCGCCGCCGGCTCCAACGCCGGCGACGGCTTTTTCCGGGATTGAGGCATTATGCCAATCACCATGCTCCTGGCAGACGGCGAATTGATCGACCCGAACCTCGCCCAGTCCATCTGGATTTTGGTTCTCTTTCTGGTCGTGGCGATCATTCTGTACAAGACGGCCTGGAAGAACGTGCTGGTCGGGCTGAGGGCGCGGGAGGATCGGATCCGGCAGGACATCGCCGACGCCGAAGCCGCTCGCGTCAAGGCGGAGCAAACCCTGCGGCAATACGATGCCCGCCTCGCCGGCGCCGAGGAGAAGGTCCGGGAAATCATCGACAGGGCGGCCGTTGACGCCGAGAAAATCGCCACCGGCATGCGCATGAAAGCCCAACAGGAAGCCGAGGTGGTCAAGGAACAGGCCACGAAGGAAATCGAAGCGGCCAAGCAGACGGCGCTGACCGAAATCTACACGCAGACCGCGGATCTGGCCACCAGCATCGCGGAAAAAATCATTCGCCGGAAGATCAACCCCGACGATCAGCGCGACCTGGTGAACCAAGGCATCGAGGAATTCCAGAACGCGCGGCGGAACTGATCACCCATGCACAAGGACAATCAACAGTCTCCGCTGGCAATCGCTTACGCCGAAGCGCTGCTTCAGTTGGCCAACGAGTCCAACTCCGCCGCGCCCATCGGCGAGGAATTGCGCGCCTTGCGGCAGATCATCGAGACCGACAAGCTGTTCGCGCAGTTGCTGGCCGATCCGGCCATCAGCATCGAAGAGCGGGGCCAGCTCCTGCATCGTGTTTTCGACGGACGCGCTTCGACGCTGATGAGTCATTTTCTAGGCCTGGTCAACGTCAAGGGCCGGCTGGTCCTCCTCCCGGCGATCGCCGGCGCGTACGATGATCTGCTCGATAAGCAGCAGGGCATCGTTGAAGTGGACGTAACCGTGGCCCAGGGATTGGGCGAGGATCAGTTGGAGGCCGTCCGCCGCAAGGTCGGCGATACCCTCAAGCGCCAGGCGGTGGTCCATCAGATTGTCGATCCGGCAATCATCGGCGGCCTGATCCTTCGCGTGCAGGACCAGCTCATCGACGGCAGCGTCCGCGCCCAATTGTCGGCAATGCGGCGACAGCTTATGGAGGCCCGGCCAGTGTAGAAAATGGTCATTGGTCATTTGTCATTGGTCATTTGTAAAGGCAAGCATGGGTTGACCAATGACCAGTGACCAATGACAAATGACCAATGACGAATTTGAAAGCGAGCGACTTAGATGGCCATCAACGTTTCTGAAATCACCAGCATCCTCAAGCGCGAGATCGCCGGCTTTGAAAAGCGATTGCAAATCAACGAAGTCGGAACGGTCATCGACGTCGGCGACGGAATCGCCCGCATTTACGGCCTGCAAAACGCCATGGCGGGCGAACTGCTCGAATTCCAGAACGGCGCCATCGGGCAGGTGTTCAATCTGGAAGAGGATTCCATCGGCTCGGTGGTCTTCGGCGACTACCTGACGATCAAAGAAGGGGATTCGGTCAAGAGCACGGGCCGGCTGCTGGAAGTGCCGGTCGGCGACGCGGTCATCGGCCGGGTCGTGAACCCCCTGGGCCAGGCGCTGGACGGCGGCCCCGCCATCCAATCCAGCGAAACGCGCAAGATGGACATCGTCGCGCCCGGCATCGCCGATCGCCAGCCCGTCAAGGAACCCCTCCAGACCGGCATCAAGGCGATCGACAGCATGATCCCGATTGGGCGCGGACAACGCGAACTGATCATCGGCGACCGCAAGACCGGCAAGACCGCCATCGCCCTGGATACGATCATCAATCAAAAAGGCACGGGCGTGAAATGTTTCTACGTGGCCGTCGGACAAAAGGAATCGTCCGTCGCCCAGGTGGTGGACGTGCTCAAAAGCCGCGGCGCGATGGAATACACGACGGTGGTGGTCGCCGGCGCGGCCGACCCGGCTCCGATGCAATACATCGCCCCGTACTCGGGCTGCGCCATGGCCGAATATTTCATGTGGAAAGGCCAGGCCACCCTGTGCATATACGACGACCTGAGCAAACAGGCGGCGGCGTATCGGCAGCTATCGCTGCTGCTCCGCAGGCCGCCCGGCCGCGAGGCGTATCCCGGCGACGTTTTCTATCTCCACAGCCGCCTGCTCGAACGCGCCGTGAAACTCAGCAGCGACAAGGGCGGCGGCAGCCTGACGGCGCTTCCGATCATCGAAACGCAGGAAGGCGAAGTTTCCGCCTACATTCCCACCAACGTCATCAGCATCACCGACGGGCAGATTTATCTGGTTCCGGAATTGTTCTTCGCCGGCGTCCGACCCGCGATCGACGTCGGGATCAGCGTCAGCCGCGTCGGCGGCAACGCGCAGAACAAGGCCATGAAAAAAGTCGCCGGCGGCCTCAAACTCGATCTGGCCGCCTACCGGGAACTGGAGGCCTTCGCCCAGCTTGGAACGGAATTGGACAAGGCCACGCAAAAGCAACTGGATCGCGGCGCTCGGCTGGTGGAATTGCTCAAACAGCCGCAATTCAAGCCCATGGCCGTCGAACAGGAAGTGATGGCCGTCTATGCCGGCACCCAGGGATACCTGGACGACGTCCCCATTTCGCGCATCCAGGAGTTCCAGACCGCCTTCCTGGCTGACGTTGACGCCACCGCCGGGGATTTTCGCAAGGACCTGGCAGCCAAGGCGGAATTGACCAGCGATTTGGAGGCGAGGCTCAAGCGGGCCCTCGGCGACTTCAAGTCAAGGATTTGGAAAAAATAACCCGGTTTTTGGGGATTCTTGGAATTCCCCCACTGGTTGAGGGCAGCCTATAATCCTCGGGTGGTTTAGTGGGCCGATAGACGTGAAGTTGTGCATGCGTGGAATAATCAGCCCCGTTTTTGACCGATAAGTCGAAATCCATAGGATTTTAATTGGGAGAATTGTGAATATTTCCGCGATTTGGACGTATAGATGTTGGAGAAAACCGCGGAATTTATGTTGGGGAGTTTATTGAAATCCTGGAATGCCTCCCAATCCGAGGGGGGAGCTTCTACGATGAACACCGAGTCAGCCATAAGCGGCCAATCCATGGACCGGCCCGAAAGTGCCGTTCCCAACCGTCTCTACGGCTATGAGATCATCGACTTTCTGGGCGAAGGGGCCGGCAGCGTGATCTACGCCGCCTCCGATCCGATTACCCACCAGCTTTACGCCATCAAGCATGTGGTCGTGAAGGTGGAAAAGGACCAGCGATTCGTCGAGCAGCTCGTCAACGAATTCGAGGTCGGGTCCAAGGTGTCGCATCCGGCGCTTCGGCGGTGCATCGACCTGAAAATGACCAAGCCGCTTTTGCGCAAGGCAACCGAGGCCGCGCTGGTGATGGAATTGGTCGAGGGAACCAGTTGTGAATCCCGCCCGCCGACCGACATGACCCTGCTGATGGACGTTTTCCACCAGACCGCGTCCGCGCTGGCGGTCCTGCACCAGCAAAATTTCGTCCATTGCGACCTCAAACCGAACAACATCCTGCTGAAGCCGGACCACAAGGTGAAGATCATCGACTTTGGACAAGCCTGTCCGGTTGGATCGGTGAAGAAGCGGATTCAGGGGACTCCGGATTTCATTTCGCCGGAACAGGTGAAATGCGAGCCGGTGACGGTTCAGACGGACGTTTACAATCTCGGCGCGACGTTTTATTGGCTGCTGAGCGGTCAGAAGCTGCCGACGCTTTTCACGCTGAAGAAATCGCGCAACAGTTTCCTGGTCGCCGACGCGATCAAGGCGCCGCACGAATACAATTCCAAGGTGCCGGAGAACCTTTCCAACCTGGTGATGGAATGCTGCCGCATCACCCCCGCCAAGCGTCCGGCCAACATGCCGGAACTGTGCCGAAGGCTGGAGATTATCCAGCATACCCTGACGGGAACAAATCAATCGTCGGCGATGCTGGCGTAATACCGATTACAAAAATCGTTTGCGCTTTCCGTAGCCCCGGATGTACATCCGGGGCTTCGATTGGTGCGCAGCCGGAAAATGTAAACCGTATCAGAAGGCCAGAAATTCCGGCCTTGTTACGAATATGACGTTCCTCATGCCATGAGGAATGGCCCTTGCCAAAAAAACTTGAATATGGATTAAACACGCCTCAATTCCACGCCGAAGCAAATACCGGATCAACTATATCCAGCCAGATGAGGAGGGAGACCATGCGCACGTATCGGAGGGGTGGAGCAGTGCAATCCAACTTTCTCCGATGGCCGTTGGCGGCGGCCATCCTGTTGCTGTTTAGCGCCGGCGGATGCCAGACGGCGGGGGTTGGCCCGCCGCCGGTCGGACCGGGGGCTGCCACGGAACGCGACCTGACGCCATGGCTGGCAACGGCATCGGAAACGCAGCTATCCGGCTGCCTGATGGAGATCAACGTTCCCAGCCAACAAGGCTCATACGACACGTGGGCCCTGGCCACGCCGGAACCGGCGCAATCGGTGGAGGTGGACGTCCGCGCCTGCGCGGCGGCGGCGGAGGATTTCAACGGCAAAAACGTGATCGTCAAGGGCAAGGCCATTGCGCGAGGCAAACATCATTTTCCGGTGCTGGTAGCCGAGCGCATCGTTCCGGCCGACGCATACGGCAAGGCATTGCCCGATTCGGCGGCGCACGTGGCGATGGCGTCGGAGCCCGATCCGGTCACGGACCAATTCGATCCGCTGGTGGGATTCCAAGCCTCCGGGGGCGCGGTCGCCCTATCATCCGCCAAATGATTGGATCGCAGGCGGGTCAATGCACGTGCTGCAAACCCTGGAGCAGTCCGTTCATAATCGCCTTCTTCGCGGCGTCTTTGATCAGTTGCGCGATCGTCTGATCCAGTTCCAATTTGGGATGGTTCATGTCGCCTTTCATCGGCACGACGACCGAGTCCGGGATGTATTGCCGATCGTTAATGGGAATCAGGTGGGCAAACAACGCTGTAGGAATGGATGCCGTCATCGGGGCGAACTGGTCCGTCGCCAACACCACGACGCCGGCGAAGCGCAGCGGCTTGTTGCCGTCGATCATCATCGTCGTGTCTTCCGTCACTTTCCCGCGCGCGAATTTCACGTCGGCGTTGTCAATTTCCGCGGAAACGCTGGCGTTGCCGAACACCGCCAGCAGTTCGCTGCCAAGCTGCAATTCCTTCACCGAATACTGCACCTCGGCGGTTCCCTTGTTCAGCGGCGAATCCTGCGTCATCAGCCCGCTCAGGGGCAGATGATCCACCTGCAAGATCGACACGGTCACCAGCCCGCGCGCCTGGTTGGCGCCGACGAACGCCGGATTGTTCAGCACCTTGCCCATGATGCTCTTGGACATGGCCGGGTTGATCGACACGTCCTTGAGAATGTAATGCGGTCCGGCGGCCGTGGCCCCGCTGACGTACAACAGCATCGGATCGGTGCGAAGATCGACGGTGATAACGCCCAAATCCAGCGTTCCGCCGTTGCAGGTCGCCGGCTGCGCCGTGTTGCCGCCTTCTGGCCGATCGGCATAAACGGTCCGCAGAACTCCGCCGGTCAGATCGATGGGGAAATCGAAATTCTGCAAGGTGATTCCCTGCGTTGAAACGCTGTCGATCGTCAGATAGCCGTCCGCCTTGAGCATCGTCACCGCCTGGCCGAACGGCCTGTCGGCCGGAAGGCTTCCGCTCACCTTGAACTGTCGCGACTGTTTTCCGCTGATCACCATGTCCGCGTAGGTCTGCTGCTGGCTCGGGGAAAGCAGCGGCTTGACGATGGGCCACAACTTCGCCAGATCGTAGGAAAGCACAATAGAAACCGGATTGTCGTCGGCGATTTGCCGCTTCAGCGCGACGTCGTTGATCGTGCCGGAAACGCTCACCCCGGCGGCGCCGGTGGAGTTCAGCGCCACCGCGATCGGGTTGGCCTTGTCGATGAGCACCGAAAGCGTCTTGAGATCGAAATCCAACGGATTCTTGATGGTGACGTTGGGCTCCGAAAACAGCGTCGGGGCGGGCTCGCCCTTGGGCCCCGGCTGGCCCATCACGACAAACTTCGTGATCGACCCCCCGCCGCGCAAATGCAGCCGCGGGTCCAACGCCAACTTGGCAAACTGTTCATTCAGATCGAGTTGCCCCTGATAGGGATACGAATTGGGCTTGGCTCCGGCGAACGTTTCGGCAACTCTGGCCAACCGCGCAAGATCACCGTTGACGTGTATTCCGCCTTCCACCGACATGTTGGCGGGATCGCCCAGGTTGCTCACCACGATGGGCTTTTGATCCGCCAGACCCACCGTCGTGCCGATGCCCGTATCCGCCGACAGCGCCGTCACCGACGCCTTGACCAATTGATCCATCGCCGGCATCTGGCCGGTCGGATCTTCCCGCGTATCCAACTCGGCCGAAAATTTCGCGGTGATATCGTTAGGCCAGGTCGTGGTGTTGCTTCCCGATTTAATCGCCAGCTTATGAACGATCGCCTGGCTGATATTGGCGGTTGTGGCGTTTTGGGCCCGCGAGATATCGATCTTCAGCGTCGCCGTTCCGCTGGTCACCTCGGGGGGCGGCACGACCACGATGACTTTTTCTCCCGGGGCGGGCGCCGCGGCCTGATTGAACAGCCGGTTCACCAGCGCATCCAGTTTGACCAAGTCCACGTCGTCCACTTCCACGTTCAGCAATTGCAGCTTGTCAAACAGGCCGACCGGAACCAGCTTGTCGCCCTGCCGCCTGGCCAGCACGATCTGGCCGTTGGTGATGCTGAGCTTCCTGGCATACGACGTATCGACGTCCGCGTGAATCTGCCCACCCTCCGGGGAAACCGAACCACCAATCGCCAGCGCAAGGGTCTCATTATTGATCGGCGTTGCAACCGATCCCGAGTTCCTCTGCTGGACCGTCAGATTGGCAATCGAGAAGGTCAAGGGCTTTTGAATTGTCAGGGTGTTCCCATCGTACGACGCCAGCATGGAGCCGCTCAGCTTGCCGGACGTGCAGACCAGCAGGTTTTGCGCGACCAACTGCAAGATCGACGGCTGGGCCGCCGTCCCCGCTGCCGCCGGCGCCGGCATCTGCGGCATCACCAGCGGGAGCAGCGGCGCAAACGCCGACTGCAACGCCGCCAAATCCCCGTCGCATTTGGCCAGCTCAATTCGCGGAGCCGAAACCGCCTGGCCCACGGTCGCATCCGATGAAATCTCCGTCGCCAGCAGGGGCGCATCGGCCGTCCCCACTGTCGCTGTCACGGCCAGATTCTTGATCGACGTAACATTCATTTCGTTTACCGCCCCGCTTCCGGAAAGCACCAGCGAAACCGCCGGAACGTGCGCCGTCTGCGCCGTGCCATGCTCATCGATGACGGTCAAATCGGTCGGCTGCATCTTGATTTCCAGCGGCTCGTCGAAACCAAATCCGCTCTCGCCGAACCGGCCCTTGCCGGAAATCGTCACGCTTCCGGCGGCGACGCGGACCGAATTGTCCGCCAGCCGCTGCACGAGCGTCGGCTGTTGGCCCTCGGCAGGTTTCGGCACGAACAGCGACAGCGCCCCGCCGAATTCCTCCTGCAATAGATGCAAGTCGACGCTTCCCTGCGAGATGGCGAAGGATGGGATCGAAGCTCCGAATCGGCCCCCGAGACTCACGTCAGCCCCGGCGGCGAAATTGATCGCCGGCGACTGGACCGCCACCGTCAGGCCGTTCACGGCCTGAACGAACTGGCTGGCGGTGTGATGGAGATTTCCGCCGATCGAGGCCGTCAACTTGGGATCGTCGATGGTGCGCCGGCCGGGGACGTCGATATGAAGGCCGGTCGCGCTGAAATCAGCGCCGAAGCCGACGTTGCTCTCATCGGCCGTCAGATCGCCGTCGGTATGCGCATCGAACGCCACCGTGCCCCCCATCGACACGTGCGAACCGGCCGGCGCCTGTAGCAGCGAATCCAGATCGATCACCTGGCTGATCTGCTGTTGCACGCTTTTCAGATCGCTGCTTCCCTGGAAATTGAGTTTTCCAAGCGTTTGTCCGCCGCCTTGAATGCTGGCGAAGGCGCTGGTGAAGCTGAGCTTGACGTCGCGGAGGTCCGGATGATCGCCCCCCACCGCCGTCAGGCCGGCCGTGGTCTCGATGTCGTTCAATTGCACCGGAGTTCCGGAATTGGTGCCGCGGAAATCCTTCAATTGGGTTTGCGTGGCGATGGTGGCCTGGCCGTTGGCCAGCGTGATCGTCGTCTCGTGCGATAGCCGCCCGCTGGCGAGGCTCGTGCCCGGTTCCAGATGGAGGAGGTGGGGGACCTGGCTCACGAGTCCGGCGACGTTCAAATCCGCGGTGATTTTTATGTCGCCCGCGCCGGGAATGCTCGCGGTCTGAACCGCCCCCGAAGCGGGCGCCTTGGCCAGACGCCCGGCGATCACCTTCAGCACGTCCGACATGCCTTGCAGCGAATCCTGCGGAACGTCCGCATGCACCGTGATCTGGTCGGCTTGCGCCGCACCCTTGGACTGAAGCGTCACCGGCATATCCAGCTTGATCGCCGCGTTCTTGCCGCCCGACGAGGCAAGCGACGCCTTCACCCCAATCTGCACCTTCTGGAGCGCGACGGTATCCCCCGCAAGCTGCTGCCCGCCCGCCGAAGCGTCCGCAATCTCGATCCCCACGTCCGCCGAGACGTTGTCCGGCGTGTTGACCGTCGCGGTGATCTTGCCGTTCAACTTCCCGGTTACGTCCAGATTCAAATGATATGAGCGCAATAACTGCGAAACGGCGGCCAGATCGCCTTGCGAAAGCTCGATCGTCTGATTGGCCGCCAGATGATCGACATCCACCAGGTTGTTCTGAATGGCCGACACCGTTCCGTTGACCTTCACCAACACGAAATTCTTTTCATCAAGCTGAAGTCCCAGATCGACGCTGTCCTCGATGGGCTGATTGATGTCCTTGATGGCGACGTTCACGTTCAGCGGATTTTGCTGCGGAATCCCCACCGTCACCTTGTCGGGATCGTCCTGGAACGTTCCGGTGACGTTTTGCAGATGCAGCGTCCCCTTGACGTTCGGCAGCTTCGACTGCTTGTTGCTCGGCGGCTTGTTGCTCGGCTTGATCGCCTTGAGGAAATTCAATTCTCCCGACGAATCGATCACCGCGTTGAAATCAACGCCGGAAATCGTCACATCTCCCAGGTCGATGTTCCCCGTCGCGGCTTTCAGCAATGATATCGGGGTGCTGATTTGGGCAACCGAGAGCAGGTGCTCGTTGTTGGCGTCATCGAGTGTCACGCCGTCAATGTGAACCCCGCTGATCCAGCCGAACGACCAATCCTTGATTTCCAGTTTGCCGTTGAGCGCGCTGCTGTTGATCTGATCGACGACGATGCCACGCACCATCCCCGTGCTGATGATTGACGGGGCCAGGACCACCAGCAGGACGATCAACACCACCAGGGCGATCGCGGTCTTGAGCAGCAACCGGCGTTTCTTTTTCTTTATGGGCTTGGAGGTGGACTGGGGATCGGACGGTTGATCGGGCTTACCCGTTGGATCGGGGTTCCCGGCTTCAGAATTATTTTGTGTCATGTTACCTTTCCAGAGGCGCAATCAAACTCATTCCCGGTTTATCGAGAATGGACAGCGGCGGCGCTATTTCGCTCGGCGACGCCGCGATGGAGGGAGTCAGGCCGTTTCCCACCGCCGGCTGAATCGGCGAGGGCGCCGGGCTTCCCACAAATCCCAGCCGGCCCTTTTGATACGTGAAGTCGCGAATCTCCCCCGAACCGAGCAAACTGGGATCGACGTTCAGCGTCACGTGTTTGCGGTCCCGCGATACGACCGCTTCGCCCACGTTCGAGTTCACCCCGACGACGAGCGTCCTGATCTGGCGGTCCGCCGCGGTCGCGATCGCATAATAAAACGGCACGCCGGGCGAATCCGCCGAAGTAATCGCCGGCCCGGCCAGCACAATTAAATACCACCGCGAAGACGCGAAGAGCGCGAAGAGGG
>JBEKKC010000126.1:0-14953 GCA_050010915.1 Tepidisphaeraceae bacterium | reverse complement strand
TTTTTGCGCGGCGATGCGTAACTCCAGCGATATCCAATTCTTCTACTTCGCGAAACTTCGCGCTCTTCGCGCCTTCGCGGTGGTCTTTTTTGGTTGCGGCCGAAGGCTGCGCTGTGCGTAACTTCGCTTCTTCGCTGCTTCGCGGTAATCCTGTCTCAAGGATGTTCAGTCAGCAGGCGATCCTGGCAATCTCTTCAGCGAGCGCCGCGACGATTCGGTTCAAATCCTCGATCTCCATGGCCAGGGGCGGCATGAGGACAATCACGTCGCCGAGGGGGCGGAGAATGACGCCGTGCTTTCGGATGCGCGAGCAGACGGCCGCGCCTTCACGCCGGCGCGGATCGAACGGCTCTTTTGATTTCTTGTCGGCCACCAATTCGATGCCGATCATGAATCCTCTTAGCCGAATATCGCCGACGTGTGGCAACGGGCGAAGCTCCTCCAGCATCCGCGTAAGCCGTTCGGATTTTCGTTGGACGGATTCAACCAGCCTGGTTTTTTCGAATAAATCCAGGGATGCCAGGGCGGCGGCGCAGGCCAGGGGGTTTCCGGTGTAGGTGTGGCCGTGAAAGAAGGTTTTGTTCTCCCGAGTCTCGCCGAGGAAGGCGTCGAAGATTTGTTGCGTGGCGAACGTGGCGGCCAGCGGCAGATACCCGCCGGAGATTCCCTTGCCGACGCACATCAGGTCGGGCGACACGTTTTCGTGCTCGCAGGCGAAGAATTTGCCGGTGCGGCCAAAGCCCACGGCCACTTCGTCGGCGATGAGCAGCACGTCATATTGGCGGCAGAGCTTTTGGACACCGGCCAGAAACCCGGCCGGCTGGACGATGATCCCCCCCGCTCCCTGCACGACCGGCTCGATGCAGACCGCGGCGATTTTCCCAGCCCGATCGCGCAGGATTTCCTCCAGCCTGCTCAAACACTCCCCGGCAACCGCGTCGGGCCGATCCGGGGTTTGACTCCGATAGACAAACGGCGACGGCGCGAAATGGGCTTTGAACAGCATGGGAAAATAGGGTTGATGAAACGCGGGCATCCGCCCCACCGACATCGCGCCGACCGTGTCGCCGTGATACCCGGCCGCGAAGCCGACGAACTCGTTTTTCTCCCCGCGGCCCAGGTTATGCCAATACTGAACCGCCAGCTTGAAGGCAATTTCGTTGGCGGTGGCGCCGGCGTCGCTGTAGAAGATTTTTGTCAGCCCGGACGGAACGAGTCGCATCAGGCGATCGGCCAGGATGATTCCAGGTTCGCTGGCCAGGCCGAGCATGGTGGTATGGGCGACTCGATCGAGTTGTGCGCGGATGGCGTTGTCGATTTCAGGCACGCGATGGCCGTGGACGTTGCACCATAGGCTGGACACGCCGTCGAGATAACGGTTGCCGTCGCTGTCGATCAGGTGCATCCCCTGTGCATCAGTGATGACGAGTTGATCTTCCGCCAGCCATTGCCGCATGTGGGTGAACGGATGCCAGATGTGCTGCCGGTCGAGTTGGCGAAGGGAGTCCGTGTCCATCGGGCATTACTGATTGGATTACCGCGAAGGCGCATTGATATTCCTTCGCGCAACTTCGCGCTCTTCGCGCCTTCGCGGTTTATCTCTTAGTTGCGCTGTAAGTTCAAGTCGCAGCAAAACAGTAAGGCGGCCTATTGTCTCACTTGATGACGACGGGATCGCCGACGCGCAGGCCAAGCTGTTTGGCGGCCGAGCCGTCGCGCACGGCGATTTCAAGCAGGCCGGAACTGCCGAACAACGCCAGTGGGCTTCCGGGCGCGGCATCAACGTAGGTGCGCTTGAACCGGCCAAGCTTCTTGCGTCCGACGTTTACGCTCAGCTTGTGGATGGACCGCAAGGATTCGCGGGCGACGTTGGTGGTGGCATTGCCAAAATGGTCGATGTGGATGATCCGTCCGGACTTGGCCGGGGGACGAACGGGCGCGATATCCAAAAGGACGGGGCGATCGATTTTCCGGCCGAGTCCGTCGGGAGATTGGCCGGATGCCAGCATGCCGGCGACGGGTGCCATGATGTCGCGGCCATGAAACGTGTCGGCGGCTTTTCGCGCCGGGCGCCAGATGAGTTCGCTGGCAATCCCCGGCCCCAGCCGATGCCAGGCCCAGGTAATCAGCCCGTTGTCGGGGCAGACGATGAAACTTCCTCGGATTTGTGCCAGGAGGATACGGCGAGGACCGCCGACGCCGGGATCGACGACGGCCAGGTGGACGGCGCCGGGCCCAAATCCGTCGATGGCCCGTTCCAGCGAAATCGAGCCGCAAAGGATGTCCTGCGGCGGAACGTTATGAGTGACGTCGATCAACACCGCATCGGGGCAATGGCGGAGGATGGCGGCCTTCATGCAAGCCACGTAGGGATCGGACAGGCCGAAGTCGGAAGTGAGCGTCACGATCGGCGGCGTGGAGCCTCTCTTATGCTTGGCGGCCATGTTGGGATAGAATATCAGCATGAGTCAAGTTGGTGAAATGACGCCGCAGGAACTCCAGGAAAAAATGATCCGCCAGCAGATTATCGAGCGCGGCATCGCAAACGAACGGGTGCTGGCGGCCATGCGTGCGGTGCCACGTGAGAAATTCTTTCTGGCCGATTCCAGGGAGGCCGCCTATGCCGACCGGGCAGCCCCCATCGGGCATGGGCAGACCATCTCTCAGCCGTACATGGTGGCCCTGATGACCCTGCGACTCCAGGTGACGGACCAGAGCAAGGTCCTGGAGATCGGCACCGGCAGCGGCTATCAAACGGCCATTTTGTGCAAGCTGGCGCGCGAGGTTTATTCCATCGAACGCGTGAAACCGCTGTTGGACGAGGCGTTTGAAAAGCTGCTGGCGCTGGACGTTCGCAACGTGCATTTCCGATTTGGAGACGGAACCAAGGGCTGGCCGGAGGCCGCCCCGTTCGACAGGATTCTGATCGCGGCGGGCGCGCCGGCGGTCCCCGAGAAATTATTGAAGAGCCAATTAGCCGACGGCGGCATCGCCGTTTTGCCGGTCGGACCGGCCGACGAGCAGATGCTGGTTGAAGTCCAGCGCCTGGGCGACAAGCTCGTGAGCAACGACATCTGCGGCTGCCGATTCGTGAAACTGATCGGCGACGAGGGATGGGCGGAGGAATAATGCTCGTCTGGTTTCTTTCCTTCGGCTCCATGTCTTAGGAGGCGCGTATGTTGATCACACGCCGTGATTTTCTTTGCACCAGCGCATCACTCGCCGCAGTGGCCGCGACGGGCCGGATGAGCTTCGGCCAAATTGCCGATTCCACCCCATCGGCCCATCCTTCGGCGGCGACATTAGCCCTGCAAAGGTCGATCGGCCCCGTGGCGTGGACTGAGTTTCTAGTCCGTCTGCGGAAAACCAATTCCGACATCCGCACCCGCGGGCTGCGAACGTTTCCCGGCTCCGGCGAGAAACTCCTGACCGGATATCCCTACAACGAATTTTATGACTGGGATTTGTATTTCGAGAATCTGTATCTCTCGTATTATGGCGTCTGGCCATACTGCTTTTCCAACCTCAAGCTGTTTTTGGACCGCCAGCAGCCGGACGGATACATCAGCCGCAGCCTGGTCAAGCAGCGTGATCGCCAGCACTTCAAACCGTTCCTGGCGCAACTGGTCGTACTGGGCGCCAAGCAGAACGGCGACGATTACCGGTGGCTGGCGGGCAACTACTATGAACGGCTGAAGAAATATCTCGACAAATGGATGAGCTACGACTCGGACCATAACGGCCTTCCGGTTTGGAATTCCGCCGACGCCGCCGGAACCGACAACCAATGGAGCCGCGCCGGGCGACTGGCGGCGTTCGAGGTCGAAGGGGTGGATCTGGCGAGTTATCTGGTGCGCGAATTCGACGCCATGGGTGTGATCGCGGAAAAGCTCGGTGAGACCGAAGACGTGCGCGCGTTCGCCGAGCGATCGCGGCGATTGTCGCAGCTCATTAACGACGTATTTTGGGACGAGACCGACGGCTTTTATTACGACCGTAACGAGCGGAAAAACCAGCGGGTGATGGTGAAATCGGGCGGGGCGTTCACGCCGCTGTTCGCGGGCGCAGCCACGCCCGAGCGCGCCAAGCGCATCGTCGATGAGCATCTGCTGAATGAAAAGGAATTCTGGTTGAAGTATCCCGTCGCCAGCTACGCCAAAACCGAGCCGGATTACTACCAGGGTTCGCACAACAGGGAATGCAACTGGCGCGGCTCGACGTGGGCGCCGTTCAATTACATGATCTTTCACGGGTTGATTCGCTACGGATTCAACGACGCCGCCAAGGAACTGTCCCGCCGCCTATTCGAGATGGCCGTAGTCAAAAATCCCGTGCTGCGGGAGTATTATAACGCCGAGACGGGCGAAGGTTTGGGGCAGACGCAGTTTTGGGGGTTTACCGATCTCTACTACGTCATGCCCATGGAATTCGCAATGGGATACGATGCATCGAGCCTGCATCGTCCAGCACGGGCGATTATTCCGGAGGAATTGGGCATCCGCTTCGAGGGATAGATTCTGGCCAATGACTAATGACTAATGACTAATGACAAACCCCCGCCCCGCGCTAGAATGGCGGCCATGCCTGATTTAGTGGCGGAAGAAGGGAAGGCCGGTGGGTTAGCTCGTCCCATTGAGGACCTTCGGGACATCGGCCCGGCTCGGGCCAAGGCGCTGCGGGGGTTGGGGGTGGCGACGCTGGGGGATTTGCTCGAATATTTTCCGCGGGATTATCAGTACGAATCGGAGGAACGGCCGATCGACCGGCTGCGGGAGGGGGAGATCAGCCTCGCCCGCGGGGAAGTCACGGCCGTCAACTACGTTGCCGGCGGGCACGGCAAGGCGAGGTTCGAGGCTACGCTTTCCGAAGGCGTGCATCGGCTGTCGCTGGTTTTCTTTCATGGGGCTTATCTGCGGAGACAGATTCATCCGGGTTTGCTGCTGCGCGTGCGGGGGAAGGTGCAATTCTTTCACGGGATCGCGCAGATGGTCAATCCGAAATGGGAGATTGTCGAGCCGGGAACCAAAGCCGTCGAGAATGCGAAGTTCCGGGCGGTCTATCCGGCGAATTCCAGGATTTCCAGCGAAACGATCGAGCGAATCGTTTCGGCGAACCTGAACGAGGCGCTGGGGGCGGTGGGTGAATGGTTTTCGGCGGGATTATTGTCGCGGCGGAAGCTGATGGGCCGGTTGGAGGCCTATCGCGCGATCCATCAACCGACGGATCGCCGCCAGGCGATCTCCGCGCGGCGAAGATTGGTTTATGACGAGCTGATGCTGATGCAGCTTGGTCTGGCGGCGAGCCATCTGATGAAGATGAGCAAGATTTCGGCCCCGATTCTGCGGATCGACAAGACGCTGGACCGGCGGATTCGGGCGCGATTTCCTTTCGAGTTGACCAACGGCCAGCAGAACGCGGTCTGGCAGATCGTGCGGGATCTGAAGAGCGGCCGGCCGATGAAGCGGCTGTTGCAGGGTGACGTGGGAAGCGGAAAGACGGTGGTGGCGGTGTACGCGATGTTGGCGGCGATCGCGAACAAGATGCAGGCCGCACTGCTGGCGCCGACGGAGGTGTTGGCGGAGCAGCATTATTTGACGCTGCGGAATTTGCTGCACGGTTCGCGGGTGACGATCGACCTGGTGACGTCGCGGACGCGGCGGCAAAGCCGCGGCGCCGTCGCCGCGCGCCTCGCCGAGGGACAGACCCACCTGGCGGTCGGCACGCAGGCGCTTTTGCAGGAGGGGATCGAGTTTGCCAATCTGGGCGTGGTGATCGTCGATGAACAGCACCGGCTGGGGGTTCGGCAACGGGCGACGCTCAGCGACAAGGGAGTCAGCCCGCATTACCTGGTGATGACGGCAACGCCGATCCCCCGGACATTGGCGCTGTCGTATTTCGCGGATTTCGACGTCAGCGCGATCGAGGAGCTTCCGCCGGGAAGGAAACCGATCAAGACGCGCTGGCTTCGGCCTGGCCAGGCGGCGCAGGCGTGGGAATTCGTTTGCGAGCAGGTGCGGGGCGGGCGACAGGCGTACGTCGTGCTTCCGCAGATTCAGGAGGATGGCGACGACGCCAAATCCGTGATTGGACGGATGCGGACGCTGGCCGCGGGGCCGCTGAAGGACCTGCGCTTGGCCGCGCTGCACGGGCAGATGACGACGGAGGAAAAGGAACGGGCGATGTCGGATTTCCGGGAGGGGAAGATCGACGTGCTGGTGGCGACGACGGTGATCGAGGTGGGCATCGACGTGGCCAACGCGACGGTGATGGTGATCGACGGCGCCGACCGGTTTGGGCTGTCGCAGTTGCACCAGTTGCGTGGCCGGATCGGGCGGGGCTCGTATTCGTCGGAATGCATCCTGGTGGCCGATGGGGCAACGCCGGGCGCCGAGGCCCGGCTGAGCGCGATGCTCAATACGTCGAGCGGGTTTGAGATCGCGGAGATGGACTTGCGGCTGCGAGGCCCCGGAGAATTCTTCGGCATCCGGCAACATGGATTGCCGGAGTTCAAGCTCGCCGATCTGACGAGCGAATTGGATTTGCTGCAACTGGCCAAGGAAGACGCACAGGCAATTTTTGCCGATGATCCCAGGCTGGATCATACCGACCATATTCAGCTTCGAACCACGTTATTTTCCAAGTTCGGCGAAACACTGGACTTGGCGCAGACAGGCTGATGAAGACCAGAATCGCCCAAAGCCGTGAGAAATATTTTTAAGCGAACTCATCAACAGTTTTATCCCGTGCGTCCCCGCGTTTTCTTTAGGAGAATGAATAATCTCCTAAAATCTTGCAAATCATTGACTTAAAATTAAATCGGATTGTCGGCCCGGGGCAGATACGGTCGGGCCTAAAATGAACTATCGTCGGATAATCCCGTATCAATTCGGCGGCGGTGTATGGGCGGAGCGGACTTGACAGGTAGCTGTTAGGTTTGCAAACTGCCCCGCCCTTGGCCGAAGTTCGGCTGGGCAATTTCGTGAAGAATTGCGGGATATCGGTCGATACGAGCCAACGGGTTGCCCGAAGTGAGGTCCCTGCCGCCGCAAACGTAAAGCCATGGCACGCAAGAGCGGAAAACATCTGGTGATCGTCGAGTCGCCGGCGAAGGCCAAGACGATCAATAAATTCCTCGGCGATGGATACGTCGTTCGGGCCAGCATGGGGCACGTCCGCGATTTGCCGTCAAAGGGGATGGGCGTCGATCTGAAAACCTTCCAGCCGGATTACGAGGTGCTGGAAAGTCGAAGCAAGGTAATCGGGGAGTTGAAGAAGCTGGCGAAGGAAAGCGACAAGGTTTACCTGGCGACGGACTTGGACCGGGAGGGTGAAGCGATCGCCTGGCATCTTAAGGAAGCCTTGGGGATTCCGGACGAGCGGGTGTACCGGGTCATTTTCAATGCCATCACCAAGAGCGAGATTCAGAAGGCATTTCAAAATCCGCACCAGATCGACATCGACCGCGTGAACGCGCAGCAGGCGCGGCGCATCCTGGACCGGATCGTGGGTTACGAGATCAGCCCGCTGTTGTGGCGGAAGGTGGCGCGGGGATTGTCGGCGGGCCGGGTGCAGTCGGTGGCGGTGCGGCTGGTGGTGGAGCGGGAGCGGGAAATCGACAAATTCATCCCCGGCGAGTTCTGGAAACTGGGCGCGATCTTCACGCCCGATTCCATCCGGGCGCGCGGGTTGGCGGAACAGTGGACCGACTTTCTGCTGAACACCGGCAACGGCGCGCGGACCAAGGCCGAGCGGGACAAATGGCTGAGCGAGCATGCCGCGTTCGCCGCGGAGTTGGTGGAGTTGGGCGGCAAGAAATTCGAGGCGAGCAACAAGGCGGCGGCGCGCACGGCGGTGGAGGCATTGGGATTTGTCGTCACCGAGGAACAGAACACCACCGATCCGCTGGGGAAAGGACCCGCGGCGAATTTGACGAAATTCATCGGCCGGATCGAAAAAACGCCGGCATTCGTCGTTCGCTCGATCGAGAAGAAGCGCGTCAGCAGCAGGCCGTCGGCGCCGTTCATCACCAGCACGCTGCAACAGGCGGCCAGCAGCCGGCTGAGCTTCGGGGCGCAGCGGACGATGCGCATCGCGCAGTCGCTGTATGAAGGCGGACACATCACCTACATGCGAACCGACAGCACGAACTTATCGGCCGACGCGCTGGCCATGGCGCGGGGGTACATCGGCCGGACGTTCGGCGACCGATATTTGCCGGAGAAGGCGAACGTCTACGCGTCGAGCAACAAATCGGCGCAGGAAGCGCACGAGGCGATCCGTCCGACGGAGCTTACGTTTACCCCGGAGGCGGCGCACGCGAAGCTGGGGGCGGACGACTCGCGGCTGTATCAACTGATCTGGAACCGGTTCGTGGCCTGTCAGATGTCGGAGGCGCAGTTCGACGCGACGACGGCGACGATTTCCGCGGGGACGAGCGCCGGCGAGGCGATCTTCCGCGGTTCGGGGCGCAAGCTGGTGTTCGACGGATTCATGCGCGTGACGGGCGTCAGCAGCGAAGACCAACTCCTGCCGGAACTGGCCGAAGGCAAGCCGGTCGTCGCGGTCGAGATCGACCCGACGCAGCATTTCACGCAGCCGCCGGCGCGGTTCAGCGAGGCGTCGCTGGTGAAGGAGCTTGAACGGCTGGGGATCGGCCGGCCGAGCACATACGCGTCGATCATCCAGACGATCCAGGACCGGGAGTACGTGGAGCAGGTGAACCGGCGGTTCCACGCGACCATGCTGGGCTCGATCGTGACGGACAAGCTGATCCAGGCGTTTCCCGAGATCATGGACGTGCAATTCACGGCCGGGATGGAGGGCAAGCTCGACGAGATCGAGGAGCAGCACCTGGACTGGATCAAGCTGCTGAAGGATTTTTACGGGCCGTTCCACAAGACGGTGGATGGGGCGTTGGACAAATTGGAGCATGCGGGCGGATCGCCTTCGCCGTACACGTGCGAAAAGTGCGGCTCGCCGATGGTGTATCGCATCAGCAAGAACGGATTCTTCCTCAGTTGCACGCGGTATCCCGAATGCGATGGGATCAAGGCGGTTGACAAGCAGGGCAAACCCAAGATGCAGGAGAAGAGCGAGTTCAAATGCCCGAATTGCGGCCGGGAGATGCGGAAAATGAAGGGCCGGTTCGGGGAATTCCTGGGATGCAGCGGGTACATGCTGAAGAAGCCGGACGGCACGCGCGAATGCGAAACGATAGTCAATCTCGATAAGCAGGGCAATCCGATGCCGCCGAAGGCGAAGGTGCTGACGCCGGTGAAGTGCGAGAAATGCGGAAGCCCGATGATCCTGCGGAACAGCAAGCGCGGCCCGTTCCTGGGTTGCAGCGCATTTCCCAAATGCCGGGCGACGCGGCAGGTCGCCAAGATGACGGGCGAGGATTTGAAAGTGGTGGAAGCGCTGATCCCAAAATTGAACGAGGGGGGTGACAAGGCGGCGAAACTGGTGGCGCAGCTCACGGGCAACGCGCCGGCGGCGGCGCCCAACAATGGTCCCATCGCCACCGACATCGACTGCGACGAATGCGGCAAGCCGATGGTGATCCGATCCGGTCGAAGAGGAAAATTCCTGGGGTGCAGCGGGTATCCGAAGTGCAAGAATACGGCCGAGGTTCCGGCCAAGCTGGTGGAGGAACTTGGGCTGAATGGGAACGGTCAAGCGTCGGGGTCGGCGACGATTGTTCCGCCGCCGCTGTTGGAAGAGGATGCGGCGTAGGGGTCACTTCAGGATCGAAACACTCGCGCATTCACTCGTGCCGGAACTCCTGCACGCTTTTCACAAAATCATCCGGCTCGCCGAAGTCGAAGCGTTGTGCGTGGAGCATTTCCAGGGCCAGGTAGCCTTCCCGCTGGCGCTGGATTTCCTGGGCCCTGGTGAGTTGAAATTCGTTGTTGTCGCGGACGTTGTCGCGGATCATCTTTTCCAGCACGTCGTAGATGCCGGGGGCGAGCAGGTGCATGCCGAACCAACCTAGGAAGACGTCGTTTTCCAGCCCGTCGACGCGAAGCGATTTTCTGGCGGTGGCGACATCGGGCTTTTCGATGATGAGCGAGACGTCGATGAGGCGGGCGTTGCCGGGGCGGCGTTTGCCGGCGATGGCGCCGAAGCCTTTGAGTTGCGCCGGCCCGATGCGGTTGACGGCGGAGACGCATTTGGCGCCGGAAATCTTGGCCACGTCGGCCAGTTCGACATACGGCGAAACCGGCTTTCCGCGAAACAGGTGATCGCCCAGGCAAAGCAGGACCATTTCGCCGGCGGCGAATGACTTGGTCTGATAGACCGCGTGGCCATACCCTTGCTGCTCGTGCTGCACGGCAAAGCAAACGCGGCCGGCCAGTTCGCGCATCTGGCGGGCCTCGGCCAGGAGCGCGGGGAATTTCTCCAGGCGCTGGAGATAGTCGTCGCCGGGGCCGGCGAGGTATTGGCGGATGGGCTTGTCGTCGCCGGGTTGGACGATGATGCAGATCTGCTCGATCCCCGCCGCGGCAAGTTCCAGCAAATGATAGTGCAAAAGCGCGCGGGCGATGCCGTCGGGACCGACGACGGGGAAGAGCTCTTTTTTCACGGCGTGGGACGCGGGGAAATGCCGTGTGCCAAGTCCCGCCGCGGGGATGACGGCTTTGCGGACGCGGGGGGAGGCGGAGGTTGTCGGGGTGGTCATGAGTTTGTATTCCGCATGGAGTCTGTCTATTCGTGATCCAGGTCTTATCCCTGGGCCGCGCGCCAGCCATTGGCGGTGAACGTATATTTCCTGGCGCCAAATTCCATCGCGCCCGAGGAGGATCCTTCGAAGATATCCGGCATGACGCCGACTCTTCGCGAGTACTCGGTTGCGATTTGGGGGATTTGCTCGCGGAGGGCGTCGAGCTTGCCGAAGACGGCGACGGTGCCGCCCGTGCCGCCGCCGGTGATTTTAGCGCCGTAGAGGCCCGCCGCCGGGCCGCGTTTGCGGACCGCGTCGATGAGGAAATCGACCTCTTCGACCGACAGATTGCAGTTGTTTTTGTAGCTGTCGTGGGCGCCGTACATCATCTGGCCGGCGGTCACCAGCGATTTGTCATCGCCTTGGTTGGCGGATCGGAGGGCGTCGATGAACTTGAGCACGCGCTCGTTTTCCTCGATCGGATGGCGCGTGGGGCCGGCGACGCGATACTCGGCATCGGGCTGAATCGTCGTGACCGGGTCGCCGTGCGTGCGGTGCTTCTTGACGAACTCGGAGCCGATGATGGTGTTGGGAAGCAGCTTGGCGAACTTGCCGTTGAGCTCATCGACGGAAAGTTCGGTCAGGTAACCGAGAGGAGCGCCGCCGGCGAGGGCGCGGATGTCGTTGATGATTTTCTTGCCGATGAACGCGCCGATGCGGGTGTCGGAATAGGGGCTGGCGCCGACGGAATGGCGGACCATGGAGTTGATGCCGACGAATCCGGTGCCGGGCGGAATCTCCACCTCGCCCACGATGCTGCCGGGCCGGCAGAGGATGTGCGTGAGCTTGCCCTTTCGGCCCGAGGTGATCGCGATCTGGTCCATGATTCCGCAGGGCGCGCCGACGACGTGGTTCTCGGCCATCTGCCCAAGTTCGGCGATGCGCTTGGCGCTGAGCGAAAGGCCCAGGTAGGCGTTGAGGCAGGCGAGCGTTCCGATCTCGACGGCGGCCGAGCTGCCGATGCCGACGTTCATCGGCACCGCGCTGAGCAGGAGCATTGAGAAGCCATAGGGAATCTTGACGGACTCCTCCTTCAGAAGCGTGAAGATGCTGCCGCCGATGTAAGCGGCCCAGAAGGCCAGGGGGTTGGCCTGGCAGAGTTGGCGCACCTGGGCGTAGCTGCCCAGGCCGTCGCCCGAATAGAAGTAGTTGAGCGGAATGCGCGTCTCGACCGGAAGGGCGCGGCCGACCTGAATCGAGCGAATGCGCAGCGTGCTGTCGGTGCGGGCCTGGAGAGCGATGAGCATGCCGCGGCCCAGCACGGCCTGGCAAACGTTGGCCCCCGAGTAGTCGGCGATCCCGCCCATGACGTCGAGCCGGGCCGGCACCCGTCCAACCCACACCTCGCCGCTGTTGAAAAACCCGGCCAAGCCGGTGGGGTCGCTGTTGGGCTTTGATAGAAGCCGATCAAATTCCTGCACTTCAAACGGGAGTTCTTCATCGCTCATATCTGGTTTCCGCCGGGCTTGTCAAAAACGTAATGATAACAGAATTGGGGCCGTTCGACGCCCACCCCATCCCTCGGCGCAACCATAAAAATTACCGCGAAGCAGCGAAGCAGCGAAGTTGCGCGAAGAACTATCAATCCGACTTCGCGTAACTTCGCTTCTTCGCTGCTTCGCGGTTTATCTTTTCGGAAAAGCGCGTGATGGCGAACGATGCGGAAAATGCGACGAGGCAGGCGTATCATCTTTGAATGGCACAGACGCTTCCACGACTCTTTCTGATCCGGCACGGCAGCACGGATTGGGCCGAGACGCATCGGTTCACCGGCCGAACCGATCTGCCGCTGAACGTGCAAGGGGAAGAGAACGCGCGGCGACTGGCGGGGCGGTTGGCGGGCATCGCGTTCAGCCGCGTTTTCAGCAGCCCGCTTCAGCGGGCGCGCCGGACGTGCGAGTTGGCCGGATTCGCGGCCGTCGCCCAAGTCGATCCCGATCTGGCGGAATGGAATTACGGCCAACTTGAGGGGAAGTTTTCGGACGAAATTCATCGCCAGCTTCCGGATTGGGACCTGTTTCGCGACGGAGCGCCGGGCGGGGAATCGCCCGGCGAGGTGGCCGCAAGGGCGGACCGATTCATCAACAAGGTGCGGCAGATCGACGGCGACGTGGCCGGGTTTTCCAGCGCGCATATCAGCCGGGTGATCGTCTCGCGGTGGATCGGTCTGGGGCCGGAGGCGGCCGCCAAGTTCCTTTGCTCTACCGCCAGCGTGAGCGTTCTCAGCTATGAACATAGCCTTGACCGCCCCGCGATCGAATTGTGGAACGATGATGGGGAAATCCTCCGGCCAGGGAAATAGGCGGGTCGATTGGGGATCTTCTACAGACCAAGCGAACCCACGGATAAATATCCGTGGGCTTTGGGGGGTGAAATTGACGTCACTTATCTCCAACGAATCAGCGCGTCGACGCTTGGGTGTCCGTGGACTTGTGGGGGCATTGGATGAGGCCTCGAAATGGGAGATTGGGGGCATGATAGCGGGTTGGGGAGATCTGGACAAAAATGATTGTTGGTCGAGCGTGGGAGA
Source organism: Tepidisphaeraceae bacterium (assembly GCA_050010915.1). Taxonomy (GTDB): domain Bacteria; phylum Planctomycetota; class Phycisphaerae; order Tepidisphaerales; family Tepidisphaeraceae; genus PALSA-1353. The sequence continues at coordinate 1,703 of JBEKKC010000126.1, read as the reverse complement.
GCCCGCAGGGAGCAAGCTCCCTGGGCTTTGGATGGGGAAAGTGGGTCAATAAAAAAAGCCCACGGATGGCTATCCGTGGGCTTTGGGGGAATCAAATCGCAATTGCTTCACGTCCCGGCTTGTGGGACGGGCTCGCCGGTCGGGATGGGCTGCTGCTGCTGCGCTGCCGCGGCGGCCGCGGCTCGGGCGGCGGGAGTCGGCGCCTCGATCTGCGGGGGCTGGGCCAAGTGCTTGATCTTCAGATTCAGATGCGGCGAGAAGGCCGTGCCGGCGGGGATCAGGTGGCCGAGGATCACGTTCTCCTTCAAGCCGACGAGCATGTCCACGGCGCCGGCGAGGGAAGCCTCGGTGAGGACCTTGGTGGTCTCCTGGAAGCTGGCGGCGCTGATGAAGCTTTCGCTTTGGAGTGAGGCCTTGGTGATGCCCAGGAGCAGGGTTTTGGCGCGGGCGGGCTTGGGCTTCTTGCTCTTGGCCGCTTCCTTGCCGGCGGCCTCGGCGGCGTCGTTGGCCTCCTTGTATTCGGACTTGGCGACGACGTCGCCCTCCTTGAAGCTGGTGCCGCCCGGCTCGGCGATCTTGACGCTCTGGGCCAAAAGCTCGTTGCCCTGGCGGAAGCGGAAACGGTCCACGACCTCGCCGGGGAGGAACTTGCTGTCGCCGGCATCTTCGACCTTCACCTTGCGCAGCATCTGGTTGAGGATGATCTCGATGTGCTTGTCGTTGATCTTGACGCCCTGGCTGCGATAGACGTTCTGGACCTCGGCCAGGAGATACTGGTAGAGGGCCTCTTCGCCCTTGATGCGAAGGATGTCGTGGGGAATGATCGGCCCGTGGATGAGGGGATCGCCGGCCTCGATGCTGTCGCCGGCGTGGACCTGCAATTCCTTGTCGTTGGGGACGTGGTGCTCGCGTTCCATGCCGGTTTCGGAACGAACGATCATGGTGGTCTTTCCGCGGCGTTTTTCGGCGCGGATTTCGACGGTTCCGGAGATTTCGGCCAGGACGGAGGGGTCCTTGGGCTTGCGGGCCTCGAAGATTTCGGTAACGCGGGGCAGTCCGCCGGTGATGTCCATGGTTCCGGCGGCCTCGCGCGGCTGACGGGCGAGCATCTGGCCCGGGGTGATCTTCTGGCCGTTGCGGACCTCGATGCGGGCCTTGGCGGGTAGATAGTGGAAGTCGAGAATTTTGCCGTCTTCGGCTTCGATGGTAATGCGGGGATGGCGTTCGCCCTTGTGCTCGATGACGACGAGCTTGGCCTCGCCGGCGCCGGCGCCGCCCTTGCGTTCTTCCTCCATGCGGGCGGTTTCGCCTTCCTCGATGTCCTCGTAGCGGACGGCGCCGCCCTTCTCGGCGAGGATGGGGGTGATGTGGGCGTCCCAGACGACGAGTTGTTGGCGCGGCTTGACCTTTTCGCCGTCGGCGACCAGGACGTTGGAGCCGTAGGGGACCTTGTATTTTTCCAGTTCGCGGCCCTTGGCATCGACGATGGAGATTTCACCGTTGCGCTTCAGGGCGACGAGGCGTTTGTTGCCGTCGGCGTCGGCCACGGAGACGGCGTTGATGTCGTGATGCTGGACGGTTCCGCCGGAGACGGCCTTGATGTCGTTTTCGATGAGGCTGCCGGTGGCGACGCCGCCGGTGTGGAAGGTGCGCATGGTGAGCTGGGTGCCGGGCTCACCGATGGACTGGGCGGCGATGATTCC
>JBEKKC010000125.1:0-13409 GCA_050010915.1 Tepidisphaeraceae bacterium | reverse complement strand
AATCAGGCCATGGCAAGGGAATGAAGATGTCATTGGTTACTTGTCATTTGTCATTAGTCACTGGCAAGAAACGACTCCAATACAAATGACCAATGACAAATGACCAATGACAAGTGACAACTAATATGACCCGTGCCACCACCATTGCCCGCCGCGAACTCACGAGCTATTTCTACTCTCCCATCGCCTACGTCGCGATGGCCGTTTTCCTCATCGCCTGCTCGTTCACGTTCTGGGACGATTTCCAGCCCGGCGAAATCGCCGGAATGCGAAACCTCTTTAACTGGATGGTCTGGCTCCTGGTCTCCATCGTCCCGCTCCTCTCCATGGGATTGCTCGCCCAGGAATGGTCCACCGGCACCATCGAAGCGCTCATGACCGCCCCCGTCGCCGAATCCGACGTCGTGCTCGGAAAATTCCTCGGCTCGTTCGCGTTCTTCCTCGTCATGCTCGCCCCCACCCTGCTTTACGCCGCCGTCCTGGCCCTCTACGCCAATCCCCGCATCGACTTCGGCCCGATCCGCAGCGGATATCTCGGCATCCTCCTGGTGGGGGCGCTGTTCATCTCCATCGGGTTGTTCTGCTCGTCCCTGACCCGCAGCCAGATCGTCGCCGCCGTCGCCACCGCCGCCGTCCTCTTCGCCATCACCATCGTCCCCTGGTGGGCCAGCGGCAAGCTCCTCTCGCCAACCTGGACCACCATCCTCGACCAGACGGTTTTCAAGCGATACACCGATTTCAGCCGCGGAATCATCGACACCGGCCACTTGGCGTTCTTCATATTCTCCACCGCGGTCTTTTTGTTTTTTACCACGAAGGTGCTGGAATCGCGGCGATGGAAATGAATTTTGATGGTCTTCCCGATGCCTGAAAGAAACGAACAATCCGCAACGACGCTCACCCCGCCCGAATCCCAAAGCCAGCGGTGGATCAAGTACGGCGCCAACGTCGGCGCCTCCTGCCTCTTCGCGATCGCCCTGGCCGTTATGCTCACCTGGTTTGCCGAATCACGCGCCGTGCGCATCGACACCACCGTCGGCGGCACGCAGAGCCTCCGTCCCCAATCCATCAATTTCATCCAGGAGTTGAAGCAGCCCGTTCGCGTCGTCGCTCTCTATCCCAAGCTCAAGAGCGATTCCCACGAGCAGGATTATTACCAGCCCGTCGCCGACCTGCTCAACGAATACTCAACCAAGGGCAAAAACATTACCACCGAGGTGCTCGACCCCGACACCCAGAAGGACCAGTTCAACAAGCTCGTGGCCGATGTCACCAACAAATATGGCGGGGAAGTGAAGGGGTACAAAACCATCCTCGACACGATCCCCGACGTTAACAAGGCGATTGATCAATTCGTGACCGATGAAGCCGCCAAATTCCGCATCCTGCCTTTCGATCAGGTCCAGGATCAGCAGCTTCAGCAGGAAATTTCCGCGGCATATCTCACGCTCGTCCTGACCCATCACCAGCTCAGCGATCTGAAATCCGCCATCGATTCCGATCTCAACCAGCAAATCCCCAGCTACAAGGACGGCGTGGACGAAGCGCGCACCACCTACGGAAACGTCTCCCAACTCCTCGATCAGTTCTCACAGGTCGTGGCTTCGTTCAAGACCATCCCCGCCTTTTCCAAGCTGAAGCAGATCACGGATTACTCTCCCGGCGCCGCCCAGCGCGCCAACGATGCGAAAAAGACGGCCGACGCCGTGCTCGACCGCATTTCCCATCTTGGCTCGCTGACTGAACTCGACGAATTCAAGCAGCAGCTCAAGAGCAAGTCGATCATCGTCATGACCGGCAGCGGCTATAAAATCCTCCAATTTGACCAGGTCTGGAAGGTTCCGGACTCAAGCCGATTCGCCGCCCAGGCATCCGACGTTCAGCCCAAGCTGAGCTTCGCCGGCGAGCAGCAGATCACCGCCGCCGTCGCCTCGCTCACCAGCTCCGCCAAGCCCACGGTCGTTTTCGTCCGCGCCGGCGGCGCGCCGCTGGCCACGGCCATGTCCCCCGAACAGCAGCCCCCCTTTGCCTCCATCGCCCAGAGGCTGCGCGACGACAATTTCGACGTTCAGGAAAAGGACATGAGCGGGCAATCCGCCATGCAGGAGTCCCCCATACCCGAACCGACGGACGAGCAGATGAAATCCGCCGTCTGGGTCGTCGTCCGCTTCCAGCACGACACTCAGCCCGACCAGCCCTCGCAGATTGATCCCATGCTCGAACAGCATCTGAAATCCGGCGGATCGGCGTTGGTCCTGCTCTTCCCCACCGCCGATCCCATGGACCAGGCACTCGGGCCGATGGGCATTCAGGCCAAGACGGATGACGTGCTCGTTCACCAATCCCTGCCCGCTCCGGAGCGCCAGTCCAACGACTTCGCCGAAAATGCCGAGCAGGCCAGCCAGGCCGTTTTCAAAATCAATCAATACGGCAATCACCCGATCGCCACCCCGCTGGAAGGTCTGGATTTCCTCCAGGCCGCCTCCGTGCCCGTGGCCCTGACGCCCGCCACTCCCCCCGGCGTACACGTCTCGCCGCTGCTTCCCATTCCCTTCTCGCCGCATTATTGGGCGACCGCCGATGCCGAATCCCTCCTTGGCTCGGATCATCCCAAGATCACCTTCAATCCCAAACCCGACCCGGATGCCGGTCGAATGTTCGGCGACATCGACAACACCCCGGACAATCGCCTCTACGCCGCCGCCGCCTCCGAAGCGCCCGGCGATTCACGCCTTGTCGTCGTTGGAAGCTACGTCTTCGCCATCAGCTATCTCGTCGATCTCCCCGACCAGGAAATGCTCGAACGCCACGGCCTGAGCGTCTCTCGTCTTCCCGGCAACGGGGAGTTCTTCGTCAACAGCATCCTCTGGCTGGCGCACCAGGATTCCATGCTGGCCATCGGTCCCCACGCGCTTCAGGTGGCCCGGATTCGGGAAATGTCGCCCGCATCCCTCGCCTTCTGGCGCGTGGGCGTTCTAACCGCAGGCTTGCCGCTGGCCGCCATTGCCGCGGGACTCTTGGTCTACAGCAAACGGCGTGATTGAATCGTAAGCCGAGTTACTTCGATGAACTTCAAAACGACCATTCTCCTGCTTATCGCCCTCATCGTCGTGGGCGTCGTATTTTACCTCGACCAGAACCGTCCCAATCCCACGGGCGTCGATACCGAGCAACCCTCCTCTCCCCAGGGACCCAAGCTCTTCAGCATTGAAAGCGGCCAGGTCAACGGCGTCACCATCATCGACTCCGACGGCAACCGCACCGCCATCCACCGCGACGGCGCCGCCTGGAAAATGACCGAGCCGGTCAATTCCGCCGCCGTCGATTGGCAAACCCAGGACCTTATCCGAACCGTCTGCGATCTTCGTTCCCAGGGCCGCCCCGATGCCGCCCCGGCCGATTCCGGTCTCGATCACCCCCGCTATATCGTCGATCTCTCCATCACCGACGGCAAAAACGCGCGCCTGGCCATCGGCAACACCGCCGGCATCGGCGACGTCATGTATGCCAGAGTGGACGACGGCGACGTGAATCTCGTCGATTCCAGCCTTGCCAAGAACCTCAAATCCGCCGCTGACGATTTGCGCGACAAGCATCTGCTGCCGACCAGCCCGGCCGAATTCAAACAGGTTCGCATCACCACCCCCACGCAGACCTTGGAAATGGTCAAGGACGGCGACAAGTGGAAGATCACCCGGCCCGCCGAATTGCCCGGCGACGGCGAGTCGATCTCTTCCCTCATCACCACCATCGCCGGCACCGAGGCCACCGAATTCGTCAAAGGCGATTCCGACGAACTGGCCTTCGCTCGCTTCGACCATCCGACGATGCAGGTCTGGCTCAGCACCGCCGCGCCCTCAACCCAGCCGACGACTGAGCCCGCTTCCGGTCTCACCCTGACGATCGGTTCGCCCGACAGTCTTTCCAAGGAGCATTATTTCGTCCAAACCTCCGATGGCTTGGTCGCCAAGATCGCCAAATCCTCGCTGGATAGTCTCCAGAAAACCCCCCTCGATCTGCTCGACCGCGACGTGGTTACCGTTGTGCCGGCGGACGTGTCGAAGATTTCCCTGGTCAAGGCGATTTTCCCCACTCCGCCCGCCACGCAAGCCACCCAACCCGCGCCGGTGGTCGAACGCCCCACGTTCACCCAGTTGGTCGTGCTGACTCGTCGCCCGGCGGCTCCAAAGCTAAAACCCCTCGGCCCTACGCTTGCGACCTCCAAACCCGCGACCCAGCCCACCACCCAACCCCCGCAATCGGTTTGGATGTTCGCCATCCCATCCGAGCCAAAGAGCCAGGTGGACGATTCCAAGGTGGACACGCTCCTCGCGAAATTCGATCCCTTCCGAGCCGATAAATATCTCGAAAAAACCCCCGACTCCCGCGTCGAGCAGCGATACGTCCTTACCCTGGAATCCCCTTCGCTCAAGAAATATCACGTCGAGATCGTTCGTCCCGCCAACGGCCTGACGCCCTACGCGATTTACGATGGCCGGACCTTCGAGATCGCCTCGTCCATGCTCGACGCCCTCGACGCCGACTTTCACAAGACTCCGTGATGGCCCGCCAATTGGGAAAAAAATCGGTCCTGACAGCCCGGCAAATCGCCCACCCGCGGACCATTCTTGACGCTTTTGCCAATCCCCGCCCCGGGCGCGATTACGAAATCAAGTTCGTCTTTCCCGAATTCACCAGCGTCTGCCCCGTCACCGGCCAGCCCGATTTCGCCACCATCACCGTCGCCTACGTCCCCGACCGTTTCTGCGTGGAGATGAAGAGCCTCAAGCTCTATTTCTTTTCCTATCGCAACAAGGGGATTTTCTACGAATCCGTCGTGAACGCCATCCTGGACGATCTAGTCGCAACGATAAAGCCCCGCCGGATGACCGTTACCGGCCAGTTCGCCGTTCGCGGCGGTACTGCGGCCGCCATCACCGCGCATTTCCCTCCATCCGTTTAGCTCCGATTATTCACCGCAGAGCACGCGGAGAACGCAGAGATTGACGCAGCAGAAAGACTTATCCACATCTTTCATAAAATTTCCTTCGCGCAACTTCGCTCCTTCGCGGTAAAATGTTTTTGGCGGTTCTTAGAACCGAAACCTGAAGAATATGCCGGCTCGCAACTCCTGGAGCACGTCTCCCATCGCTCCGAACCCGCCCCAACTGGCCATGTACGATAATTCCCCGCCGATCGCAAACGGACCTCGCTCGAATCCCAATTGCACCGCCGGCCGAACCTCAAACGCCGCGCCCGTGAAATTCCGCGTATCGATGTATTCAAAGCCGTAGAGGTCCGCCGCCAACTGATCGACCGAATAATTACTAACCAGCAGCCCCGCGCCGATTCGCGGCCTGACGAACACGCCGGGCGCTCCGGGAATCCAAAACTTCATCGCCAGCCGCGGTTCCAACTCCACGAATTCCACGTCAGAGTTCAGGTCCGAATTCCCGAAATCCCGATCCCGATCCCGGTAGTAGATCGGGTAATCGATATTCTCGCTGTCCCAATACCCCGACGCCGTCACGCCCAGGCCGACGAACGTCGGCACAACCACCTGCGGAATCCGCCAGGCGAAGTCCCCATCCAGATAAGCCCCATCCTTGCTGAAGAACAATCCCCCGCTTCTCTCCGGGAAGAAATGGGAATAGCCCACCGAGAGCGAGTTGTCCCAATATTGGGCCGAAGCGAACGTCGTGCAAAGCAACAATGCCGCCAGGAATGCCAATATGCGAATCATGCCCCGCATTATCCCCTGCCCCCGGCCGATCAGTCAACGGGTCTTTTCCGGCGAATATTTGTTAGAATGACCCGCGCAAGTCAATTGCCAAAGGAGAGTTCATGCCCAAATGCGCCGTCGCGGGATGCCAGAGCGATGCTACCGCGGAAGTGATTCTCTACGATGTTTACCATGATGGTTCGATTCTTTTCCAACAGGATGAAACCTGTCCATATATCTGCGCCAAGCATTTGGTGCAAAATGAGGCCGAAGCTGCCGGCGTCCGGGAGCCGCGCGGAATCGTCGAGTACCCGCATTCCAATCGCCACGGAGCGCAGGGATTTACGATTTACAAGCCGCTGTGACCGGCGTCAGAAGGTTTCATTCCATCACAAACGCTCTTCAGGCGGAAAGGATCGGGACTTCGTGAAGACGAAATTTTTGGTATTGGGCGTGTTGATCTCCATGTCAACTGCCGTCGGCCAGGCATTGGCGCAGACCTCGAAAAATGCGCCGACGACCCGGCCCGGCGTGACGCTAATCAATCTCCATCTCAAACAAGCCGTGGCACAAGATGTTTTCGATGAACTCACCCGGCAGGCGGACGTCAAGTTCACGACCAACGGCAACATCTGGGACCAGGATTCCTTGCAGATTCCCAAGGACGTGGACTTCACCGACCGCCCGTTCTGGTCGGCCGTGTGGGAGGCTTGCGGCTTGTGGAATCTCTCGATCCAACAAAATTACAGCAACGATCTCACCCGCCACATCATGCTTTTCTCCACCGGCCAAATGCCGGCGGGCGACATGCCGAAACTCCCTGTATACGAAGCCGATGGATTCGTTATCCAGGCGCTCTCCTTCAGCCGCCAGCAGAGCGTGAGCTACTCCCAGGCGGGAAGCGCGACCAACTTCTGCAACGTGCAATTGAGGGTTTACGTCGATCCCGCCCTGCGCGTGCAGAGCTACAACTCCACTGCCAGGACCGACCAGGCCGTCGACGACGCCGGGAATTCGATGACCCAGAACGTGAACGGCCGCATGCCCTTCGTCGGCAGCAGCCCGCCACACTCGCTCCTCTTTGACTGCGACGTGCCGCTGAAATATCCGAACAACCCCGGCAAGAAGATCGCCCGTCTCAAGGGCAGCCTCCAGCTTCGCGTGGCCGACAAAATGGATTCCCTGACCATCGACAAACCCCTGCAAGCCGCCCAGACCTCGAAAACGATCGGCAACATCACCGTTACTTTCTATTCCCTGAAAAAAATGGCCGAGCCGAACTATCAACTGAGCGTGTCCCTCGACGGCAACGCTCTAGGCGGTGAAACCGTCTGGCTCCTTCTGCAAAACCACGAGCGACTCCTGGACGACAAGGGCCGTGAATTCAGATATGTCGGCGGCGGCAGCGCCTGGAACAGATACACCGTCAACTATATTCGCAACGTCGGCGAAGACGCGCCCGTTGGCGACCCGGCCAAATGGGTGATCGAGCTACCCTCGAAGTCCCACACGATGAGGGTTCCCTTTGAATTCAAGAATTTGCCGCTGCCGTGAAGCCGAAGCAAACGCGGGGCCCCTTCAGAGTTCAGACCGTCAGAGTGCCGAAGGCGATTGGCGTTGTGCCCTTATTATGCGCGGGCGAGCCAGCAGGCCAAGGGAAACGATCGTCCCAAGGGCGAGGAACGTCGGCTCCGGCAGGGGGATGACCGAGAGATACAGGGGCGTGCCGGGATTGGATAGGGTGATCGCCCCGAGAAGCGTTCCGGAATCGGAGTAATGGTCCACGAGGTCGCTGTCCCCGTCGATGTAAAGTGTGCCGTCGGAGGCGATGCCGATCCCTTCCGGCCCGGAAATGCTGGTGCTGAATTGGCCAAGCACAGTGCCGGTGGAGGAAAAATGGTGGACGAGATCATTGATATAATCGGTCAGGTAGATCGAGTTGTCGCTCGGGTTGACGACCAGCGAGACGCCGCCGCTGAAATCGGGATCGATCGTCGTTAGGAGCGTGCCGTTTTCCTCCATGTTCATGATGGGGCCTGCGGTCTCGACGACCCAGAGCGTTCCATTCGGGGCGACGTAGGTCCCCGCGGGATAGCCCGTGTCCGGCAACGTGATCCCTCGGATGAATGTTCCCGTGGAGGAGTATTCGTCCAGCGCGTAGCCCGCGGGATTCTGGTTGTTGACCGCAAAAACGCCGTCGGGAAATACGCTGACATCCGCCTGATTGCTGGCCATCTGGGGCGTGGTGAACGTCAGAATCTGGGTGCCGGCGGAATTGAACACGTCCACCCCACCCGGCGACGGCGAGCGGTAGGTCGTGACGAGATCTCCAGTCGGCGTCAGCGATGCCCCCTCGAAGAGCGTGCCCGTGCCTTTGAAAGTATGGACGAGGGTTCCGTCGGGCTCGTACTCCTGCACGTTGCTGGTCGAGAGGTTGTTGACCAGGATGTCGCCGGGGACCAGGTTGGACGCAAAAGATCGAGTTGCAGCAAGCGCGCAAAACAGCAGGCCCGCGGCGAGCATTTGCCCCGCCATGAATGTCCGTTTCCAGCTTGCAAATGCAGACCAAAACGACGCGGAGGTTTGCCCTCGTTCTCGCATGCTTTCTCCCGTCCAAGGATCGCTATGGGCAAGGCAAGATCAGCCCGGTGCGAGGAGAGGGCATTATAATAAGACGACAGCTACGTGGTCAATAAGTTGGAAAGGCGGATTTGACGCAAAGCAGGCTAGAGATGTCGCAAAATGGGCACACGGCCTTCCCACAAGCGATATCCACGAAATTGTTTCAGCGCATAAAAAAAGCCCGGCAAAAAAACCGGACTTTTCCATACCCCTAAGGGGAGTCGAACCCCCTCAAACATGGCCAAGTTTCCAAAGAAATATGAATTAGTGGACGAAATGGTGGACGAAATGATCCGTCCACCATATCCTAGAATCCATGACAAAATCCATCGCAAAAAAGGGCCGTCCAACGGCGTATTATCGAACAAGTTGGGGTGAGAAAATCGACGGGCTAGCGCGGCTCGCGGACGGCCGGTGGAAAGTATCCGGACCCGATGCGACGAAGTACACCGAACCGGATGAGAGACTAGCCGTCGCCCGTTTCCGGGAGATTCAGGCGGAACAAAATGAGCAATCGAACATCGGCCAAGCAAAGGCCCATGGGACGTTTGGCGATGCGTTCAACGATGTTATGACCCGCGCTCGTGCAGCCGGTGGAACGATCAAAGCACAGGTTGGAGCGCCGGCGGCAAACGATGGCACTTTCGTCGTGACGGATGAAACGCTATCGCCCGCTCAATGGGCCTACCTGCGGGCAAAGTTGCTGACCGAACCGAAATGGGTGGCCGAGCGGGTCGGCTTGGAGAAAATCGGTTGGTATCGTGATTTTGTCCGGCCCGCCGCATCGGTCACGCTAAAAGAGCTTGGGGAGCTATACGCGAACAAACCGGGGCTTAGCGTCAACGAGACGGGCCGAAGCCGGTTATTCTGGAACGAATTCACTAGAGCCGTTGGCATCGCAACCATCGGGGAATTAACGCACGAGCATGTAGGGGCCTACGAAAAGAAAATCACGCGGTCCGGGTTATCCCCAAAATCAATCCTACATCGTTACCGCAAGGTCCGGACGATCCTTGCCTACGCGATCAAGCGGGGGTGCGGTATCGAGGACTGCCGGAGGGCTTTGGACATAACGGCGATGTTGGAAGTCAAAAACCATACCCCGCTTGACCCCCACCCGATCAAGCCCGTTGAGTTTTGGAAGATTCACAAGGCGGCGGTAGAGGCGGGGGATGATACCTTTGCGGCGATGCTCTTAACCGCGTTGAACATGGCGGCGTATGGGGGTGAAGTCGCCGCCCTCAAGTGGGATGAAATCAACTTTGAAACAGGGGAGCTTGTGACACGCCGACCAAAAACATCGGTCAGCCGCGTGGCGTGTCTCTGGCCGGAAACCCTCAAGGCCATCAAAGCGATTCCCCGTCGCGGGGATTACATCTTCAATACCTGCGTCCGATCCTATACCGTCTGGTCATGCTTGGACTCATGGCGCAAATATCGGGAGGCGGTAGGGCTGGGGGCTGAAATCACGTTCGGGATGATCCGTGACGCCGCCTTTTCAATCGCCTGCACCGTCAGCTTGGATCAAGCCCGCGTCTTGGCTGGCCATCGGCTCCCCGGGGCATCTGACCATTACCTAAGGCGTCAACCTCAATTCGTCGCCCCGGCCTGCAAGGCCATCCGTGACGTTTTCTATGCTCCAACCGCCAAGGGTAAGCGGGGTCATTGACAAACCGCCAATAATACATTACTCATGTAATCTGTTTTAGCTAAATCACCTTACATGAGTAATGTATAGTTATGAGTAGCAAATATATCAGTACCCAACAAGCGGCAGAATTCTTGAATGTGACTCGTCAGCACATATCGGCGCTCGTCCGGCAAGGCCACATCAAAGCAACTAGAATTGGCCGAGTCTTACTTATCAACTACAATTCCGTCGTGAAATATTATCATCCAAAGGGCCGTCCGTTTGGATCGAAAGATAAACAACCCCGCAAACGCCGTGAGCCTAAACCACCTCCTACCATCAAAATCGAATCACGCCCGGCTAGCCCCTCAAGGTTAAAGCGAACCATCGGACTTTGACCCCAGTTCATTCTACCGGCGCTGCAAGACGCGGATTGTTTTGACAATTCAACCCCGAACGGCTACAAGGTGGCATTACATCTTAGCAATGAGGCATCAATGGCAAACAAGAAGAGTCGGAAATTGATTGAGAATCGCAACGGTTACGATATTAATTTGGTGACTGAGGAGATCAAGATGGCGGGAAGAACCAAAAACGGGAAACCCAAGAAGGGGATGAGCTATGAGGTAGTTAATCCCGCGACAAAGCGAGTCGTTAAGAACATGATCGTGAGTCTCAAAGAAGCGCAGAATATAGCTGATGAACAGTCGCCCCTTGAACAAAAATAAATTGTCCGTTACGCCGTCCCTCATGCTGGCGCCCACCATCGGTACAACGATATTTCCCCGGTCAGGGACTTACCCCGCGATCATCGGGGGGAATCGGGAATCGTCCTAGCCACCTCAACGGTACTCCGCTTTTAATCGCCATCGCCGCCAAGTACATCGCCATTTGTACGTCTTTTTCGGGATAACGCTTGGCGAGCTTGTCAATCGTTTTCATTGCCTGCAAGACTTCCGGGGAATCCATTTGAACCTCCATTGGTAAACTGCCTTGCAACCGGGCTATTCTATTCGCGGTTTAATGATCCGCCCCCGCGACGGGGGGTTGCCGGTCTATTTTCTTCAATCTCGTAGAATCGCTCCTACCGCGTTTCGCGGGGCTGAATTCGTCAATTCCGCATATCACCTTTGGTAGCGTTGTATTCGCTGTTGAAGTCCTTCCGCGTGCATCTCGTAATACCGCACTTGCTGTTGATGATTTCCATCTAAATATTTACTAAGAGCACCGCGGATGAGGCTATTGCATAGGGTCGTGTCATCTAGCCACATAACCTGACCGGCGTTTCCGACCATGCAGCAGAGTATGTCAAAATGCTGGGTGATGTTGTTGAGCATGAGGTACATCTGCCAGAGCGTATGCTGCTGCATGAGGTTTTTGACGATTCCGCATAGTTTGCCGAAATCTGGAAGCGTTTGGGCAATCCCCCGCTCATTCCGCCAAAACGAAACGCGGTACCAGTAGAAGCCAACGAATTGTTGCACACCCCAGTTTTTAAGCCCCAATCCTTCTTCGGTGGCAATTTTGGATTGAAAATCAATCACATGCACGCGCCAGTTCCATATCGTCGGCGGTAGCTGTTTTCTCTTTTCTTCATCTGCCTCAAGTACGCCGGACATCCCGTAAAGCAACCAATCACGGACGGATTCATGGGACGTTAAGATTCTAACCATGTCTTTAGGGGTAAGACCGTTGATTGGATCAAATGATTGTCTTTCCGCGGAACAAGTAGCTACTTGACCCGCATCTTCATCAACTTCTTCTCCTTCTTCATCTAGGTCATTTTCTCCCGCGGAAGCGCCAGCCCCCGGCAGGGGCAACAACGGGGGCGCAGCCACCGTTAAGTCTTCCCTTCGGGTATTCCTACTTGTGTTCTCTGATGGTATATTACATAGTTGGGTACTCCCATTGTGTATTACTGTGCCCTGTGGAATGCCCAGTGAACCGCCCAGTGAACTGCCCAGTGAACTGCCCAGTGAACTGCCCAGTGGAATGCCCCCTAGCCTTCGCTGATCGTCATAACTATCGAAGTCAAGCCAAGTAAACAGTGATAAGTGAAGTGTCCGGGTAGGCATCTTTTTTGCGATTACCGTGTGCCCGATGACCCTCGCGGCGACGGCATGTTCGATTGCCGTTCGCACTTGCTTCTCGGATGCTCCACTGGCCGCCGCGAGTTTGTCATAGGAGATTGGCCACTGACCGCGCTGATATTCAATTCCGGTTCCTTTTTGAGTACCGGCCTCCGATGCGATCATGCAATAAAGATGCAGCAGTATCCCACGGTGGGCGGCATTCAGGCGTTTCCAGAATGGCGTTTTGAATAGCCACCTCGGAACGGCGCGAAAACCGACCGCTAGACCCGCGTGTTGGGCGGCGAAACTTTGGGTTGGATTTGACATGACTCCTCCGGTGGGGAAAAACAAAAAGCCCCATCGTTCCTGCGATGGGGCCTCGATCCGCCCGGAGAAGGCGTAAATTGATTCGTCATTTCTCCGGGCCAAAATGCCGCAGGAACAGCATATTGAATTGTTCGGACATTGGCCGGGGCAATCTTTAGCGTTCATCCAGATTGTTGTATAGATTGCGGAATATAGCTCCGACCGAGTTACTTTAGAAACCCCCCATGGATATTGGCAAGATTGGTAATTACGCGAATAATCTGCGCCGAATGTGCATCTATTGAATTCGTGGAGTTGTCGTTGATTGATAGTTTAGATGAGTTGATAGCTTACATAGTTAATTAGGTGATTAGTTGATTAGGTGATTAGGTGACTAGGTGATTAGGTGATTAGTTGAGAACATTAGAATCATTCTTCCATTTTACTAAAGATCGTTCCATAAATGTCGATGAATTTATAACTTCTCCTCCAAGGAAGCGCGGCCGGCGGTTTTCGTTCATTGGCCACCGGCCGCTGTTTTCAATTGAGGTCAACCATGAGCAATCAATTCGATACAGGCGTCCAAGCAATAATTCCTGTAGTCGGTCAATTTACAACGGTGCCTGGACTCGAAATCCTTCCAAGCGGCTGCGTTAAAAGTATGAGTTTTCAAGCATCGTCGGATGGGGCGGTGCCGCTAGTTTGCGAGCTTTGGTATCGCGCGGCAGCGGGGGTAGAGCCCGGACAGCTTTTGCCTTTCCGTGAAATGGAATATGCGACGGGTCTAAGTCAGGAGGATTGTCCAATTCCGCCAAGCGGGGCACAGAGTTTTGCGTTACCCGGACCCGGCGATCCGCAGTGGCTTCCAGCGGTTTATTCGTACCTGTTTTATTTCATGGCCCCGTCCGGTAGTCCAGTTCCACAGCACGTTCGCGTTACGGGGATAGCGGGATAATTTATGCCGTATTCGCCACCAGCCCATCAACCGCTTGTCAGCGCTCCATCATACGATGAGTCGCGGGGTAGCGCAACCGAACGCGGCTACGGCCATGATTGG
>JBEKKC010000124.1:0-13535 GCA_050010915.1 Tepidisphaeraceae bacterium | reverse complement strand
AGCCGTTGGGATTGCTAAAAAACGCCATCCATACCAAACTTACTGTTCCTGCAGGCGCTACGCCTGTGACGCCCAATTGGGTCCAGATGTCAGTGGGCGCGTACTCGGTTAGAGGCGTCGGCGTAACATCCGTTGCCAGCGTATTTCCCGTGCCATTCGCTGCGCTGTCAAAGATCATTCGGACATCGTCCGTCTCATTATTGTTCAATTGATCGATGTCTCCGTTGCCGCTGGAATTCACAAACCACCCCGTGGCCGTATAGCTGTCTCCCGGGTTGGCCGGAACGGGTTGATAAATCCCCGCATTAGGCCCGTTGCCCGGGTAAGTCATCCCGCCATAGGTTTTGCCGACCTGGTTGCCGCCGTGCGTTGGAATATTGTCGTCGTAATAGGCAGAATAGGGGAAATTCCAGTTGTTCCATCCTTCCCAGAACGAGACGGGCGCCCCGCCCGGAGTGGATTGCATCGGCTGATCGGTGTTGGGAGCGAGAACGGGATTCTCGAAACCTGGATTGCCCAGCATATTCGCCTGTCCCCAAGCCTTCGTGCCTGCAAGGAGCAAACCAGCCACCCCCGCGGTGCAGTTCAACAAAATTCTTCCGTTTCGACGGCTTTTCTCCCAGATCATGTTTCACTCCTATAAACGTGGTTTCCAGATTGATGTGGACTATTTTTAATGCTTTATTTACGGTTAGATCGGAGTTCAATGAGATAATTTCTCAAGGCCGACCCTTGGGAATCGCCCGGCGACCGCAACAGAACCACAAAGCATCGCACATACAAAGTTTTTGCGCCTCTGCATGACGTCAACCCTCCAGAAATCAAATTGAAAGCTGCTCCGCACCCTCTCTGATCAATAACTTAGCGGCAATTGTAAGCTTTCAGCCCTCACGATAGCCATCCTAATTTTGCGTAAAATGTTTAATGTTTTGCGGCAGCCAGCGCACGAAGTCCATTACGGCGCTGGCCGGTGGCGGTTAGCCAGGAGATCGTCCTGAGCAACTACGAGGCGGTGCCGGAGCCAGTATCCATGGTGATGCTTGCACTGGGGGCCGGCCTGCTGGGAATGCGGCGGAGGCATCGCCGGAGCGCGAACTCGCTCGCGCTTTGAAAAGATGGTGACCGATGACGGGCGTGAACCGGCGGCAAATTGTTTTGATCGCAGTACTCCGTAATGGGAATGCCGCGCACCAGTTCCATCACGAAATAGGTCGGCCCGTGTCCGTCGCCCGCGCGTCGAAGACCTTGGCGATGTTGGGATGATCCATCATCGCCAGCGCCTGCCGCTCAGCCTCGAAGCGGGCTACGACCGATCGCGTGTCCATTTCCAGCTTGATGATCTTCAGGGCCACGCGCCGTCGCACGGGGGTCTTCTGCTCGGCTACGTAGACGACGCCGAACCGACCTTCGCCGATTTTTTCCAGGAGGCGATATCGGCCGATGACCGTTTGATCGGATTCAAATCTTTGCGGTACGGTGGCGGATCGCGCAGCGCCAGTTCTTCGGTTCTTTCGCGTAGTTCTGTGTGAATTTACTCGCTACATGCGTCGACCCGCATCGAACTGTGTCTCGACACAGGTTTCTTTGTATTTCAGGGCATTTCGGGGTATCTACATGTTCATGAAACCGCGTTATTGAGGCGAAAAATGCGGTTTTTGAGGGACTGAAAATCCATGTGTCGCCGGTTCAATTCCGGCTCTGCCCAATCGCGTCTTGAGCATCATCGAGAAAATTGGCCGATCAATGCATCAGCGTCTTTGTGTCCGTCGTTGGAAATGATTGGAGTTGGCGATGGCGGACGAATCGTGGACGCGCAGAGAGGTTCTGAAGGCGGCGGCGGGGGTGGGAATGGCGGCGCTGGCGGCGAGGGCGGCGGGGGAGCCGCGGTCGGGGACCGTTCCTGATAACGCGCCGAGGGGATCGGGAACGATCGGGATTCAGATGGGTCTGCCGCCGCTGGCCACGCAGGACCTGGATCGGTTGTTCGACGATCTTCGCCAGCGCGCCGGGGTGAATGCGCTGTTTCCGTTTATCTACACCTATGCGCACGTGACGGCGGGGATGCCGGCAAAGGGGTTTCATGGCGGGAACTTCGCCATTCCACACATGCAATTCTATGGGCGGACGTCGCTGAGCTATCCGGACATGCGAGCCACCGATTTTGGGGACCTGGACGTGATGGCGCGGATGATTCCGGTTGCCAGGAAACATGGCATGAAGACCTTTGCGTGGGTGCTGGAGGATCACGATCATGCGCCGTCGGCGAGTTGGGAGAAGCTGTACGAGGTTGATTTTCACGGCAGGCGGGCGCTGGCGCATCCGGCGGGGCCGTGCTACAACAATCCGCTGTATCTGGGTTTTGTGCTGGGGTTGATCGAGGATTATACGCGGTCGTACGACATCGACGGGGTGATGTGGTCGTCGGAAAGACAGGGTGGATTCTTCAACGCGCTGGGAGCCTACGCGCATGGGGCGTCGGCCGATCCGGGAAAGGCGACCTGCTTTTGCGATTTCTGCACGAGAAAGGCGAAGGATTTGGGGATAGACGTGCAGCGAGCAAGGCACGGGTTTACGGAACTTGAGCAATGGGTGCGGGATGGCCGGGCCGGTCGCCGGCCGCGAGACGGATTTTTTGTGACGTTCTTCCGCTTGCTGCTGAATTATCCGGAGCTTTTGGCGTGGGAAAACCTGTGGACCAGGAGCCGGGAAGAGTTGCAGTTGCAGATTTATAAGCTGGTGAAGTCGATCAAGCCGGCGATTCCGGTGGGATGGCACATCTGGCACAACGTTTCATTCAGCCCGTTCCATCGGGCGGAAATGGATTATTCGCGATTGGCGAAATTCTCGGATTTCATCAAGCCGGTCCTGTACAACAACGCGGCCGGGGAACGGATTCGCTCGTTCGTGGACAGCGTTCGCGGGAACGTTTTTGGCGACTTGCCGCGCGAGCAGGCGATGGACGTGCTCTATCGTGAACTGGATTACAACGAAGCGGGGTATGACAAAGTGATGGAGACGGGCCTGTCGGCGGATTACGTCATGCGGGAGACCCAAAGGGCGGTGGACGACGTGAAGCCCGATGGGGTGGAGGTTTGGCCGGGGATTGACATTGACGTTCCCGTTCCGGCCGGGGCGAGCCAATGCACCGCCGAGGGTGTGAAGCAAGCGGTGCTCGCGGCGTTCCGGGGCGGAGCCAGCGGGTTGGTTTTGTCACGGAATTATTCGGAGATGAACCCGGACCATCTGGCCGGCGCGGGGGCGGCGTTAAGGGAACTGGGGTTGGGGTGAGCCGCTGGAAGTATGCATGCGGGGCATCGCCGGGAAATCGGGGACGGCGTTGGGAGGCGTTGGCCATCGGTTGGGATTGTATTTATACTGAGCGGAACCAATTATGAAATATCACAATTTTCCGCGGACTGCGCTGCTGCTGGTGCTGGGAATGCTTGGGGGATGCCAGGCGGCGAATGGGGTTTTTGAGGTGAGGAACTTCGGGGCGCGCGGGGATGGGCGGCATCTCGATACGCCGGCGGTGAACGAGGCGATCGACGCCGCGGCGAAGGCGGGCGGCGGGACGGTCCATTTTTCGCCGGGGACGTACCTGTGCTATTCGATCCATCTGAAGAGCAACGTCGCGCTGTATCTGGACGAAGGGGCGACGATTCGAGCGGCGGGGACGAAGGACAAGGGCCAGTACGATCCGCCGGAACCCTTTCCGTTTGAGAATCAATACCAGGATTTCGGACACACGCATTGGCACAACAGTCTGATCTGGGGCGAGAACATTCAAAACGTGGCGATCCTCGGTCCGGGGCTGATTGATGGAAAGGATGCGCTGAACCGCGGTTCGCCGAAGCCGCCGACCACTAAACCCTCGGGGACGCAACCGCGGCAGGATACGACGCAGCCGTGGCAGGATACGACGCAGCCGTCGGAGGATACTCTGGAGCCGTGGGACGTTGAGATAGGCGCGAACGACATTCGACCCGGGCCGGTGACCCAGCCGTCGGACAAGACGGTGCATCGCCGCTGGCGCTGGGCGACATCGCGAATTTCGCCGGATATGGAGACTCAGGATTACACGGCGATGTTCTCGGCGACGCAGCCGGCCGTGGAGCCGACGACCAAGCCGGAATTTCCCGATGAGAAGGAAATTCTTGGGCCGGGGATCGGGAACAAGGCGATTTCGCTGAAGAACGTTCGCGGCTGCATTCTGCGGGATTTTTCGATTTATGAGGGAGGGCATTTCGGGATTCTGGCGACGGCGGTGGATGGGCTGACGATCGACAACGTGAAGATCGACACCAACCGGGACGGGATGGACATCGACTGTTGCCGCAACGTCCGGGTATCCAATTGCAGCGTGAATTCGCCGTCTGACGATGCGATCGTGTTGAAAAGTTCGTTTGGGCTGGGTTACGTGCGGGACACGGAGAACGTGACGATCACGAATTGCGTCGTGAGCGGGGGGTACGCGGAAGGGACGATGCTGGACGGCACGTTCCGGAAGATCGGGCCGGGATATGACCTGGGCCCGGACAAGAAGGCCCGCCACGTGTCGCGGACCGGGCGGATCAAATTCGGCACGGAATCCAACGGGGGATTTAAGAACATCGCGATAAGCAATTGCCTGTTCGACGATTGCCAGGGATTGGCGATCGAGAGCGTGGACGGAGGCGTGATCGACAACGTGACGATCTCGAATCTGGCGATGCGTGGGCTGGTCAGTTCGCCGCTGTACATTCGGCTGGGAGGCCGGCTGCGCGGTCCGCCGGGGACGCCGGTGGGCGCCATCCGGCACTTGAACATCAGCGACGTTGTGGCGCAATGTTCGTCCGTGAGATTTGCATGCGTGATCAGCGGGATTCCCGGGCATGAGATCGAGGACGTGCACATTCACGACGTTCGGCTGATTTTCGCGGGTGGGGGCCGGGGATCGTGGACGAGTCGCGAGCCGTGGGAACAGGTGAAGGGTTATCCCGATCCTTCGCGGTTCGGGGGCGAGCCGGCGTATGGGTTTTACATCCGCCACGTCAGCGGGCTGGAAATGATCAACGTGGAAATGAACTGCATTGCGCCGGACGTTCGGCCGCCGTTTTTTGTCAAGGACGTTCAGCATTTTTATCTCGAGCACGTGACGGCGGCGCATCCGCCGCGGGTGCCGACGTTCATGCTGTATGGAGTGAAGGATTTCACGACGGAGCGGGTGAGCGGCGTGGAGAACCAGCATCTGGACAGCGCGGAGAGGGAAGATTTTTAGGGACCCGGATTTCCACCCCGGCAGGAGTCGGAGCGGATTGTGGATTATGCCGCGGCGGCGGCAAAGGCGAAGATTTTTACGCAGTTTCGGCCGGATTTTTTGGCGGCGTAAACCGCCATGTCGGCGGCCTTGAGAAGGTGGCTGGGGTCGGTCATGCAACTGTTGGCTTCGAGGGTGGCGATGCCGATGCTGACGGTGACGTTGACGATTTGCTTGCCGCAGAGAATGGGCTGCTTGGCGATGGCTTGACGGAGGGTTTCGGCGGTGGCGGCGCCGACGGGGCGCGGAGTTTCAGGAAGGATCAGGGCCATTTCCTCGCCGCCGTAGCGAGCGGCCAAATCCTTGGCGCGGGCGGCGCTTCGGAGGAGCTTGCCGAGGCTGGCCAGAACCTGGTCGCCGACCTGGTGGCCGAAGCGATCATTGACGGATTTGAATTTGTCGACGTCGAGGATCAGCAGAGTCAGTGGAGTTCCCTTGGCGCGGGCGGCGGTAAACTGGCTCTTGAGGGCTTCGTCGAAGTGGGCGCGGTTGTTCAAGCCCGTGAGGGGATCGGTCGTGGCCTTTTGGTGCAGGGCCTGATTCTGTTCCTGGAGTTTGGTGGCCTGCATCTGGGAATCGAGGGTCAGCGCGACCAGCGCTTCGTTGGCCTTTTTGAGAATTGCCTCGTAGCTGGCGGTATTGCCGACGTTGATCTCGAAGAGGGGAATGACCTCCTTGGTTTTAGCGCCGATTTCCTTCAGGAGTTGGTCGCAATCGGTCTCGGACATCTTGAACGCGGCGGCACAGACGGCCCGGACCTGAGCGATCGCAGGCGCGGCTTCGGCGTCAACGAAGACGTCGGCGCATTGCCCGGCAAGCTGCACGAGCAAGGCGATTTTCTGTAGCGCGGGGTCGGCGACCTTGGCGGCGTCGTGGCTTGTTCCGATGGTGGCGGCGAGGATCGGCGGCAGCTTCCACTGCTCGGCGAGCGCGGCGCCAATTTCGGCGTGCGTCGTGCCGAAGGATTCCTGCTCGGCCTTGATGAGTTGGGCGTGCGTGGCGCATTTGCCGCAGATTCCGCCGTATTGCGCGCTGATAACCTGGTTGAGCGCGAGCATGCCGATGTCCTGGAGAAGCGCGGCGAGGAACGCCTCCTCTTGCTGGACGAGGTTCATCTTCGTTGCCAGGGTGCGTGCGGCGGTGGCGGCATAAATGCTGCGCCGCCAGTATCGCAAGTGATTGAACCCGGCGCTCTTGCTCCTGCTCAGGGTCGTCACCAGCGAGAATCCGAGCACCAGGGTTTTTACGGATTGCAGGCCGAGGATGACCAAGGCATGACTGATGGTGCCGATGTGCTGACTTTGCCCGTAAAAACTGCTGTTGACCGTGCGCAGAATTTTGCTGGAAAGAGCGGGATCCTTGGAGATGACCCGTGCGATTTCAGCGATATCGACGTTCGGCTTTCCCGCCAATTCAAGGATTTGCACCGCAATGGACGGCAAAGAGGGTAGGTTTGCGCACTGTTGTACTTTCTTGACGAGTTCTGCTTCCATTTTGCTTCACGATGCTTTGCCGTAAGGGCTTATCAATAAAGTAATCGGCTGCAAAGGAGTGCGACTTTTGGATGAATCGGCCGGCGTTGCGGGCGGCCGAGTTATGTGGACGCGAGGGCGGGGCTATTTTTTCAGGGCGGATTCGATGATGGGACGAATCTGGTCTTCATCGCCGCCGATAAACCCGGCTTTTAGAACCGTGCCGTCCTTGCCCACGACCGCCGTGAAAGGAATGGCGCCGGTCGTGTCGTAGGCATCGGTCACCTTGCCGTCCGAGTCCATCAGCACCGGAATGCCCAGCTTTGTGTCGTTGACGAATTTCTGGATGACATCCTTGCCTTCGGCGACGTTGACGGCGAAGAATTTTACGCCCCGCGGTTTGAAATCCTTGTAGATGGCATCGAGATGCGGCAGCGAGGCCACGCATGGCCCGCACCAGGTTGCCCAGAAATCCAGAACAAAAACGGACCCCTTGAGACTTTGCGCGGAAACATCCTTCCCGTCGAGGCCGGGCAAATTAAAGGCGGGGGCGGGTTTGCCTTCAAGCGTTGAACCGGAAGCGTCCGAAGTCAGAGGCTGCGCGCCCGGGGGAGGAGACCAGGCAAATCTGCCGGCATCGGCGGGAGCCGCCGGAGTATTGGCGTACTCCATCGTCAGCAACGCGCTCTTGACGTTCTGGGCGCCTTGAAGCCTGGCGTTCTTGGCCAGGTCGGCCACGGCACGACGCACCAGGTGGGTTTGGGGATCGACGACCAACGTCATGTCGTAGCGCGGACAAAGCAGGATAATCGCGGGAAACGGCTGGCCGTCGATTTTCACGTCATCGACGCGCAGGACCGAAGAGGCGTTATGGGACAATTCGTCAGCCGCATTGCCCGCCAGCGCCAGGGCCAAGGAAAGGTCCTGATTGCGGAGCAGGTCGGCGATGTCGTCGCCGAGGGCGGCCAGATCGACCTTGCCCTTGGGGACATCGACAATTTGGTAGCGATCGCGTTGCGGGAGAAAGAGGTAGATTTTTTCGCCGGTGTTGCCGAGGAGGAGATCGCCGGTCGGCTGGGCGGTGGAGCTGGCGTCTTTCATTTCGCTGCGGAACATTCCCGCGGAGGAATATAGGCCGGTGAACTGGCCGTTGTTGGCGCTCCGAACGCCGTCGATGTCGAACCGGCCGTCAACGGTCCCGGAAACGGCCAGGGATTTCAGGGAGGCATATGCGTCGCGCAGTTGATCGAGGATCTTTCGGGCCTCCGGAGCGATGGTGACGGCCGGCTGCGTGGCGGCCGACTGGCCGTCGGATCGCGACAGGGCGGCCACGCCGATGACGATCACGGCCACGAAAAGCATTCCGAATGTCAGGCTTGGTCGCATGGGCATTGTCGGCTCCTTGGAGCATATTGTAGGGCGCGAAAATGCCCAGGCCAGGGGAAGTCCCACGGAGCAAGCTCTTTGGGCTTTGGGGAGGTCAATCATCGAATTCATCGCCGCGGAACGTGTTGCCGAGATAGGCGCTGCGCACTTCGGGGTCGTTGATGATCTGGCGAGGGGTGCCGTCCTTGAAGACCTGGCCATCGGTGATGATCAGGGCGCGGTCGCAGACGCGAAGGGTTTGGGCGACGTTGTGGTCGGTAATGAGAACGCTTTTGCCGAACTCGTCCTTGAGCCGGCGGACCTCGCGTTGGAGGTCCTCGACGGCTATTGGGTCGACGCCGCTGAACGGCTCGTCGAGAAGAATGAGTTTTGGGTCGGTGACCAGTGCGCGGGCGATTTCCAGTTTTCGCCGCTCGCCGCCGCTGAGGGTGTCGGACTTCTGATTTCGCTGGCGGGTGAGGCCATATTGGTCAAGGAGGGCTTCGGCCTTCTGCATTCGCTGTCGCCGGGTGAGGTTGAGAGTTTCGAGGATGGCCAGGAGATTTTGGAGCACGGAGAGGCGGCGAAAGTCGCTACGTTCCTGCGAGAGGTATCCGATTCCGAGCCTGGCACGTTTGTACATGGGGAGGAAGGTGATATCGCTGGCGTCGAAGGCGACGGCGCCGCTGTCCGGCTCGACCATTCCCAGGATCATGCGGAAGGTGGTGGTTTTGCCGGCTCCGTTGCGGCCGAGGAGGCCGACGACTTCCCGCTGCTGAAGCAAAAAGGTGACGTCGTTGACGACGATCCGGCCGTTGTAAGATTTCACAAGCTTGGTGACTTCCAGGAGATTCATTATTAGCCCGATCGCGCCCTGGGGCGGGGCGAATAGTCTCTCGCAGGCGGCGGGAAAATCAAGCCCGGACAAATGTTGTGGATAAGTCGTGGATAAATCCGGGACTCTTGCCGCTGAAGCCTGTAGCGCAATGAATTACGAAGGTCGGGTAAGGGAAAGCTAACAAATACTTAAAATAGACCATACATTCGGGGGCCGGAGAGATATGTCTGTAACGCTATATTCTTTAGGTGGTTATAGCGTTGAGATAAACCGCAACGTCAAAAATCGCTGTATTTTTAGGGCTAAAACGGCCGTCGGGTGTCAAAACGGCTGGAATAATGGGCAAAATCGGCGCATCGAGGGAGGAAATTGTGGATAACTTTCCTTTGATATGAGGAAAACGCGGGTGTTTTTTGGAGGAGCAATGGCGCGCGTGGTATGGTCTTGCTCTTGCGTCGCAGGTTCCGTCGGCAGGAGGGGAGGCATTCCGCTCGGGAAGGGCTCGGCGGAGTTCTATTCTTTATGTGCCGCGGTTGATGGGCGCTATCGGCGTCCATTCACGTCTGGAAAGGAGTGGCTGTATGGCCACGGGTAAGGTCAAGTGGTTTAACGACCAAAAGGGGTTCGGGTTCATTGCCTCGGACCAGAGCGGGAAGGATATCTTTGTCCATCACACGGTGATCCAGGCTGAGGGGTTTCGGACCCTTCAGGACGGGGAGACCGTGGAATATGAAGCGGAAGATGGACCCAAGGGAATGAAGGCAACCCTTGTCCGAAGGGTGCCCGCGCCGGCAACGGCACCCGCGGCGGCGCCGGCCAGCTAAGGCCGCACCGGATTCTCCAGGATGAAAATGCCCGCCCGACCCGGCGGGCTTTTTTTTGCCGGCGGCTAACGCGCGTCGGCCAGTTCCTTGGCGACGGCGCCGATGACCTGCTTGGCATCGCCGAAGAGCATCAGGGTCCGGTCCAGCGTATACAATTCGTTGTCGATGCCCGCAAAGCCGGGGTTCATGGATCGTTTGATGGCGACCACGGTTTTGGCCTTGTCGGCGTTGATGATCGGCATGCCGTAGATGGGTGACGATTTGTCGTGACGGGCGGCGGGGTTCACCACGTCGTTGGCGCCGACGACCAGGGCCACGTCGGTTTGCTGGAAATCGCCGTTGATATCGTCCATTTCCACCAGCCGGTCGTAGGGGATTTCGGCCTCGGCCAGCAGGACGTTCATGTGTCCGGGCATTCGGCCGGCGACGGGATGGATCGCGAATTTCACCTCCACGCCGCGGCGGGTGAGCTGATCGTACAGTTCGCGCACCTTGTGCTGGGCCTGGGCGACGGCCATGCCGTAGCCGGGGATGATGACGACTTTTTGTGCGGTTTCGAGGATTTGCGCCACCTCCTCGGCGTTGGTGGCATGCACCGATTTCTTCTCGGCCGCGGCGGCGGATGCTTGAATCTGCCCGAAGGCGCCGAAGAGCACGTTGGCGAAGCTGCGGTTCATCGCCTTGCACATGATGATGCTGAGAATCAGGCCGCTGGCGCCGTCCAAAGCGCCGGCGATGATCAGGAGCTTATTGGACAGGACGAATCCCATCATGCTGGCGGAAAGGCCGGCGTAGCTGTTGAGCAGGGAGATGACGGTCGGCATATCCGCGCCGCCGATGGGAATGATCAGCAGGACGCCGAAGACCAGGGCCAGGAGCAGGAGGATTGGAAACAGCGCGTACCACTGTGGATGAAAGATCAGGCCGACGGCGCAAAGCACGGCGGATCCGAGCAGTGCGAAATTGTAGACGTTCTGATTTTTATAGGTGAGAGGTCGCGTCGGCAGGAGGTCCTGGAGTTTGCCGAAGGCCATGAGGCTGCCCGTAAAGGTCAACGCGCCCAGGAGGACTTCGAGGCACAGGAAGAACATTTTGACGGAGGTCAAAGAATGCTCGGGGAGCTCAAGGTAATAATGGGCGGTGCCGACCAATGCGGCGGCCAGGGCGCCGAAGGCATGGGACAGCGCGGTTCGCTGGGGCACGGCGGTCATGGGCATCCAGACGGCCATCGGCACGCCGAGGATCGCGCCGATGGCGAATCCAATGATGATCCATTCGTAAGTGAGGATGTGATAACTGATCAAAGCCCCGATAATGGCCGCCGCCATGCCGATTTCACCGGCAAGATTTCCACGCCGTGCCGTGGCGGGGGAACTGAGCCATTTCAATGCCAGGACGAACAACACTGCCGCCAGAACGTACGTCGCCGTGCCGATGGCGCTGGCGAACGTCGCCTGTTCCCCGGGGTCAAGACTGGCCAGTAGTGCGATCACGTTTTCCTTTTCTTGAACATCTTGAGCATCCGATCGGTAATCATGAACCCGCCGATGACGTTGGTCGAAGCGGCGGCGACGGCGGTGGTGCCAAGGACGATGGAAAGGGTCGTATGTCTTTCACCGGCGCCCCCGGCAAGTTCGATGGCGGCGATGACGCTGATCGCCGAGATGGCGTTGGTCAGGGACATCAGCGGCGTGTGCAGTAGCGGGCTGACGCGGCGGATCACCTCCAGGCCGAGAAACGCCGCGAGAATGAAAACGTAAAGATGGGACGTAAAGTCAGGCATGGGGCAGAAGCTCCTTGACGCGGGGATGAACGATCTGTCCGCCCTGGCACAGGAGGATGCCGGCGATGATTTCGTCGGCCGGGTCCAGCTTCACTGTCCCCTCGGGGGTCAGGATGAGTTTCATCAGGTTCACGAGATTGTTGGCATAGACCTGGCTGGCGTGGAACGGCACGGTGCCGGCGACGTTGGTGATGCCGACGAGGGTGACATTGCCCTTGCGGACGATCTTGCCGGGTTCGGTGGATTGGCAGTTTCCGCCGCTGTCGGCGACGAGATCGACGATTATCGCCCCCATCTGCATGCGAGCCAGGACGTCGTCGGAGATGAGTTTTGGCGCGGGTTTGCCGGGGACGGCGGCGGTGGTGATGACCACGTCGGACTCGGCGACGACCTGGGCCATGAGATCGCGCTGCTTCTGCTGCTGCTCGGGGGAAAGTTCCTTGGCGTATCCCCCGGCGTCCTGGGCGGTGGCGGTTTCCAGGGGAAGCTCGACGAATTTTGCGCCCAGGCTCAGGACCTGTTCCTTGACGGCCGGGCGGACGTCGTAGGCGCTGACGATCGCCCCCAACCGGCGCGCGGTGGCGATGGCCTGCAAGCCGGCCACGCCGGCGCCGATCACCAGCACCTTCGCGGCCCGGAGCGTGCCGGCGGCGGTCATCAGCATGGGAAAAATCCTGGGCGATTGGTCGGCGGCCAGGATCACGGCCTTGTATCCCGCGAGATTGGCCTGCGACGACAACACGTCCATCCCCTGGGCGCGGGTGATTCGCGGCAAATACTCCAACGCCAGCGCCGACACGCCCCGCTGGGCCATCGCCTTGATCGACTCCAGATTTTTGTGTGGCGCGAGCAGACCGGCGACGATGGCGCCGGTACGCAGTTGAGCGATGTTCTCCTCGGCCGGGATCCCGACGACCAGCACGACGTCGGCGTTGGCCCAGCCATCGCCGGAAGCGATGGCGGCGCCGGCGGCGCGATAGGCCTCGTCGCCGTAGGAGGAGGCGGCGCCGGCGTTGGATTCGATCAGAATCTCGACGCCGGGGATGGCCAGTCGCTTCACGGAAGCCGGCACGAGCGCGACGCGCGTCTCGCCTCTGGAAATTTCGTTGGGCACGAAAATCTTCATGGGAGTCCGGGAAAACGGTTCAAGTTAGGCGGTGAAGTTATAGCGGACATCGCCGCCGAGGCAAGGGGGACGCAACCACGTTTCCTGCCAGGGCCGGGAAAGCAATTTAGACATGCGTTTGCCATATTCTAAAAGAGGCGTTTGCCATAAAAGACGGCTTCGGCCTGGTTTGACTTGACTTGGCGGGAGAGCGCCAGCACTTGTATGGCAAGCTCCGTCCGATTGTTCGAGCGGGTTCGCGCCAGGATATGTTCGATGTGGGCGCGGAGTGCGGATTCCCCAATGCCCACCACGGGGGCGATGTTCTCCTCACCCATGCCCCGCAGCAGCAAATCGAGGATTTTGGCCTGTTGCCGGGATAGCCGCAATACGCCGAGGATCGCCCGCCAACGATCGGGTTCGATGCGCGGGAGCGGAAGGGACTCGGCGTGGGGAAGCTCGGACGTGTTCGGGCTATTCACCGCAGCGGTCCTCCAAGGAAGAGCTCGAACCAACGGTTTTCGAGCAAGGCCCACGAAATATCGAAATGCCGATGGCATACGGTGTGCCATGGCATGGCGATGTTTCTCGAAAGCGACTTGCCGATTTTTCTGAGCGATTCTCAAAAACTGGAATGGACTGGAAGGAAATATCCCACAAACGAGAAATGGGTGGGCGGAGTCGGGATAGGGAATGTCAAACGCGATGCCCAACCGGGCACGACGATTGCTGTCTAGTGTACCTCGTCAGCCAGTGACAGACTTATGAAGCGATTCTCGCGCGATCTTCACTTTTTCGAGGATATCGGTCGCCTTGGCGGTCCAGACGAACGGCTTGGGCGATTCGTTGGTC
>JBEKKC010000123.1:0-15784 GCA_050010915.1 Tepidisphaeraceae bacterium | reverse complement strand
CAACGCCTGGGACGCCAACGAACGCCCGCCATGTCGGCGGGCTTGGCCGACCATGTATGGCCTTTACACGAATGGATCACATTTCCGGCCGTTCAATCGGAATAGGCCACTAGGGAAATCCGAATGACGAATCAAATCCGAATGACAAATGACAAATGACCAATGACCCCTCTCCTTTTTTCGCCCCCCCCACCGGGCTATAGTTCTTCGGTGCCCGAAACCCCCGCTCCAACCGATTCCCTGCTCGACGGCCTCACCGAGCCTCAACGCCGGGCCGTCACCCACGTCGATGGCCCGCTTCTGATCGTCGCCGCCGCCGGCAGCGGAAAGACCCGCGTCATTACCCGCCGCGTCGGTTATCTCATGAGCCTCGGCATCGACCCGCGATCCATCCTGGCCATCACGTTTACCAACAAGGCCGCCGGCGAGATGAAACAGCGCATTTCCGACGCCTCTCCCAAACCCATCCGCGATTGGGGCCGGCTCGATCAGCCCTGGCCCATCATCTGCACCTTCCATTCACTGTGCCTGCGGATTCTCAAGCATTACGCCTCGGCCATCGGCCTTGCCCCCAACTTCAGCGTTTACGATGCCTCGGATCAATCCAAGGTTATCAAGGACGCGATCAAAGCGCTGGACATCCCGCTGGGCAATGCCACGCCGGGGATGATCCACGGAACCATCAGCAACGCCAAGAACCGTCTCATCGACGCCGACCAATATGCCCAATCCGCCTTCGACCGCTACACGCAACTCGTTGCCCAGGTCTTTCGGAAATATCAGCAGCTTCTCTCGACCGCCAATGCCCTCGACTTCGACGACCTGCTCCTCCGCACTGCACGGGCCATGCAGCAGCATCCGGCGATCCTGGCCGAGCTTCAGGATCGTTTCAAATACATCCTCATCGACGAATACCAGGATACCAACCATGCCCAATACGTCCTGGTTCACGCCCTGGCGATGAAGCATCGCAACATCTGCGTTGTCGGCGATCCCGACCAATCCATTTACGCCTGGCGCGGCGCCGACATCGCCAACATTCTCGATTTCGAAAAGGACTATCGCGACGCCACCGTCATCCGCCTCGAGCAGAATTACCGCTCGACCAAGGTGATCCTTGCCATTGCCGAACGCCTGATCGCCCACAATCATCGCCGCAAGGACAAGCGGCTCTGGACGGAAAACGAGGCCGGCGAAAAGGCCCTGGTATTGCTCTGCCGCGACGAACACGACGAAGCCAAGGCCGTCGCCGAGGAATTTTCCCGCCTCCACGACCAGGGGACCGATTGGAACCGCATGGCCGTTTTTTATCGCATGAATTCACTGTCCCGCGTCATGGAAGACGCCCTGCGGCGAATGCGGATTCCCTACCAGATCGCCCGCGGCGTGGAATTCTACAACCGCAAGGAAATCAAGGACGTCCTGGCCTATCTGCGCCTGATCGCCAACCCCGCCGACGAGGTCAGCCTCACGCGCATCGTGAACGTTCCCACCCGCGGCATCGGCGACGCCAGCGTCAAACTCATGCAGGCCCACGCCGTCGGCGCCGGCCAAACCCTCTGGCAAACCATGCACGAAGCCGGCCAAATCCCCGGCCTTTCCACCCGCGCCAAGAGCTCCGTCGCCAAATTCGTCGCGATTATCGAATCCTTCCAAGTCTCCCGCGACGGCGTCATCCGCAACCTCCGCTCAATCATGGAACAAGTCCTTCAGCGCAGCGGCATCGAACTAATGCTTCGCAAGGAGGACCCCGATGCCGAAGACCAACTTGCCAACGTCGCCGAGTTGATTTCCGCCGCCGCCGAATATGACAAACAAAATCCCGAAGGCACGCTTGAAGAGTATCTTGCCCAGGTCAGCCTCGTCAGCGACGCCGATCACATGGAAGGTTCCGGCGGCGCCGTCACCCTGATGACCCTCCACTCCGCCAAGGGCCTGGAATTCCCGGTGGTCGCCATCGTCGGCCTCGAGGAAGGCTGCCTCCCCCATGCCCGCGCCAAGGAAGACCCCGACCAACTGGAAGAAGAACGCCGCCTCTGTTTCGTCGGCATCACCCGCGCCCAGCAGCACCTGATTTTCTCCAAAGCCGCCCGCCGCATGATCCGCGGCCAGTCCACCACCACCGCCACCAGCCAATTCCTCGCCCAGATGCCCAGGGACATGCTCAAGATCGTCACCCCCGAACCCGCCGAGGTCCACTACCCCGAGCCGACACATTCCGACCTGCACGTCGGCCAGTCGGTAAAGCATCCCACCTTCGGCATCGGCCGCATCGTCGATCTCTCCCACACTCGCGTAATTGTGGATTTCCCCATCTCGGGCCGAAAAACTCTCCTGCTCGATTTCGTCCAGCCCATTTCGTGATCGAAAACCAGCCAACCTAACGGCTTCGGTGGAATCTAGCGTCATGGGTACGTAGCGATCCCCCTGCGACAGTTTGCCACATCGTTTGCAGAAAAATAGGACCGGCAGCTAACGACGCCGCGTGGCGCGGGTCTAGGGTGACAAGGCGACGTCATTTCCGCACGTTGGCCCGATCATGCCGATACATTATATTTTGGACTGGAAAGGAGCGTCGTATGAAGTGCGAAACGAGGGCTGACTCCAGACCCGTCAATCTTGGCTGGATGTGCATGATGCTGTTGGGCATTGGCGCCCTGGCAAGTCTGAGTGGGTGTGTCATTGTGGTCCGCCAGCCCGGAGTGGCTTATTACCCGCCTCCCGCACCGCCGCCGGCGCAAGAGCCGGTCCCCGCGCCGGCCGCCGCACCGGCGGCCGACGCAGACATGGAACAACTGGTCGCCCCGATCGCATTGTATCCCGATCCTTTGCTGGCGGTCGTTTTGCCGGCCTCCACGTATCCCGATCAGATCCAGGCCGCCGCGCAATGGCTGAGCTACAATCCCACGCCCGACAACTTTCAGATTGATCAGCAGCCCTGGGACCCTTCCGTCAAAGCGTTGGTCCATTATCCCGCCGTTTTGAACTATATGAACAACGACATCGACTGGACGCGATCCTTGGGATCGGCCGTCGCCGAACAACAGCCCGCGGTCATGGCCGCGGTTCAGGACCTGCGCAACCAAGCCTACGAAGCCGGAAACCTCCACGACACGCCGGAGCAGCACGTGGTTGTGGAGGGCGACCCCATCATCTACATTCTTCCGGCCGACCCGGATTTCATCTATGTTCCGGTTTATGACGCCAGCGTCGTTTACGTTCAACCCTATCCGATCATCTTCGGCCCGAGGTTCGTGACGGGAGTCTGGTTCGTCAATACGTTCGATTGGGACAACCATTATTTCTACGCGGGCGATTGGCGCGGCGGCTGGGTCCGCGGCCCCTATGGGTGGCGCCGCGACCCCTATTGGCATCGCCCATATTATCGTGCCTGGGCGCACGACGGCCGCTGGGGACCGCCGCCGCGCATGGCGCGCGATCACTGGGCCGTTAACCATGAACTGGCGCGGCCGGGCCACGAATTCCGTCCGGCGCCGTCCCACGTCAGGCCGTTCACCCGTGGCCCCAACGGGAGAATCAATCACCCCCCGACGGCCCATCAGCCGCCAGGACACGGGCAACCCCAGCATCCGGCAAATAAGCCGCAACAGCAGCCCAAGGGCAAAACAAAGAACGACGACAAGAACGGCTAGTCTTCTGCGCTGTATGACCAACGCGACTCGGCAGCCCTGGGCCAAAACCCAGGGATGCTTTCTTCAATGGACGGGCCGATTAAATTTCCTTGGCCGTTGAATTCCGATGAATGGAACGAAGCGGTCGGGTGAGGATGCCAGGGGCATCAACAATGCTGGCGATATTGTGGAGTCACCTCTGCGCTCTCGCCCGCTCATTCATTGCCGCCAGCAAATCCTGTTGGGCCATCGCGTTGTTCGGGTCGATCTTCAACGCCTTTTGCAGCATCTCGATGCCCTCGTCAACCTGGCCCTGCTGGGCCAGGATCGCTCCCGCGCTGGCCAGCGCGCCGACGTTCTCAGGCTCCAGTTCCAATACGCGTTGATATTCTTCCAGGGCCAGATCGAGCCGGCCCTGCTGGTAATAGGCCGTTCCCAGATTCGTATGCCCGCTGACTGATTCGGGATTCTGCTCCAAGATCGCCCGGCATTGCTCGATCGCTTCCGGGTATCGCTTTTGATCGATGAACACCACCGCCAGATTTTTTCGCGCGTCCTCGTATTCCGGAAACAGATCGATCGCCCGCCGATAACTTTCCTCGGCCTTGGCGAGATATTCGCCGGCCAATCCCTGATACGCCGTTCCCAATTGGAAGTACCGCCCGGCGAGCATCCGTTGAAAGACCGGCTCGCTGGAAACCGGGGTCGCGTCGATGGCCTTCAGATACATGTCCCGCGCGGTTGAAAAATCGCCCTGCATGGCGAAGCACTGCCCCAGCCCCACCCAGTCCGCCGCATCATTCCCAAGCCGCATCGCCGCCCGATACTGCGCCTTGGCCGCCTCGAGTTCCCCCGCATCCCTCAGCGCGGCCGCGTAATTATTGCGAACCATCCGCGAATCAGGGTTCTTAGCCAGAGTATCTGTCCAGAGCGTCCGGCGGTCGACGAAAACACGGCTGCGAAGATTGCTGGCGATGCACAGCGACGCGATGACCACGGCCAAAGCCATCCAACCGGCTTTTCGTCGCGATATTCCGGCCGCAATCAGCGTGATCGGTCCAATGCAGGCCAGATATTGGAAATGATCCGCGACGTATGAATACCGCATCGGAAACACGTTGACGAACCCCAGCGCCGGCACAAGTGTCCCGGCGAAGAAAAGCATCGACGCCGCCGGCCCACGGCCGATCCGATGCCGCAGCAGCCAGCATCCGACCAACACGCCCATCGCCGTCAAAGGATACAGAATCCACATCGGCCGCTGCGCCGGATCGACCTGCCAATGCGGATAGATGAAGCTGAGGTGTCCCGGCCAGACGAGCTTGATCAAATAAAACCAAAACGCCCGGCCGGCGATGCAGAGGCGATCCAGCGGAGTGAGGAAATCGAAGTCCGGCCCGATCGCGCCGACCATGTGCTTCTCCATCCATCCCGTCAGGCATCCCATCGCCACCCCCGCGGTCAGCATCGGCGTCACCGGCCACACGTCGCCGGCGCGGATTTTCCCCCGCTTCCACCAGCACAAGACCAAAATCGCCGCCGGCAGCGTGGCCGTGACCGATTTGCTCAGCAATGCCGCCGTAAAGAAAAGCAGGCTCAGAAAGTACCATCCCGCTCCAAATCCGCCGCATTCTTGCCGGTCGCAAATTCTCCGGCCCCATTTCGTTTGCAGATATGCCCATAGTGAAAGGAAATAAAACAAACCGCTGAGGACGTTTTTCCGCTCCGTGGTCCAGGCGACGGATTCCACTTGCAGCGAATGCACCGCGAAAACAACAGCCGCCGCCCATGCCCCGGCCACGTTCAGCCGCCGCAGGATGCGCCACAGCATCACCGCTCCCGCCGCGTGCAGCAGAACGTTGTCCAGGTGGTATCCGAAGGCGCGCAGGCGCCAGACATGAAATTCAACCCACAGCGTCGTATGCGTCAGCGGATAATACTGCGGCTCGGCCTTCAACGGCTCCAGCCAGATTCGCTCCAGCCCCTTGAGTGTGTGAAGCTGGTAATTCTGCTCGACGTACCGGTCGTCATCCCAGACGAATCCGTTTTGCAAAGCCGGATAATACGCCGCAACCGTCACCACGATCAGCGCGGCAAATTGCCACACCTCCCGGGACGATCGCTTGGCCCGGGCCAATGAAACGTCGCTCTTTTCTTCGTCCGGCTTTTCTTGCACTTGGAAGCCTCAAGTGCAGATTACCGCGAAGGCGCGAAGAAGCGAAGTTGCGCGAAGCCAGATTGATATTTCTTCGCGTAGCTTCGCGCTCTTCGCGTCATCGCGGTAAATCCTTCCGAAAATGCCCAAATAAGACCAAATCAAGGCATCGTCGCCGGCCGCGTGGCGCTCCGCGTCGTCGGTCTCATGCTCGCCTTCATCTGCAGCGCCAATTCCAGGTTCTTCTGTGCACTGGTCAGGCTCGGATCGATCTCGAACGCATCCTTGAACGACTGGACGGCCGCATCGAAGTCGGCCATGTCCGTCGGCTTGGATGCCAGGATGACCCGTCCGATTTCGTTGTAAGCCGGGGCGTAACGATGGTCCAGATCGCGCAGGATAATCATCAACTGCTGCTTGGCCCCGACCAGATCGCCGGCGGTTTCCATCAACAATGCCAGCCGGAATCGGGCCTCCTTGTTCCCGGGATTCAGACTCACCGTGCGCGCGTAATCGGTCGCCGCATCCCGGCTATATTTATTCTCCGAATTCACGTCGCGGTGCTCCCGCGAAAACTCCGCCAACGCCCAGTCGATGTTCCCGCACTGATACACCGCCAGCGGCAGCACCCGCGCGGCCTCCGGACCCACCGTCCGTGATTTGAGCCCCGCCTCCGCAAGCTGGGCGGATTTCTCAAACTCCAGGCGCGCCTCCAGGCACACATCGACAAACCGCTGCTCGCCAGCCGTGTTCGGCCTTGTCGTCGCCGGGGCCTGGCCCGTCGGCGCCGTGCTGGCAAGTTGCTTGTGAATCTCTTGCCCACGATTCCAATCCACGATTCCCAGCGTGTAATACGGCAGCGGATCTTTGCCGGCGGCGCTGAACTCCAGCGCCGTCTTCAATTCCTTGGACGCATGCTCCAGAATAACGCTCGAATCCGAATCCGGCGAACGCATGCGCGTGATGTCGTTCTCGGCCCATTGATCGTGCGCCTTGTAGCGCACGTCGTCCGGCGTCGCGGGATTCTCCAAGACCAGCTTCAGCAGCCGATCCGAATCGTCCAGCAGTCTCAGCGCATTCTTCGCCGACAACTCCGAGGAATCCGGGTCTCCGCCGGTGAACAATCGGTCGGCATCGTCGAATGCCGCGCCCGCCTCGGATTGCCTGATCTTCGCCAGGTTGTGCGCCGCCAGCCAGCTCTGCGGGTTCTTGTCATCCTGTAGCACGTCCTCCCACAGCCGTGACGGGACGGTGAAAACGTCGGCGCGGATCCACGCGGTGGACCCAAGCACCACGAGCAACATCGACACCAGCGCCGCGACCGCCGCCGAACTCCCCGGCGGCGTCTGCTCTCCCGGCGCCGCTCGCCGGTTCCAAAGCGGGCCGAGAATCCGCGCGATAATGGAAACGAAAAGAACGATCAGCCCAATCCCCGCCAGATATTGAAAGTGATCCGCGACGAACGAGAACCGGAACGGATAAACGTCAAAAAAACCCAGCGCCGGGAAGAGTAGGCTGAGATAGCAAATCACCGCCGCCAGCGGCCCGCGACCCAGCCCGCGGACTCCCGCCGCCAGGACAATCAGCACGATCCCGGCCGCGATCAGGTACGCCCATTGCCCCACATCCCCCGCGTCGGGAACGATCCGCGGATACACGAACGATTGATGGATCGGCAACAGCAGCTTGCCGACGTAGAACCACACGTCCCTTCCGGCGATCAAAAGCCGCTGGACGAAGCTCAATTGCCAGTCCGGCCCGGACGCCCCGACCGCGCCGTTGGGATCGGTCTCCAGCCGCGCTGTTTCCATCGCCAGCGCCGCCCCGATGATCAGCATCGGCGCCGCGCCCAAGATCCGCCAAACCGAAAGCCGCCGTTTCCACCACAGCACCGCCAGCACCGCGACCGGCAGAAAAACAACCGCGGTCTTGGCCAGCATTGCCAGCACGAACAGCCCCACGCTGATCAAATACGCCTGCCAATCCTCCCGCAGGTTCCAGACGCGGTGATTGGAATCGGGATCGCGCAGGCCCGCGAATTCAAGATAGAACAGCGCCGATCCAATCGCCAGCAGCCCGCTCAGGACGTTCTTGTACTCGCTGATCCAGCAGACGGATTCCGCCTGGAGCGGATGGACGGCCCATATCGCCGCCGCCGCCCATGCGCCCGGGATCGACAGCCGCCGCAGCAGCCGCCAAAGCACCACCGCCGCCCCCGCGTGCGTCAGCAGGTTCACCACCCGATAACCCAGCGAGTTGTTCCCCCAGATTTGATGCTCCACCCACAACGCCGTGAACGTCAGCGGATAATACTGGATCGTCCCCGGCGGAATCTTCCAAATCTCTTTCAAACCCGACGCGTCCTGCAACGCCCTGTTCTGCGTGACGTATTGGTCGTCATCCCACAAAAACGTCCCGTTGATCGCCGGCCAGAACGCCACCAACGCGATCAAGCCCAGCACCGCCGCCCACAGATACCAGTCCTTCCCCGACGCCGGATCGTCCGGCATGGTAATCACAAACGGCTGCATTTCTTCGGGGGACGGTTCCGGCTGCTGCGTCGGTTCGGTCATTGGTTTCCTCGTCAGGGTCACTTTCGGCGGCGTGACTTTAGCAAACGATTATGATTACATAACGCCCGTATCGGGTCAATTTCCAGTGTAGCGGGCGAGCTTGCTCGCCGCAGGGTCTATAAATGCGGAACTGACCCACTACCGCATGCCCGGCCAGGGTCATCGGCGGTATATTGTGCCGACCCCAACGGAGACCAATCACACCGATGAGCACCGCGATCCTACCCAGCGCACTCAACGATCCGATCAACGCCCAAATCCTGGCCGTATCCGAGGACCAAATCTCCGGCTTTTCCCGCGATCCCATCGGCCAGATCGCCAAGCAATCAGGCCTTGAGCCGGCCCTCGTCATCGAACGCATCGCCGCCATGCTCCGCGGCGGCGTCATTCGCCGCGTCCGCCAGACCCTCCTGGCGACCAATCTCGCCCAAGGCTCGCTGGTCGCCTGGGTGGTTGGGCCGAACCAGCTCAACGCCGCTTTTGACTGGATGTTCCAGAACGATCCATTTTCCGGCCACGTCGTGATTCGCAGCACCGATTCCGCGGTTGTCGGGAGCAAGTACCGGCTGTGGACCACTCTCAAAGTCCCGCAGGGTTTCTCGATGGAGAAGCATTGCCGCCATCTCTGTTCCCGCACCGGCGCCGAGCAATTCAAGCTCATGCCGGCCAAGCGGCTCTTCGTGCTTGGCGTTGGCCACGTCCGCCGCCGCGGCCTCGAACCAGGCAGCAAGGCCGACCAGCCCGCCGACGTTCTCGACACCGGGATCGTCGAATTGAGCGATCTCGATTGGCGCGTGCTAACCGCCCTCAAACGCGAGTTCACCACCGAGGAAATCTCCCGGGACGTCTGGGCCAGCCGCGCCCGTCAGGCCGGTGTCTCGCTCGACGAGTTTTGCCGCGTCGCCGAGGATTTGAATCGCCGCGGCGTCATCGGCCGGTTCTCCACCTTCCTCGAGCACGTCAAGCCGCTGTCTGATGGCCAGCGCGTGACCCGGTTCAACGCTCTATTCCATTGGGCCGTCCCCGCCGGCCGCGAGATCGACGCCGGCCGGCAGGTCGGCCGGTTCCACGTCATGACCCACGCCTATTGGCGCGAAGGCGGACCGGAATTCAATCACGTCAACATCATGGGCGTCGCCCACGGCTCCGATAAGGATTTGCTCCTCGCCCACAAAAGTGCCATCGACGAGCACCTCGCCGCCGAAGGCATCCCCGTTTCGTACACCAACGTCTTTTGGGGCGGCCGAAGCGAGATCAAGCCCAGCGAAATCTCCCCGTTCGAATACCAACGCTGGTGCCACGACCAGGGCCTGGACCCCGATGTGATGCGGGTTTAGTCATGCCTTATGTCTTCAGACAGCCTCAGCGCCCGGAATCCTGGCGGCATTATCGCGGCCGGGTTCGGCACCCCCTTGCCCTGCCGTTTCTCTGGTTTGAATGGCTCGCGGAATGGGCCGCATGGACCCTCGGCCGATGGGCCTTGCTCGAAGTCCTCGAATACTGTGGAACCCTCAGCATTCTCGTCGGCGTGATCTTTTATTTTTCCGGCGCCCACGACCGCCGCGAGCAAAAGCATTTCCAGGCCTGGCAGGTCATCAATACCGCCCAGGGCAAGGGCGGCAGCGGCGGAAGAATCGACGCCTTGCAGGATCTCAATGCCGATCGCGTCGCTCTCGTCGGCGTCGATCTGACCGACGCCTTTCTGCAATACCTGAAGCTCCCCGGCGCCAATCTTCAGCGCGCTACTCTCAACTCCGCCGACATGCGCGGCGCGAATTTTCAGGCTGCGGATTTACGGTGGGCCTCCTTCGTCTTCGCGAATCTCCGCGGCGCGGACCTGCTCAACGCCCGATTGAGCGCCGCCGATTTTACCAATGCCGATCTCAACGGCGCCGACCTCCGCAGCGCCGATTTCGCCAACGCTGTCCTCGACCAGGCCGATCTGCGAAATACCAACCTGGACGGCATCGCCAATTGGCAATCCATCAAGTCGATCAAGCTCGCCAACGTTCTTGGGTGCAAAAACGCTCCGCCCGGCTTCAGGGACTGGGCGTTGGCCAAAGCCAACGGAGCGGTCGAGCTTGATTCGGATGATCAGTGGAACCAGCAAATCCAAAACGCCGGCGTCGCCGCCACGCGTCCGGCGAGATAGAATGTCACGGATGCCCAGGTCCGCGGGAATCATGTTTCGCATCATTCTAGCCGCGGGATTGCCGGCCATTCTGGCCGCCTGCGCCTCGGACAAGGCCCAGCCCGTTTCGGCCCAGGATTTCTACGCGCCGCGCAATCCCGTCGCATCTCCGATTTCCCCGTTGGACCGGCCCGGAATCCTTCGCCTGCCCGACGCCCATGCCCAGCCGTCCAACCCTGCTCCGTCGGCCAACGCCCCCGAGTCCGACATCGTCTTCAATCCGCACGATCTTCCCCCAATCTCCACCCCCGTGCCCGCGACCTTGCCCTCTGCCGCCTTGGCCCGCGCAGCCACCAATCCCGCCACACAGCCTTCCCTGGCCACCGATGAATACACCACGCTGGGCGGCGTCGTCATGGTCGTCAACGGCCATCCGATATACGCCGACAAGGTCCTGCGGCTGTCGGCTCCCGCCCTCCGCAAGCTCGCCAAGGAGATGAACATCGCGCAATTCGAGATTGCCGCCCGCGTCGAGATCGAGCGAACGATCAACAACCTCAGGAACGACGAGTTGGCCGCCGCCGCCGCCGAGCAATCCCTCGATCCCAAGGACATCCAGTTGGCCCGATCGCTGACGCGCCTATGGAGCCAGCAGCAGGTCGCCGAGGCCGGCGGCGCCGAGCAGGTGGTACGCCTTCGCGCCCAGGAATCCGGCGAGGATTTCCAGGACCTGGAGCAGGACAAATATTACTGGTTTCTTTACCAGCTCTATTTGGTTAAAAAAATCTTTCCCCAGATCGACATCACCGGCGAAGACGAACGGCGATATTACAACGCCCACATCGACGAATTCACCACCCCCACGCAGGCCACGATCATCCTGATCGAAGCCAACCCCGACAAGCTCAACGGCGATCCCGCCGCCGCCAGGGCCAAGCTACTCAACATCCGCAAGCGCGCCCTTGCCGGCGAAGATTTCGCCGCCTACGGCCGCGACCAGAACGATCTTCCCGGCTCCATCGGCGCCGAAGGCAACGGCGGTCAGATGGTCGTCAAGCCCAACAGCCTGCTGCTCACCCAGGTCGAGGCCCAAGTCTGGAAAACCCCGCCCGGACAGATCAGCGACGTGATCGAGGACCACGACGCCTTTTTCATCTTCAAAGTTCTCGGCCGCGATTATGGCGGAACCAAATCCTTCGCCGACATGGCGGTGCAGAATGCGATCAAAAGGCGCCTGACAGACTTGAAGATCCAGCAAAGCCGCAACGAGGAGGAACGAAAGCTGGAAATGGCGGGCATCGTTCAGCCGCCCGATCCGCGCATGATCGACACCGCCGTCGAAATGGCCCTTCAGAACTATCCCCAGTGGTCGAAAAAGTAGACCCCCAAAACGCGAAATTCCTCACGGCAGCGTCGGCGGCCCAATGGTCTGCACGATCCGCGTCGCCACCTCCACCGCGTGCAATCCATCCTCGGCCGTCACGATCGGCTTGGATCCGTTGGTCACCGCGTCCACGAACGCGTCCAGCTCCGCCCGCAGCGGCTCGACGTCGTCGATCGACAACTCCTCCATTTGCACCAGGTCCTTGTAATTCAATTGTGAAATGTCATCCATTTCCCCGCTGCGAATCCTGGCCACGGCCTGTCGCACCGCCTCGACGTTCCCCCCGCGCCGGATCACAATCCCGTGCCGCTTCTGGTAGTCGATCGACACGTATGCGTCCGGGCTGAACACGCGCAAATGCCGGTCGGTCCGCATCGCCAATCGGCTGGCCGTCAGGTTCGCCACGCACCCGTTGGCGAACGTCAGCCGCGCGTTGCAGATGTCCTCGACTTCCCCGATCACGCTCACGCCGATCGCCTCGACCCTGGACACCGTTGAATTCGCCAGCCACAGCACGATGTCGATGTCGTGGATCATCATGTCCAGCACCACCCCTACGTCGATGCTGCGGAAGGTCATCGGGCTGATGCGGGTGACTTCCAGGAACCTCGGCTCGATCTTCAGCCGCGACATGGCCCGGATCGCCGGATTGAACCGCTCGATATGCCCCACCTGCACCGTGGTCTTGTTCTGGCTCGCCAGTTCCACGATCCGCCGTCCCTCGGCCACGTCCTTGGCCAACGGCTTCTCGATCAAACACGCGATTCTTCGCGTCAGGCATTCCTGGGCGATGCTCAAATGAAACTTCGTCGGCACCGCAATGGTGACGGCATCCACGTTTGGCAGCAGCTCCTCCAGGGTCTTGTACGCCGGCGCGCCAAACTCGTCCGCAACGGCCGCCGCACTATCCGCGACAGCATCAAACACCCCCATCAACTTGACTTGCGCCATTTGCGAATAGACCCGCGCATGCAGCCGGCCCATCCTCCCGCACCCGATGACTCCCACGCGCAGCGTCTTGCCCGATTCTTTCGATGGACTATTAGCCACGGCCCCATCCTACCAAACCGGCGTCGGCCCGGCACGCGCAGTTGCCATGCCCGCCCCGTTCGGAGGCTGCTCCAGAAGCTCCATTGTGCGAGCATCCCCGCGGCCTGCGTGCGAGAATTGACGGTTTCATTACTTCGATGTTGAGTGTTGTGTGTTGAGCGTTGCATTCAATTTGCACCGAGCTTTACCGATCAATGCTCAACCTCCAATTACTGGGTCAAATCATTGCTAACCCGGCCCAAGCAAGATTCTTGTAAATCATTGCACTTTGCAAGACGCATCCTTGACAACCCCCGCCGACGGTTTATCCTCCCCCCTTCGTAAAACCGCCTAAGCCTTGGGAGGCAACCCCAGGCGCGGGGAACCCATCGCGGGGCGAGTGTCCCGCGCAGCTCGATGGAGCGGTCGGTCGGAAACAGGCAGCGGCGCCGAGCGGTTCGGATGTCCGCCATCCCCTTTTTCCAACGGCCAACCTCATCTTGCAGGGGCGAATCGGCCTGTATGGCCGAGGGCGACTTTCAACGCCCAGCCCGTCAGCTAACTCAACGCCCAGCCCGTCAGCTAACTCCGCCGGCGCCTGAAAGGGAATTTACGCTTGGGCACGTTCGGCCGTTCAGGCCAACCCACTTGAAGCGTTCCCCCCTTTGATTCAGTTCGCTCGCTTCGCACGGCACGGACTCGCGCCGGTCTGCCTGGGTGCGCATTTGGTAATTCGCTCTGCGCGCCGGATGGAGTATGCAACAATATGGCCCAGTTTCCTTCAACCAGCGACGGATTTGATATTGCCCAACTTCCCGAAACCGGCGCACGCCGGACCATCAACGTGCTAGTGGTCAGCAGCGTCGCGCTGGCCTTTATCAGCTTCTGGCGCGCCGCCGCCATCGTCTTGTGCGACCTCGCCAGCACCGCCTATTACATCGGCGGAATCTCCGAGCAGGCCATCGGCAAGGCCGCCCCATGGTTCATCCTCGGCGTCATGCTCTTCAGCTACGCCGTCCGCGCCGTCTACGTTGAAAGCTGCACCATGTTCACCCGCGGCGGCGTCTACCGCGTCGTCAAGGGCGCCATCGGCGGGGGGCTCGCCAAACTTTCCGTCAGCGCACTCATGTTCGACTATATCCTCACCGGACCCATCAGCGCCGTCTCCGCCGGGCAATACATGGTCGGCCTTTTCGTCGACATGCTCAATCTCGCCCTGCACCATTTCGGACATCCTCCCATCGACCCCACCGGCCAGGAGGTCAAACACCTCATTAACAGTGCCGTCGTCCTCCTGGCCATCTTTACCACCGCATACTTCTGGCGGCTCAACATCGTCGGAATCCACGAATCCAGCGACAAAGCCCTGCGAATTATGCAGCTCACCACCGTCATGGGCGTGCTCATCATCGGCTGGAGCATTTCCACCATCTTCATCCGCCACCTGGCGATCCATGCCCCGCCCCTCCATCCGGTCTTCACGGATTCCGGCATCGGCGGCAATGAATCCTCCAAGGGCTGGCTCGAACACTTCCCCCGCATCCTGGGCGCCCTCGGCATCCTCGTCGCCTTCGGACATACGCTCCTGGCCATGAGCGGCGAGGAATCGCTCGCCCAGGTCAACCGCGAGATCGAGGCCCCCAAGCTCAAAAACCTCCTCCGCGCCGGCTTCGTCATCTTCCTTTATTCGATGCTCCTCACCAGCCTGATCAGCTTCTTCGCCATCATCATCATCCCGGATGGCAAGCGCGTCATGACGATGGTCGTCGCCAACGGTCATCCCGCCAAAGTCCAGGGCGTCGATTACGTCGAAGTCGATTACCTCCGCGAGCACGATGCCGATCACCCGCACGATTGGGGCTACCGCCTCGCCCGCTGGTCCGACGACAAGGGCGAAGAACATCTCGACAGGACCGATCAAACCGTGCTCCTCGACGCCCAGCATCACGTCCAGCGCGACGATGGCGGATACCGCGATAATCTCATCAACGGACTGGTCCAATACCTCGCCGGACCCGGACTGCTCAAAATCATCATGGAATGTTTTGTCGTGATCGTCGGCTTCTTCATCCTCGCCGGCGCCGTCAATACCAGCATGGTCGGCTCCAACGGCGTCCTGAACCGCCTGGCCGAAGACGGCGTCCTCACCCCGTGGTTCCAGCATCCCCACAAACGATTCGGAACGACGCACCGCCTGATCAATCTCATCGCCATCCTTCAGGTGATCGTCATCGTCGCCAGTTTCGGCGACGTGGATACCCTCGGCGAGGCCTACGCCTTCGGCGTCATCTGGTCGTTCGTCTTCATGACCATGTCCATGGCCTTCCTGCGTCTTAAGGATCGAACGCCCCGACAATACCGCGTGCCGCTGAACGTGCGCAAGCAAACCAGGCAAGGCCACGTCGATTTTCCCGTTGGAATCTTCGCGGTCTTCCTGATCCTACTCAGCACCGCGCTGATCAATCTCCTCACCAAGGAAACCGCGACCATCTGGGGCGTCGGATTTACCGTAACGTTCTTGCTGGTGTTCATCATCGTCGAGCGAATCTCCCATCGCCGCCACGGCGGAAAGCACGAGCATCTGGAACAATTCAACGAACGCTCCGCCGACGGGCTTTCGATCGAAGCCCTCGGCCTGAAGCATCCCAAGCCCGT
This sequence comes from Tepidisphaeraceae bacterium, assembly GCA_050010915.1. Taxonomy (GTDB): domain Bacteria; phylum Planctomycetota; class Phycisphaerae; order Tepidisphaerales; family Tepidisphaeraceae; genus PALSA-1353. Next base: position 225 of record JBEKKC010000123.1, on the reverse strand, counting down.
CCTCGTGGCCGCGCGCGGCCCCCGAAGCCTTCCCGTCCTTCAGCGCATCCTCCAGGAAGTCGACACCGATCAGCGCGACGTGGTCGTCGTCACCTGCAAGGTCCTCCCGGCGCGAACCGCCGGCATCACGCCCCAGGAAACCAGCATCGACGAGGGCGACCGCGATCTCCTCACCAAGATCGTGACCGTCGCCGAGCAGGTCGGCAAGGAGGTCCACCCCGTCGT
>JBEKKC010000122.1:0-13632 GCA_050010915.1 Tepidisphaeraceae bacterium | reverse complement strand
CGACGCGTTCCTCCTTCAAGGCGGAGAGGCATCGGGCGAAGACGGCCTCGGCGATGGCGTTGGCGGGAATGCCCATGTCCAGGGCGTTGGTGCTGGTCCATTTCCCGGTGCCCTTCTGGCCGGCGGCGTCGAGAACGTAATCGACGAAATATCCCTCGGGATGAACGGGGTCTTTCTGCTGAAGGATGTCGGCGGTGATCTGGATGAGATAAGAATCCAGATCGCCCTGGTTCCATTGGGCGAAGACCTTGGACAACTCGGGCGGCCTCATGCCCAGGAGATTGACCAGCAGCCAATAGGCTTCGCCGATGAGTTGCATGTCGATGTATTCGATTCCGTTGTGAACCATCTTGACGTAATGGCCGGCGCCGTTGGGGCCGATGTAGGCGGTGCAGGGGACGCCGCCGACGACGGGTTTGCCGGGGGCGTAATTTTCCATGGGCTTTCCGGTCTTGGGATCGACCTTGGCGGCGACGGCTTCCCAGATGGGCTTGAGATGTTTCCAGGAATCGGGATCGCCGCCGGGCATCATGGACGGACCGAACCTGGCGCCCAGTTCGCCGCCGGAGACGCCGGAGCCGAAGAATTTGCATTTTTGGGCGTAATCGCGTTCGCGGCGGATGGTGTCGGTCCAGAGGGAGTTGCCGCAATCCACGACGATATCGTCCTGTTCGATGCCGGCGTCGATGAGTTCCTTGGTGACGGCGTCGACGGCGGCGCCGGCCTTGACGAGGATGATGAACTTGCGGGGCTTCTTGACGGCGGCGACGAGTTCCTTGACGGTTTCACAGCCGATCAGACCGCCGGGGGGATTTTCGCGGGCGATGAACCGCTTCATGATCGCGGTGGTGCGGTTGTAGACGGCGACTTTGAAGCCGTGATCGGCGATGTTGAGGGCGAGGTTTTCGCCCATGACGGCCAGGCCGAGGAGGCCGATGTCGGCGACGGATGGTTGTGGGGGCATGAAATTCTCCGGTAAAAAAGGTATTGCCGATTGCCAATTGCCGATTGAAATCAAATGCGATTGGCGCGATTGCGGCTTGCGGTGATCCTAGAGCGGGCGAAGATATTTTCCAACTCGCGGGCCTCCTTCAATAGTGGCTCGATTCGCGGGCCGGGCAAGACAGCGCTGGCGATGATCAGTTGTAACCAATAAACCGATTCATTGATCTCCTCTTCGACGATTCCGATCTTTGCGACGAATTCGGCGCGGCTCCTGGCTTTGCAACTTGCGCGATAATTCGCGCCGACCGAGGTGCCGCACCGAATTAATTGCCCGCCTATTGCCCGCCCTTCCACCGTTTTGGGCATTGCGCGAACCAAACGAACTATGCGAATGGCAAAATCAAACGTCCGCCGCTGCAGTTCGTCCGCGTCCATGATTTCGTCTTCCAATCGGCAATTGGCAATCGGCAATTTCTTAAAATTGATTCGCCTGAATGTAATCCTTGTTGCCGTTGAGAAAATTCACCAGATTCATAACCGCACGCATGGCCTGGCGCTCGACGCTCTCGAAGGTGCGGCTGCCGACGTGCGGGGTGACGATTATATTGTCGATCTCGCGGAACGGATGATTGGGCACTTGCGGCTCCTTGTCCAATACGTCGGCGGCGTAACCGCCGAGGTGGCCGCTCTTGCAGGCTTCGGCAATGTCCTTCTCGACGACCAAGCCACCGCGGGCGGTGTTGATCAGATAGGCGCCCTTTTTCATCTTCGACAGCATATCCTTGTTGAACATGCCGCGGTTTTTGTCGTCCAGATTCATGTGGAGCGAAACGACGTCGGCGTCCCGGATGGCATCCAGAACGGTCGAGGCGCGCGGGACGTTGTATTGCCTGGCGAAATTCTCGTCCCAATAAACGTCGTATCCAATCGACTTCATATCGAAGGCGGCGGCGCGCTTGATGACCTCCTTGCCGATCCGGCCGACGCCGAGGACGGCGATCGTCTTGCCGAATAATTCGTTGCCGGTGATCCGCTTCCATTCGCCGTTCTTGGTCGAGCGAAGGTGGGGCCAGAAATGCTTGGCCAGGGCGATCATCAGACCGATGCAGTGCTCGGCCACGGTGGTGTGATTCACGCCGGGGGTGTAAAGGACGGGGATTTTCTTGGCGGTGGCATATTTGACGTCGATGGAATCGAGGCCGATGCCGTACTTGGCGATGACGCGAAGGCGCGGGAGGGCGGCGTCGATGACCTTGGCGGTGATGATGTCGTCGCCGTTGAGAAAGCCGTCGAAGCCGCCGCGGGCGTGATTGAGCATTTGCGTTTCGGTGAGCGGACCGCGGGCGGCGACGATCTCGAAGCCGGATTTTTTCAGGGCCTCGTGGTGCGGGCCGGGGGTGTCCTGGAAACTGGTGGTGGTTAATAGGATTTTCACGGACTTTACACTCCTAAAAAAGTGGACCAGGTTTGCTCGGTGTCGATCGGAAATACACCCCCGCAAAGCGGGGGGCTAATGGAGGCGAATCGACGTTTTTTTCCGATCTGTTGGCCCCCCGCTTTGGGGGTTATTCCGTCATCGCTTAATCCTGGCGCTGCCGCCTTTGAATACGTGGTTCAATTCTTCCAGGTCGATCTGGCTGGTGTCGCCGCGGGTGGATTGGAGCAGGGCGCCGTGGGCGGCGCCCAGATCGACGCATTCCTGCGGGTTTTTGCCGGTGAGGAAGCCGTAGGCAAATCCGCTGGAAAAGCCGTCTCCGCCGCCGACGCGGTCTTCGATCTCGAGGTTGTCGAATCGGCGGCTCTCGTAGAATTTTCCGTCAACGTAGAGGATGGCGGACCAGTTGTTGATCAGGCCGCTCTTCACTTCGCGGAGGGTGGTGCCGACGACTTTGACGTTGGGATAGGTTTTCACGACTTTCTCGACCATTTTCTTGTAGGCGGAGGTGTCGAGGGCGGAGAGATGCTCGTCGACGCCTTCGACCTCGAAGCCGAGGACTTTCTGGAAATCCTCCTCGTTGCCGATGATGCAATCGAGATGGGGGACCAGTTCCTTGGTGACCTGCTGGGCTTTTTGGCTGGTCCAGAGCTTGGATCGGAAATTCAAATCGTAGCTGACGACCGTGCCGGATTCCTTGGCGGCGAGGATGGCCTCCTTGCAGACGGCGGCGGAGCCGTCGGACAAGGCGGTGAAGATTCCGCCGGTGTGGAGCCAGCGGGCGCCTTGTTCCTTGAAGATTTTTTTGAAGTCGATGGTTCCTGGCTTGAGGTTGCTGGCGGCGGAGTGTCCGCGGTCGTACATGGTGACGGAGGCGCGGACGCTGGTGCCGACTTCGGTGAAATTCAGGCCAATGCGGTCGGCGCGGCCGACGCCGTCGTACTTGGTGACGGCGACGTGGCTGACGTCCATGCCGACGCTGCGGGCGTGGTTGAGGACGATCCGGCCGACGGGGTTGTCCACGATCCGGCTGGCAAACCCGGTGCGCAGGCCCAGGCGGGCCAGGGCATAGGCGACGTTGTATTCGCCGCCGCCGACCCAGACTTCCAGGACATTGGCAAATTCAATCCGCCCGTGCCCCGGTGGCGACAGGCGAATCATGCATTCGCCCAGACTAATCAAATCGAACTTGGTGTCTTTGGAGTTGCGAATGGTGAGCATAGCGGAATCCTAATGACAAATGACCAATGACTAATGACCAATGACATTCTTCACATTCCCGCCTTGAGCGCGTCCAGATGTTTCCCAAAATGCTCGTCGAGAATCTTGGTGTAGAGCGCCTGATTCTCGGCGACGAGTTGCTTGACCTGGGGTCCGAGCTTTGGATCGCAGAGGACGGAACCGAAAGTGCAGTGTACGATCTGTCGGCCGGGATCGCTCAGGCCTTTGCCGGCGGGAACGTCGGACCAAAGGCCGAGATACGCCTTCTCCAAGGCGCGGGCATCGGAGATTTCGTCGGCCGGCTTGGCGGATTGCAGGGTGGCCGAGACGTGATAGGTGGCCCGGTCGGTGTCGTAGCGCGAGCGGGAAAGTTTCACGACTTCGCGGAAGAGTTTGGGATCGACGCGAACGACGGTGCGCAGGGCCTCAAGATAGCTGGTGCCGGCGGTCTTGACGTGGAACAGTCCCGCGGTGGCGCGGGCCAACGACGGATAAATCGAGAGCTTGTCCGATCCGCTGTGGAGGCTGAGCTTGTAAGGGCCGAGTTGCCGGGCGATGGCGGCATGGTCGGCGAGGGATTTTTCCAGGGCGGCGACGTCGCCCTTGTAATCGACGCCCTTCTCGAAATCGCCGATAAATCGCGGGGCGAGGCTGACGAGCTTCATTCCGGACTTGGCGCACTGATCGGCGATGATGTAATGCTCGGCGAGGGTCGTGGGCTTGGGTGTTTCGTCCACGCTCAACTCGATTTCAAAGGGCTGCTTGAGTTTTTTGGCGGTTTTCTCGATGTGCCTGGCCAACTGAACGGCCATGGCGATGGCCTTGCCGTACTTGACGGCGGCGCGGCGGCAAACGGCGGGGGAAAAATCGATCGCCGTCCCCGTCGCCAGCTTGATCTTTTTGCCTTCGTACTGGCCGAGCCAGGAAATCTCGCCGGCGATGGGCTTGAATTTCTCGGCAAGCTGGTCGGGGTTGTAATCATCGGCGTGGGCATCGACTTCGCCGGATGGGTCGATGGTGAAGAAGACAAACCCAGCCTGGGCGGTGCGATCGACGTCGGCGGGGATTTTGAGATGATCGGCATCGGCGCCCTGGATGCCGGTATAGCCGGCCTGGCGCAGGCCGTTCTGGGCATCCTCCATGACCTGCTGGGGCGTGCGATTGGTGCGGGTCATCTCGCGGATGGATTGCTGGGCAAAGATGGGAAGGATTCCCGAGCCGCAGCGTTTGAGCGCCGCGGCGTGGCCGGGAGTGGCCAGACCGAGGCGGTCGCCAAATCCAAAGCTGGGTTTGGTTCCGAGGGTCGTCGGTCGGTTTTCGGTTTGCATGGTGGTAAAACTCCTAGGTTTATTGAACGACTCCGATGGTAAGAAGAATGTTTGCGTAAATCTGAGTTTCGGCGGTGGCGATGATCAATGCCAGGTCTTCGGTCTGGGCTTGAAGGTTGAATTCAGGCTTTTGGAGTTGGACAAGATCGCCGCGGAAGCCGGCGTCTTGGCGCAGGATTTTGCGGAATTCCTCCCAGATGGGTGGATCGTGGGCCATGGCGTACAATCCGGAGCGGGCCGGGGCCATGACCTCGACGGTTTCGATGGGAACCAGGCCGCAGATCAGGCGAAGAACGGTGCAGGCATCGACGATGCCGGGGGTGAAATTCGCCCAGACGATTTTCGCCCGCGGATTGGGCTTGGTGCTGCTGGGATAATTGCCGTCGGCAATCAACACCTTGGCCAGATGGCCGGCTGACGCCAAGCCTCCCAGGATTTCGGGATGCAGCAGCTTCGATCTAAGCATAAATCGTCCGGCTGTTCAGAATGGAACAGGGGGGGAATAGGTTAAGGCGAAGCGAGGCGGCTGGCAAATGAGGGAGTGGTAGAAATTGTTCGATGTTTTAGCGCTTTGGTTAGAGCGGCGCGGCAGGCCCGGGGGATGAACATCCCCCGGCTTTCGGGAATCGCGGTAAGGCGTCTATAATCGCCTTTCATGGCAAGACGACAAAATAATGCGAAATCTTCCGGCGGAGTCGATCTGCCGCGGATCGAGCGGGCGGTGCGGGAGATTTTGATTGCCGTGGGGGAAGATCCAGCTCGGGAGGGACTGTTGGAGACCCCGGAGCGGGTGGCGCGGTCCTACGCGGAATTGATCGCCGGGCTGCACGAGAACCCCCGGGTCCATTTGCGGACGGTCTTCCCGCAGCGGTACGACGAAGTGGTGCTGCTGAGGGACATCGAATTCCATTCCCTGTGCGAACATCATTTGCTGCCGTTCACGGGCCGAGCGCACGTGGCCTATTTGCCGGATGGGAAGGTCGTGGGATTGAGCAAGCTGGCGCGGCTGGTGGAGGGATACGCGCGCCGGCCGCAGTTGCAGGAACGGCTGACGACGCAGATCGCCGATGCGCTGATGGAGGAGCTGAAGCCGATCGGGGCGGCGTGCGTGATCGAGGCGGTACACATGTGCATGACGATTCGCGGAGCGCGAAAGCCGGGGAGCATGATGGTGACCAGCGCGTTGCGGGGCATCTTCAAGGAGAATGCCGCTAGCCGCGCCGAGGTCCTGGGACTCATCGCCGGCAACGCGAACCCGAAGCTGTAAGAGACTGTTTCTCAATGATGCGGACATGGCATCGGCAAATCGCCGCGGTCGCGCTGCTGCTGGCGGGGATCGGCCTTCGCTGCACGGCGGTGCATTCCAAACCGGATGGCGGTTGGCTTTTCCTCGGATTAGGGGTGATTCTCGCCGTCTCCGCGGTCTGGCCGCTGAGCAACCGGATCGCCCGGGCTTGCGATCGAGTCGATGCGCGGCTGAAGCGATGGCCCTTGGCGGTTGCCGCCGGCGTCGCGGGGGCCGTGGCAACGCATCTTTTCCTCAAAGCCCGCCGGTTTCGAACCGATCTGTATCTCAAATTCCAGGATGAATTCGTTTACGTGATCCAGGCGCACATGCTGGCGCGGGGCCGGTTATGGCTGCCCCCCTACCCGGCTTCCGTCCGCGATTTTTTCGATTCGTTTTATCTGATCGTCGATCGGGTTTACGCGGGCATGTATCCGCCGGGCACGGCGATCATGTTGCTGCCCGGAATCTGGCTGGGATGGGCGCACTGGATCATGCCGATCCTGGCGGGGACGGCGGCGGCGGCGCTGCTGTATCTGGTGCTGGAGGAAATGTTCGGTGCGGTTCGGGCCATCGTCGGCGTGCTGCTTCTGGGCAGCTTGACGCTGTTCATGTCCATGTCGTTGATGGCGCTATCCGAAGGGCCGCTGCTCGTGGCGGAATTGGCCTGCTGGTGGGCCTGGATGCGCTGGCGGAGGACGCGGGCGGCGGGCTGGCTGTGGCTGATGGGGGCGGCGGCGGGATACGGGGCGATCACGCGGCCGGCGGATATGTTCTGCGCGGCTCTGGCGATCGGGACTGCGATTGCATTTCAGATGCGCACGGAGCCGGCGAAGCTTCTCAAAGCCGCGGGGGCGATCGGGATCGCGGCATCGCCGTTCCTGGCGATTCAGTTGGCGCAGAACTTCGGGGTCACCGGAAGGTGGGACCAAACGCCGCTGCGATATTACACCGACCGGAATTACCCGGCGCCGATTCTCAGCTTTCGCGACGTGAGCGCCGCCGACGTCCCGCCCACAAATTTGCCGATCAAGCGGACGCTCATCAAGCAATGGATTCTGCCGGCGTACGAACAGCATTGGCGCATGAGCCTGTGGGAAATCTGGTATCCGGGGCGGCTGGACGAAATCATCGGCCAGACGATGCCCGATGCGCTGCTGGTGATTTTGATCCCGCTGGCGGCGTTGTCGCTGGGAGAGATTCGGCGGGCGGCGATCGTCGGGGCGATGCTGCTTTTTTTTGTGATTTACACGGCGGATCCGGTGTTTCTGCGGCATTACGCCCTGGCCATCGTGCCCGCGGTCATTTGCCTGATTCTCATGGGCTGGGAATCGCTGGAGCGCGCGTTTCCCCGGGCACGGGGAGCGATTCTCACGTTCATGTTGCTGGCCATCGGCCTGCTGGCCGTGCGGGCGATGCCGGAGTGCAACCCCGTGGCCGCGCCGATGGGAACGGGCTCCGACGATGCGCGGATTGCCGACCGAATCCTGGCGGCGCTGCCTCGCCGGCCCGCGCTGGTATTGTTTCAATTCGATCCGAAATCCGACAGCTACCATGCAGCGCCGGTTTACAACGCCGACGTGGCGTGGCCGGATGATGCGCCGATCGTTCGCGCCAACGATCTGGGCGAAAATGAGAATGTCAGGATTTACAGGTACTATGCTCGGCGCGGGCAAAATCGCGACGTGTACCTGTACGACCGGACGGCCGCCAGGAATGGGCATAGCCCGCTGACCCGGCTGGGTACGACCGGGCAATTGTCGCATGAGTGACGAGCAATCGCCGAAAATCCGGCCGCAAATCATGGCAACCGAAAAAAACCAACCGCTGACGCTGGAGATAACTGGAACGACGCTGGGGTGGCTTCCCCAACGAACGGCCGCGTGGCTGACGTTGCCGCTGCTTTTGCTTGGGGTGGAATGCTGGCTGATGTTGGGCAAGGGCAACTACGGGCATCAGTATAAGCCGCTAATCATTTTGGCGGCGATCGTCGCGGGGCTGGTCCGGCCGATCAATTGGGCGTTCAACGGGCTGTGGAATGCGGCCGGCCGCCCGTCGCCGAGGGCGCGGCGATGGATCGCGCTGGCGATCTGGATCGGGTCGAGCCTGTTTCTGTACTCGACGCAGCGATACGAGAAAATCCCCATTCACCCCAAATTCCACGATGAATTCAGCTATCTGATCCAGATGCGGATGCTGGCGTCCGGGCGGCTTTGGATGCCGGCGATTCCCTGCCCGGATTTTTTCGACACGTTTTACGTGCTGGTGACGCCGGTTTACGCGTCGATGTATTTCCCCGGCGCGGCGATGATGTACGTGCCGGCGCTGCTGCTGCATTTGCCGTACGTCGTGGCGCCGCTGGCGGCGTCGGGATTGTGCGCGGCGATGCTGTATCTGATCGTCGCGGAAATTCTCGACGGAGCCTCGGCGATCCTGGCCGTGTTGATCCTCCTTTCCCTGGCGATGTTCCGCATGACTTCGATCATGCTGATGGCGCAGATCCCCACGCTTTTGCTGGGATTAATAATGACGTGGGCGGCGCTGAATTGGCGACGGGAAAAGAAGGGGCGATGGCTCGTGCTGCTGGGGGCGGCGGCGGGATGGGCCGCCATCACCCGGCCGGCCGATGCGTTCTGCTTTGCCTTGGTGCTGGGAAGCGTGATGGCCATGCACCTGTGGGGTAAACCGTGGCGCGCCTGGGGAAGGACGGCGGCGTGGGTCATCGCGGCGGCGCTGCCGTTTCTGGCGATTCAACTTTTCGTCAATCGAAACGTGACGGGGCATTGGCTGACAACTCCGTTCGCCTATTACACCGACGTCAACTATCCCGGCGCCATTGGATTCCATGAGGGACAGGCCCCCCCGCACGTCTCGAACGTGCCGGAAAAACAACTGTTTTACGAGTTGTACGCCAAGGACGCCATCGAGCGGCACCAACTGAGGAACGTCGGGGCGGCGCTGAAAGGCGAATGGGATTTGGTGTCGACGTTGGCGATGCCGGACCCATTTTTCTGGCTGACGACGCCGCTGTCGATCCTGGCGCTTTGGGACCGGCGGAGATGGGCGGTCTGGGGCGTGCTGCCGGCGTATCTCGTCGTTCTGGCAACTTATGCGTTCGGGGCAGTTTTTCCGCACTATGTCGTGGTTGTCATGCCGGCGACGATCCTGCTGTGCATCCTGCCGATTCGGTTTCTGAGCGATACGTTCCCGCGGCGCGCGGCGATGATCCGCACGATGATGGGGCTGGCGATGATCGGGCTGACGCTGGCCAACCTGCCACAGTTGGATCGCATCATACACGACCAGTATTTCGAGACGCCGGAGCTGGAACAGATCGACAGGGATTTGGCTGTCGGAGTTTCGCCGCCGGCGGTGGTCCTGTTTCATTACAATTGGAACGCGAGCATCGGGGGAAAGAAGGTGACCAACAATCCGTCGGTGGAACCGGTCTTCAATGCCGGCGTCGTCTGGCCGGACGAGGCGCCGGTCATCCGCGCCCACGACCTGAACGCGGAGGTTTCGGCGATCGGCAAGCCGGGGGATCGCGATCGTCCGCTGTATGAATACTATTCGCGCATCGACCCAAGGCGCGTATTCTATTTGTACGATCGCGGCGGCGAAAATGAGAGGCTGAGACGGCTTGGAACGGCAACGGAAATGGCGATCAAAGCGGCCGTTGCCCCACACGAATAGAGGCGGAAATGGAAACTGAGGACACGATGGAATTGACGGCGAGGCAAGCGGCGATCCACCAGCGGAACGGGCTGGCCAGGCTGGTGCTGGCGGCGTTTATCTTCACGTTCGTGATCGCGCGGATTCTGGTGATCTTCATCATGGCCGGGAAGTTGCCGCCGGAATTATTTTTCCACGTGAAGGGCACGCACGTCCATCACCTGAACTACGGGATATTCCTGCTGAGCATCAGCGGCGCGGTGTCGCTGTTCGGACGCCCCAGCGGCCGCTGGCTCTGGGCGACGGCGGTGGCCTATGGCGTCGGGCTTGGCCTGACGTTCGACGAATTCGGCATGTGGCTGCACCTCGGCGGCCCGTATTGGCAAAGAGCCAGCTACGACGCGGTGGTCACCGTAGCCGCGGTGCTGGCGCTGATCGCCTACGGATCGACGATCCGCCATTGGCGGCCCAAGCATTTGATCACGGTGGTAGCGTTGATCGCGGTTTTGTGCGCGTTCGGATTTGTGCTGCACAAGTCGATGAAGTGGGCGGATCAGCGGATCGGGCCGAAGCTGTTTCAGCTTGAGGAGAAGGGGCCGTCGTGAAACAACCGGTGGCCGACTCATGAAAGACCCACACGTTCTCGACTACGCCACGCCCCCGCCGCCAAAACCTAGACCATCGGCGATTGTAGTCATCCTCCGATTCGTGGCAGGAATTGTGGCGATCGCTTTCTGGCTTGCGGCGATTGGTGCGATCATGGTGGCCGTGTGGCATGGCAGCTTTATCTTTCTTGTAGTTCCCGTGTCTTTCGGCGGCGCCGCCGCCTATTTGGGTTCGATTGCTTTGCGAGGCAAACGACCCTGATGACCAAAACCCATCCGACGGGCATCCGCGCGTGCCGAAGTCTGTTTAAGAAGCAATGAACTCAAATCCTCTTCGGGCATGTCGTTAGGTATTTGTAAGATAATTTTATTGATTTTGTTGAAAGGATGGGCTATCGATATCTGAGTTTTGGAAACATGGAACCCCTCGGCGCAAAACTTCGCAAGCAGCGGCGGCGGCTGGGGCTGACGTTGGATGAACTGGCTGGAAGAGTCAGTATTTCCAAGCCGTATCTGTCGCTCATCGAAACGGGGCGGGTGCCGAATCCGCCGAGCGATGAGAAACTTCGGAGATTGGAACAAACGCTGGGATTTGGGGTTGGCGAGTTGGTGACGCAGGCGCATCTGCAAAGAACGCCGCAGGACGTGCGGGCGGTTTTGGGAAAGCTGCTGGAACGGAAGAAAGGCCGGGGGACGCCGCTGGTCGAGGGCGAAGTGGATGATCTGTCGGGGATTTTGCGGGAATTGGTGGATCGAAGCGGCCAAGGGGCGGAGCGGATCATGGGGAATGCCGTGCCCGTGATCAATCGGGCGTCGGCGGGGTATCCGAAGGATTTTATGGATTTGTCGTATCCGACGCGGGTGGCGGATCAGTACGTGGGTTGCCCGGAGATTTCGGACAAGGACGCGTTTGCGGCGCGGGTGCATGGCGACAGCATGACGCCGAAGTATCGGGAGGGGGACATCGTGATCTTCGCGCCGTCGTTGGCGGCGAGAAATGGGGACGATTGCTTCGTGCGGTTTGCGGATGGCCAGACGACTTTCAAGCGGATTTTTTTCGAGACGGACGGGGAATCGCCGGTGGTGCGGCTTCAGCCGCGCAATGAAAAGTATCGGCCGATGGTGGTGAAGAGCCAAGAGGTGGCGGGGATGTATCGGGCGGCGTTTCGATATCAGAGGGTGGATGGGGAATAGGGGAAAACTCGAAACTCGAAATTCGAATCAAATTCCAAATTCGAATGACGAAGAATTCTTGTTTCGAATTTTGGTCATTCGAATTTGATTCGAGTTTCGAATTTCGAATTTCGCGTTTGTCCCTGCTATCCCGCTTTCCCCGCCGCGGGGACAATGGTTCGCCGCAGCGACCTGCTGATAGAGACTTGTACCCTTGAGGCGGATCGTTTGCGGGCGAATTCGAGCAGTTGGAGAAATTCATCCTCGTGGCGGGATAACTGGAGGCTGAGGCAGATGCACTGGCCGGCGAGGGTGACGGCGGGATGCAGGCGAGGGCGATCGAGGGGCAGTTGCCGGAGCGGCCAGGCATGGCGCAGGAATGCCTGGGATTCGCCCATGGGCACGACGCGGCCCTGGGAGTTGGAACGCCGGCCTGGAGCAATGGCCAGCACGGCATCGCAGCAGGCCAGGTCGGCCGAGGCCCAGGGATTGTCACGGGTCAGATCGATCCAGACGGTATGGCGGGAAAGGGAATTGCCGGGCGAGGCGGGAGATTCCAGGACGCCGGGAACGCGGCGAAGGGCGATGCGGCCGTTCTGGCGCACCAGGGCGGTCCAGCGCTGGCCGATCACGCGATAGCCGGCGCGGACAATGCGGGCGATTTCGGCGCTGATGGGGTACGGGGCGAGAACCAGCGCGCCCCAGCCGGCGCGCTCGATGGAAATTGCGGGAACCAATTCGACGGCGCGTAGGCGAAGGAGCTGAGCCATGGGCTGCAAGACGGCTGCCTCGACGAGCGGAACGGGGTCGAGCAAGGGATGGGGAAGAAGCCAGCTTCGCCAGCGGTGCCTGAGAAGATCGATCTCGCAGACGCCCCAGCGTTCGTCGACGATCCAGTGGCGTTCGGCGAGGGAATAGATTTCGACGAGTTCGTCGCAGGTACGGCGGCTGTCGGCGGCGGCGGAAAACGAACGGGTGACCTCGGCCAGATCGAAAGGCCGGATTTGGCCGTGAATTTCCACGGCCTCGGACGAAGAACGTTTCAGCGCGAACGGATCGAGGAAGAAGGCGATCTGCTCGTCGAGTTGGCGACAGGAATTGATGAGCGTAACGGCCGGGCCGTGGATCGAGAAGTGGGATTTTATCGGGCCATCCAAAATTCGGTCTCCGGTCGAGTGGCAACGCAGCCGTACCTATCGGCAAGAAGGAAAAAGCGGCTGCAACCGGGCTCTAGGGTTTCAGATCGCTTTCGCCGATGAGGGTGAACCCCTTTTTGATGAGCAATTGTTCGGCGAGGACGGCATCCTCGACGTAAAGCGCCAGCGCCGGCCCGTGGGGGCCGAGAAGAAATGGGTAGACGTAATGGATGTTGATTTCGGCGGACAAAAGGACGGAGCAGATGGCGATGAGCGGTTGCGGTTTTTTTCTGGGAAGCTGGACGGCCAGGAGATCGATTTCGCCGAAGGGGAATCCACCGTCTCGCAGGAGGCGACGGGCGGAGTCGGCATCGGAGCAAATAATCCGGACCAGGGCGGAATCGCCGGATTCCTCGATGGACAGGGCGCGGATGGGGTGCGCGGCCGATTCCAGAACGCCGAGGAGGCTCTGGAGCCGGCCGACCCGGTTTTCGAGGAAGACGGTGAATTGCCGGACCCGCGGCGGCTCGAACCCGGAACCTCGCTCGGTTTGTGGCGGAAGAACGTCTTCCATGAAAGGAAGCTTACGTTCAGGGAACGGGGAATTCTAATAAAAAAAGAAAGGGGCCCGCCGATGAAGGCGGGCCCCGGTTATTGCTCTGCGGGATTCCTCGACAAAACAACTTTTAGTAGTTGTCGTCGGTCGGCAGCAGCACGCTGTCGTTGGAAGTGTAGGGCGAGGCGACCAGATCGCCGCCGGTGGTGTCGCCCCAGGTGACTCCACCGCGCGTGTAGATGTTATCACGGTCGACGCCGCAGAACGGATTGTTCT
>JBEKKC010000121.1:0-13652 GCA_050010915.1 Tepidisphaeraceae bacterium | reverse complement strand
CGAATGGCAGAACAACCGCAGAACAACCGCACCCCTTCCAGTACGTTCCAAATGAGGGTAGAGTGTGACTTGAAAGTAGCGTTTTAGACTGGAAAACCAGTGTTTCCAAGTGACTGAAAATCCATGTGTCGCCGGTTCAATTCCGGCTCTGCCCATTACATTTGAACGCGCGTTTTCCAGGGGATAATCGACATTTGCCGTCCTTGCGCTCCTCCCGGCGACCCATGGATGCGAAATCCATTGCTCTCGCCGTAGCTCTGTTCGCCTTCGCCCCATAAACGGTCTGGTTCTTTGAGAATTGAGGGGATTGGGCCAACTCGGCCCGAGCTCGGCCTGTTTCCGACACAGGTTTCGACACAGGATTGGTCATAAGAATTGCTGAATCGCCAATGCAAGGTTCTTCCTCGAGGACCGTTGTGGGCGCTAGCGCCGCGAACGGTTGAAAGAGGCGAAAGCGGCCGGTGGGCGGGAATGAACTCACAAGGCGTCATCGATCCGCGAGAAACTTGGCGTCCTTATTGATATTCTGCGGAGTCGCGGCGGAGCCTGCGGACGGGATCGTGACAACGGCAGCCGCATGAACGCTCAAGGGGCGAGCCGGTGTCCAGTTCTTTGTACCGCTGGCTGCCTTGGAAACGCTGACTGGCTGGGACTTCGGTGCTATTGGCGCTGCGGCGGTTGACTCAGTGGTGACGGCTGCGACCGAGGGACTTGCCGAAACGACGACGGAGATGGCGGGCGCGGGCAGGACTGCGGCCGACGATGCCACGGATGCTCCACTGGCACCCTGGTTGAAATTTGCCGCCAGTTCGTTGAAGTCGGCCGCGTTCACCAGGCCGTCATAGTTGAAATCGCCCTGGTCCCAGCCGGTGATGCTCTGGTTGAAGTTCGCCGCCAGGATATTGAAGTCGGCAGCGTTGACCAGGCCGTCCAGATTGGCGTCGCCGAGCAGCGTGTACTTCACTTCGATCTGGCCGGATGACAAACCGGCGACGACGCCGTCCGCCCCATCGGCGTAGCCCAGACCATAGTACAGGCCATTGGTGGGCGTTTGTGCTGCCGTGGACATGATGCCCGTGCCGTTCCATGCGCCGCCGTTGTAGCCGCTCTTAATGTGCCCGGCGATGGCGGAGATGGGGTCGGGATTCGAGCCGTAGTTGATGAACATGGTGTAATTGCTCATGTCGAGGCTTCCGCTCCCGACCAGTTGCAAGGCTCCAATGTGCTGATCACTCGCCAGAACCACGCTCGCGCCGTTTTCAACTTGTAGCGCGTAATTGGAGAATTGGGTGGAAAGATCTTGTGTGAGAGTTAGGGTTCCCGCTGATACATCCAGCGTCTCGGAGCCGGGGTATCCGGTGATGGAATAGGTTGCACCCACGGCGGGCGAAATGCCGGGTGGGTTGGCGACGGTGATCGAGGAAGACGTTGCGCCTGAGAGATTGCCATCGGAAGCGAGGAGCGTCGCCGAGCCGGGCGAGGCAGTGGCGAGATTGCTGAAGGTGGCAATGCCGTTCTTCGCCGTGGCCGTGAGCGTTCCCTGCAGCGTCGCCGACCCGCTCCCCACGGATATCGTCACATTGGAATCATCGCTTTGTACAAGGTTGCCGCTGGAATCTTCGACCGCCACGGTGATCGTGCTTGGGAAGGGGTCGCCGGCGGTCGTGTCGGCGGGAGGCGTCATATAGATAAGTGTGGCGGCGGCGTTGGCGACGGAGAGGAGGCTGAAGGTGGCGACGTTGATCGCGCCGCCATTGTCGCCGGCGGTGACGGCCGCGCCGACGAGGGCGGTGCTGCCAATCGTGATAGTCTCGGCGCTGCCGATCTGGGTCCATTGCGAGTCGTTGGAAGAATAATACGCCGAGAAGGAATTTCCAGTGCGGAGGAGCTCGATCCAGGGAGCGTTCACGGCGGCGAGGGAAACGCTCTGGGCGCTTGCGCCGGCGGAGGGCCGCCATTCGAAGGTGAGTCCGCCGGCGGTGGTTTCGGCAATCATGGCGAAGGCCGCGCCCGCAGTCGTGTCGTTGCGGAACATGATCCCGGCGGCGGCGAGGCTCGTGGTGCTGGTCATTGAAAGGACGTCCGCAATGACGCTGCCGCTGCCGGTGAGCGATTGGCCGGCAAAGTTGAATTGATCGGAGGTTCCGGTGATGCCCGCCCCACCGCCGCCGATGTTCAGGATCGAAGAGTTGTTGGTGGCGGCGGCGTCGCCGACGCGGTTGGGAGCGCCGATGTTCGTGTCGATGAACCTGCCGGGGAGGATGCCGAGGTTTGTGAAGGTATCGGTGCTGAGGCTGGAACCGGCGTCGGCCGTGGCGGCCAGACCGACATCGACGGTGCTGTTCATGGCGATAGTGACGCTCGACCCGATCTGGTTCCAGGTGCTTCCGCCGTTGGTGGAATCGTAGGCGGTGAAGGCATTGCCGCTTCGCACCAGCTCGAGCGTGACGGGTCCGTTGACCAGATTGGCGGAGGAATCGGTTCCCGCGGTAATGGCGGAAGCGCCGGCGGAGCTTCGGTATTCGAAGACCGCGGCGCCCGTTCCGGACGGACCGCCGCCGTACGGCTCCATTTGAATGAAGGCGTAGGCGGCGTTGGCGCCAGTGCCGTTGCGAACCATTAAGCCGCCCTTGGCATATTTCGCCGTGTCATCGATCCAATCGACGGAAGTGACGAGCGTAAAGTTGCCGGAGAGAAGCTGGCTGTCGAAATTGAATTGATCGGAAGTGCCGCCGATGCCGGTGCCGCCGCCATTGACGGTGTTGGTGATGCCGTCGAAGTACCCCGAGCCGGCCTTCGCGGGCGAACCGATGTCCTGGTCGGATAGCGCTGGAGCGGCGGCGGCGTTGAAGGCGCTGGCGTGGACCCAATCAACGTACATGGTTTGTGGGCTGGTGATTGTTCCAGGGGCAAAGCCGCCGCCCTCGCAGACGTCGAGGATGATGTAGAACGGATGGCCATTGAACGGCCAGGTTGCGCCTGCGGGAAGACTTGCGGGAGTGAGTGTAACGAATGCGTCGCCATCGACGGAAAAGGTGATGGAGTTGGGTCCCCAGTTGACTGAGAAGATGTGATAACTGGAATAATAATCAGCGCCGCCGGGCAGGGTGTATGACGACCCGACGCCGTCTCCGCCGTTGTAATCCCCGCCGCCGGAGGCAGGGCCGTGTAACGTGGAATCGATCGTTGTAGGGTGCGCGCCATCGTTTTCCATGACGTCGATTTCGCCGCAGGCGGGCCAGCCAACGGACGTAATGTTATCGCCGAGCAGCCAGAATGCGGGCCAGATGGCGTTGCTGTTGCTGCCGCCGGGGATGCGGATGCGGGCGGAGATTTCTCCATATTCAAGGCTGTTGCCCGCGCCGGAGGGATCGAATTGGGTGGCGATTTCGGAGGAGACGTAATCGCCGGTGCCGTTTGGCGCGGGCTCGAGTGTCATCGCCAGCGCCTGGCCGTCGTCCGATTGCGCGTCGTTGACGATCTCCATGGTGACGGGATTGTCTTGCGTCGCGTTGGCGGCAGTGGTGTTGGTGTAGTGGACCAGGCTGTTGTTGGGATCGGTGGCGTTCTCAGGTCCCCACGCGGATGGAGGGCCGGAGCCAACCGTGCCGGTGAATTGGGTGTCGAAGACGTACGCACTTAAGAGCAATCGCGGCTCGAGCGCGTCCAATCGAAAAGCCTCTTTATTGCGTGCCGCTTTTTTGCGCTTGCTCCGGAACGAATTGGGGGCGCGGTTCAATGACATAATTTCACTCGTACTGAATGTCGTCGAGGTAGAACGTCACGGGCTTGCCATTGGCGGCAAGCACCCACACAAATCCCGTCTTGATGCAGGCGAGATTCTTGCCGGAAAGATCGATCGTGTATTGCTTCCATTCCTTGGTAAGTAGGGCGTCGGGAAGCTCGGCATGATCGGAATCGGAATATTTTTTGTCCGCTCCGAGGATGCCGAGCTTGAAGGTGACGTCTTCACCCCCCTCTTCTCCGCGTGCCCAGAAAGTAAGTTTGGACGCTCCAGTGATGTTATAGCCACCTTTTTGATCGCCCCAATCATTTGGTGGATTTTGCCATGCGATTCCGCCAAATCCGGCGGGGGACTTGAATTGGCACTTCATACAGGCCTGGCCGGAATGAGGATTCGTGGCGGAGCGTTCATCCAGAGCAATCGATGCCGCATCGCCCATCCAGCCCGAGGGGGTATAAGGGGGATTGCGAACCGCGCTGCCGTAGATCACAAACGGCAACTGCACCGCTTGTCCAGGTGCGTCCGCAGGTTGTGCGGTCGTTTGGGCCGAATTCGCGTGGACGCGCACGGGAACCACGGACGTCGCCGCGCCGCCTTTGCCGTCGTAAACATAAGCATAGAGCCAGTAGGGACCTACATCGGCGGGCATGTGAATCTGCGCGCCGTGAATATCCGAGGAAACAACCGCGTCAGTATACGTTTTTGGAGAAGCCTGAAATGCGCCGGCCGTCTGGTACGCGGCCTGGTCACGGGTGAGCACCCATTTCGCGGTGAGCGGATTATTTGCCGGATCGGTCACACCCAAAGTGGCGTGAATCGTTTCGCCTGGATCGACATCATTTCGATCCAGTACCACCGGCTGAATGCGTGGACACCCACTTTCGGGCGCGTGGCCAGTCCACAACTCTGTCATCGCATCGACGGACTCCAGCCGGGAACCATCCGGCAGGAACATTCCAAACCAGGTCGCCGTCGCTTCCTGTTTGTTTCCCCACAGAAAAGCGTAAGAACCCAGGCAGAGTTTTCCCCGCTCGGCCAATACGGTTTTTTCGTACGTCGCCCGATAGGCATCGGCCTTCGCCGTGCTCGTCGCCTCGATGGGTGCGCCCCAGCCGTTGGAACCAACTTCCCATGTGCCCGCCGGTCCAAATTCCGTCACGATGAACGGCTTGAATCCGCCAAGCGCGCGATATCGGGCCGCCACCGACGGACCCCCCGCGTACGTGTTGATCCCGATGATATCGATGTCAGGACAATTCCGGTTGATGGATTCCACGCGCTTGCCGCCGATCTCCGCGATCACCGTCATTGTTGGATGGCGTGGATCGAGTTTATGAGCGAGTGCGGCCGCATCCTGCACCGCGTGCCAGACGGCGGGATCGTCTCCATTTTTGTACCCCTCCATCTCATTGCCCAGACCCCAGACCAGGACGGCGGGATTGTCTTTGTAACGCTGGATGGCGTCACGAACCAGCTCGAGCTGGTGGGCGACCATCTTCGGATTGTTATAATCAAAATGCTTGGGGCCGCCGGCGTGTTCAAGCCAGATCCCGACGGTCACCGCCAGCCCGAGCCGATTGGCCTCATCGAGTTGCTGGTCAATTCCATCGGCTCCCCAGAGGCGGAAGGAATTTCCCCCGCACTGTTTCAGCATTTCGCGGGATGCATCGCCGCCGGCGCCTTGCACGAAAAATGGCCGGCCGTCGCGAAAAAGGCTCCATCCCTGCTCCGTCGAGCGCAGTTGCACATCCGAAGCGGCTGCCCGCGCCGGCGCCGGATTAAAACAATTCAATGAGGGAAAAAGCAGGAACGCCGCCAGAACAACAACGCGGTCGACGTTAAACATGAGACTACCCGTGGCGAACTCACGCAAAAAAAGGCCGGTCCAGTCCGAGTGTGCTGCTCAGACCGGACCGAATGGTCGCAACGACGTCCCGGAAGGATCGGAGGGTATCTTCAGGCTCGTCTCCTGCGACGGAGGAACGCCAAACTCCCGACGGCCAACAAGCCCAGGGAGGTCGGTTCTGGAACGTTCAGACTCATGTCGTCGAAGTAGAAGTCCGCGTTCGCGTCGGCATTGATGTTTAAAATGTAGGCGCCCATCGAGTTCGTACCCGCGGGGGCAACGCCTGTAACACTGGCGAACGTCCACACGCCTTGGGGAAGTGGCACACCGCCACCGCCAGCTGGAGTACCAATATTTACCCCGTCCGCACCTCCCTCTTGAGTGCCTCCAGCGTAGTTATTTGGCGGAGAGCCTGAGAAGAACGACAACTGCAAAATTGCAAAGTCGTTGCTGTTCGTCACCAACGCGTTGGGGGTGTACACCCAGCCCGAAAAAGTAAACGTCTCGCCTGGGCTGGCCGCGAAGTCTTGATAGGTTCCCGGAACATTATAACCACCGCCGTTATCGGGGGTGTAGAGCGACCAATCGCCGGTGTGAGCGACTGTTGTACTGAACGCCGCCCCACCGAAGTTCGCCCAGCCGGGTATGCCTGTCGGGTTTGGATTGGGAGCCGCCGTCTGCAACTCAAAACCCGGGTCCGTCAGCAGGTTCGCTGATGCGCTCGAGGTCATCAATCCGCAAGTCAGCGCCGAAGCCAAGGTGCCTCCGAGCATGACAGCTTGAAATCGTGTGAACCGCATTTTGTTTCTCCTCCAGACGATTTGAGTAGTCGAATCCCGCGCTCGAGCCCTCGCCGAGCGTGCTGACTCATAAAATAACCGAGATGACGCAATTCGCAATACCGTTTTGCGTAATTTATTTAATGGATTGCGGCAACCCGACGCAAACATGGCAAGACGTGACGCTGAACGGAAGATGGCAAGAATGTCGCGAAAACGTCGATTTCAACGACGGTGCCGCGGGTACACAAACGTGAGCGAGAACGGAGCAAAAACGGGGGGATACGCCGTGGCGCAGGAGAGTTCCGAGTTACCAAGTTAGGCCGGATTTGAACGGCAGTTTGCGGACAAAGAGTTGATCGAACCTGAGTGCCGCCCTAATAGTTCACGTTCACATTTTTGCCCTGCAGATCGCAGGTGAGATAGCCGAGCGAGTCCACATGGCTTGAGATCGTATGCGACTCAACGTGACCGTCAACGAATAGGAAGTTGCAGGCCGTGTTGTTGAGATGACGGAAACGGGGGGAACCGTTGGAGCCGTAAACATATATAAGATTGGCACCTACGTCAACATTAGCACTGATCTCAACCGGATTGCCATTGTCGTTATTGGGATTGGTAGCCAACAGGTAATCGGGCTTCACGTTGGCCGGTGGGCCGGGAATTAAATGTTCGTCCATGCGCCAATTATCCAGAGCCCAGCCGCACGCCTGAACACCCCACCAGTTGTTGTCTGGCGCACCGTTATTAATTACCGGATTAGGGTTAGTCTGCCATTGCGCACCGCAGAAAATGAGAACCATTTCGGAATTCCGCTGGATACGCGAGAGCTTGGGAGGCGGCAGTGCTGCGAAAGTAAAGTTAGGCGGGACTCTCCCTTGGGCTGGATCTCCCAAATCGAGATAGGGCATTAGTCTGGGGTGGCACGAATAGTGCAGGTTAGCATCCCCGCCGGAGACAGTGTCCACATCGAGGAAGATACCGCGGTTGCCAATAGCGCCTCCATTTCCCTGGGTGAAGTATGTATTTCCGTTTCTGGCATTAAAATCATTCATGAGCAAGGTGCTCCAATCCGTGTACACGGGATTTGTATCCCATTGCCCGAAAGGAAGTATTCCTTGGTTATCAATGACGTAGATAGAGATGGCCTGACCGATCTCGCGAAGATGGGTCTGGCAGGTGATCAGGTTCGCCTGCTGGCGAGCCTTGCTGAGGGCGGGTAGCAGCACGCTGATAAGTAGTGCGATGATACCGATAACGACAAGGAGTTCGACCAGCGTAAAGCCCTTGAAACTTCCGTAACGGCGATTCATATCTGCCTCCGCCGTTTCCCAGCTTGCCAGGCTGGAAAGGGCTCCGCGACGAACGAACGTGAGGACACCGGGACACGCCGTTACCGGGGGTCCCGGAACAAACAGAAGCTTAAGCTTGCGGATGCCTTTTGCCCATGTTATTTTGCGCAAAACATTAAACGTTTTGCGGCAGGAGCGGGAGATGATCAAGATTGCGATCATGTTGGAATTCGCGGGGTCCTACGGTCGGGGAATCCTGCAAGGGGTGATGGAATATGCAAACTTGCGGAACGACTGGGAATTCCTCATGCCGCCGATGTACTCGCTGAGTTCCCAACGAACCGACTGGCGGCAGGCGGACGGGATCGTCGCGATGGTACACGCGCCGGCGACCGTGGAGAACTTTCGCCGGGCAAAAGTGCCGGTGGTGAACGCCGCGCGGACGATGTCCGCGGAGCGGCTGATGCGGCTCCACGTGCCCAGCGTGCTCCCCGACGACGCGGGCGTGGGCCGCATCGCGTTTGACTACTTCTGGGAGCGGCAATTCCGGGCGTTTGGATTTTGCGGACATCCGACGGCGTCGTGGTCGCTGCTGCGGCGCAACGCCTTTGTCAAGCGGTGCCGGGCGGAGAAGGTCTTCTTCAGCGACACCGCGGACTCCAACCAGGTTTCCAAGGAGTGGATTCTTTCCCTGCCGCGGCCGTGCGCGGTTCTGGCGGCGAACGACCGCTACGCCTGGCACACGATCGACGTGTGCCGCGAGAATGGCATCGCCGTGCCGGAGGAGATCGCGGTACTGGGCGTGGATAACGATCTTCTCCTGGTCAAGATGGTTCGGCCGGTGCTGTCCAGCATCGACCTGGGCGCCGAGCGGCTGGGCTTCGAGGCGGCGAAGCTGCTGGAAACGATCATGCGGGGAAAGAAAGTGGCGAAGGAGCTCGTGGAAATTCCGCCGGCCGGCGTGATTACCCGCCATTCGACCGACGTGCTGAATATCGAAGATCCATCGGTGGCGGAGGCGGCGCGGTACATTCGGGAGCACGCCTCGCAGCCCATCGGCGTCGAGGACGTGCTCTTGGAGGTGGCGATGAGCCGTCGGAATCTGGAGCGGCGATTTAAGAAAGCGATGCGGCGGAGCTTGCTCGACGACATTCGCCGGGTGAGGTTGGACCGCGCGGCAAGACTGCTGCGCGAGACCGGCTTGAGCATTGAACAAGTGGCAGAGCAGTCCGGCTTCAACAGCCACGTGCGCTTCACGACCGTATTCCACGACCAGATGAACGCAACGCCGACGGCTTATCGGAAATCGCACCGGATGGGGGCGGCATGATCACACGCGGCGGCTCGGCGATCACGGGTCCGCGCGGAGAAGCTTGGCGGGAAATTCAAAGCCAAGACGAGCAATCGCGCCAGTGCGCGAGAAGATTTGGGCGGAGTCTTCTTTTGCCAGGCAAGAGCCGTGCACGGTCCGGGTGCGGCCCTCCGCCTGGGTGATGGTAATGACGGCTTGATCGGATGCGCCCGCGGAATAGACGATTGGCACCTGCGCGAAGGTGAAAGCGGCCATGCCGGGCATAAGGTTAATCGACTGCCGCGAGCCATCCACCGCGACCCAGGAGAAATTGGCGGGTTCGGAGAGAAGCTCGCAGAGACGCAATAAGCGGGGGTCGAAGCAGATCTGACCGGCGCGGATGCGCAGTCCCCACTCTCCCAGGCGGGTGATGATTTCTTCCTTTACACGACCGGTCATACCCGGCTGCCTCGCGCCACGCGCCAGCGGAGTGTGTGAATAAGGATCGGTGGGGAAGGCCCCATATTCGGCTGCGGTCTTCCCCAGCCCAAGGCCGGCGCGGATGTCGTAGTAGCACTGCGCGAGGGCGGCGATTTCGCGAGGCGCGGTACCGGCGTCGACGCCGATCCAGAAGCACTCCTGCGCCGCCAGCAGCAGCTTGGAAACCATGTGCCAGTAAATGCAGCCGATGCCTTCGTACGCATACATGCGCTCGGAGCGCCCATTGAAGCGTTCGTGGCCGAAGACATCGTCAAAAAGCTTCAGGACATTGCCTGTCTGCGCGACCACGAGATGTTCCCAGCGGTGATCGGCTTCGAGCCTCGACAGCGCGTGCTGAACGTCGGTCCGGTTTCGGAAATGCCCGCTGAAGCGGTAAATGCCGTCGGCGTCACGCGCGACGATGGATCGGTCGCCGCTTTCGACCAGGGCGGTCAAGAGCGGGCTGGCCCGCACCGCGTCGGGCGAAACAACGTTGCGCTGCAGGAAGCCCGTAAGCTCGCGGATCGGGTAGAGCATGAAGCTCTGCTGGTCTTTGCGATACAGCCGGCTGTTGAACAACGAGGAGCACAGCGACAGTGCCTCGGCGGGGCCGAGCATTCCGGAGGAGAGAAAGGCAACTTGTCCTTCGAGCATTTCGTCGAGCCGGCGCACGTAGGCAATGCGATCCCCACTGCCGAGGTCGAGAATGTTGTAGGAATGGGCCAGCCCGTCAGATCGCCAGTTGGCGGCGAGGGAGTGATCGGCGTAGCGCAGGGCCAGTTCAAGGAGGTCCAGGATCTGATCGACGCCGGCGGAGCGTTTGCCGGAAAAACCGCGGGCATAGACGCCGTGGCGGTAATCCTCGAATGTTTCGCCGAGATCGTCCATGAAGGCGCGGCGGTTTTCCGGGGAGACCGTCGATTGGTCCAGCGTCTCGGAATGGCTGGAAAGCGCCACGAACACTTGCTCGGCCCAGGCGATGACCTCGGAAGAAACGTCCACGGCCTGCGACCGCATCGGGCGCAGAAGTTCCAGAAGGAACGCGATATACCGCCGGACATGGGCAAGGGTCACGACGGAAAGGCCCACGCCCGCCAGGGCGTTGTTGGCGTCGTTCCATTCGGGGCGCTGGGTGTTCATCCAGATTCCACCGCCGGGAACGAGGTTGCACATCTTCGAAAGCAGTGGAACGAGCAGTTTTTCCAGGAGCGTGGCGAGGTAGACGTTGCCCTTGTCGTCGAGAAGGAGTCGGCCGTCGGCGCCTATGAGCTTGACGCGGTTGTCAATTTTGGCGGCTTCGGCGGTGTCGAGGCGAATCGTCTGCCGCGGGTTGCGGGCCATCGCGCGATAGGAATCCAGCCGGTAAGGAACGTTGGCATAGCTGAAAATCGGCTGCGTTATCATTTCCTGGAGCCGCTGCGGGTGGAAATTGACGGACCACTCCAGCAGGCGAAGGAGATAGATGATTTGGTGATCGCCCCAGTAGCCGATGTGGCTCCACGGATCCCCCGGGTCCGGAATTTCCCAGTCGATGCCCCCGGAGGTCACGCGGTAGGGATTGAACCCATCGACGGTGGAAGCGCTGAGAAACTTGGCGATAAAGCACTCGAACAGATCGGGATAGGCAAGGCCAAGCGCTTCCCAGTTCTGGAAAATATCGCGCCAATTGCCTTCGTAGCCGACGCAGGGATTGCCGGCGTCATCCCGCATGCGGATGGCGAAGCGATTCCAGGGCCGGCTGGGATCGCCATGGCGGCGACTGAACGTCAGCGGAAGATATTCATAGGCCAGACGCAGCAGGTCGGGCACTCGCGACGCGCTCATTGCGGTAATCAGCTCGCGGACCGTCAGTTGCTCGGGCAGCTTTTCAACGACGTGCCGGTGGGCGTGCCAGAGAATCTGGTTCCGTTCGCGGACGAAGCGGCAAAATTCCGCGCGCTTGAAGCGGCCTCCATGCAGAGGAGCGCCGCCTCGCATGGCGTTGAAGAGGGTATTGGTCGCGTGGCGGGCGCAGGTCATGCGATCGCCGGAGACCTGCAGGCCATCTACTTCGGCGACGATGCGGGAAAGTCCTGCCTCGCTAAGGTTCACGTCATCGCCCAAGCGCCGGTGAATTTCGTGGGCGGGCTCGCGGAGGAGTTGCCGGACGTCGGCGATGGCGGCGTGATCGCGCGCGGCGTCCGCGACGATCGCCCAATCGACGCGCTGCCGCGCAAGTAGATCCAGGTTCTTTTGGAGCAAGAATGCGCCGCGCCGGCCGATGAGGCTGCGGACCGCGGTAAACTCGCTATTGTGGCGGAAGGCGTCGACGGCGCGCTCGTCCAAAAGAATGGCGGCGTCAAGACCGCGCGTCCATAGGGTGTTGGCCGTCAGCGATTCGGCGGCCTCGGGCCGGTCGGTCACGATAGAGGTCAACGAATACATCGCCAGCCCGGTCGGCTCATCGATCTCGCAGCGCTTGTAGGCGTCGACAAGGCAACTGAAGCCAAGCTGCTGTTTCATCGGTACGCCCGCGGGCATCACGTTCAGGAGTCCGTCGAGCAGCTCCACGCGCACGTCGTTGTTGCGCGAGTTTAGCAAAGTCGCCCAGCGGACGAAGCCGAACTTGGAGCTGGCCGCCCAGGAGTAGCGGAAGACCAGTTCAAGCTCGTGATTGACTTCCTCGAACGTGACGCGGCTTCCCAACGGGTTTTTGTAGAGGTTGCGCTCGGTGGGCCCATCGAAATGGATCGGGGAAAAAGGCTCCCACAGTCGCGTCGGTTTGCCGCGGCGGGTGACGCGGAAGAGCGTGTAAGGCCCGGAGATGCCGCGGGCTCGGTGGAGGCGATCTTCGGTCTCGTAGGGAAAGATCGCGTGATCGGAATCGAATCTCCCCGCGGTGACGCCACCGGTGCTGGAGAGATACATCCACAAGTCGGTCTCAGTGCAGAGCGCGATGAGGAACGGTTCAAACTGATCGTGGCCGGAGATGCGGTACATCTCCTGTCCATCGAGCGAGAGGAAGCCTTCGAATCGCGAAAGCTGGTCGCGCGACGCGAGTATCTCGAGTGAAACACTCATGGGAGCACGGTCAAATTGGGCAGCCTATGCGGTTCAGCGAAGCAATAACAAATCACTCGGCCGATGGGCGGCATTGGCATCATCATCCTTTCAAGGCCGACCCGGCGCGCCCTCGGGAGCGCCGCGAAAGCAGCGAAGCGGCGCCCACGAGAAGGAGGGCGGCGGACGCCGGCTCCGGAACACCGGACGTCGGCAAGGACAATCCATTGGCCACTGCGAAGGCATCCAAGGCCGCAACGTCGCCGGTCGAGGCCGCGCCGCTGACACCCTGGTTGAAGTTCGCCGCCAACTCGTTGAAGTCGGATGCGTTCACCAGGCCGTCGTAGTTGAAGTCGCCTTGGTCCCAGCCAGTAATGCTCTGGTTGAAGTTCGCGGCCAGGATGTTGAAGTCCGAGCCGTTCACCAAACCGTCCAGATTCGCGTCGCCAAGGAGCGTGTAGGCCACTTCGATCTGGCCGGAGGCCAGGCCGGAAACGACGTTGTCTTTCGCGTCGGCATAGCCCACGCCGTACAGCAGGCCGTTGGTCTTGATTTGTGCCGCCGAGGAAATAATGCCCGGGCCGTTCCAATGGCCGGCGTTGTAACCGGATGCGATGTACCCGGCGATGGTCGTGATCGGATCGCTGGCGCCATAGGTGATGATGATGTGATTGTTGCCAACATCCAGCACGCCGTTGCCGGCGATCGTCAGCGACGTGAGGTTCACGCTGCTGGTCGCTGCCGGGCCGCTGCCGCCGGAGACGCCGGGGGCAAGCTTCAACACTCCGCCGGTGATGCTGACGCTGCCCGGGGCCAGGGCGCTGGTGGTCAAGGGTGTTGAGGTTGGTTTGATGAGCAGAGTGCCATTGGTGACGAACGTTCCACCGCTGTAGGTATTGGCCGTGGAGAGAGTGACCGTACCGCTGCCCGATTGGGTGAGCGATCCTGTACCGCCGATTCCACCGGTGCCGCTAAGGGTATAGTTGCCCGTGGCATTGAATGTGGTAGACCAGGGCTGGACGGTGGAAGTGATATTAACCGAGTAGTGGCCG
Source organism: Tepidisphaeraceae bacterium (assembly GCA_050010915.1). Classification (GTDB taxonomy): domain Bacteria; phylum Planctomycetota; class Phycisphaerae; order Tepidisphaerales; family Tepidisphaeraceae; genus PALSA-1353. The sequence goes on along the minus strand of JBEKKC010000121.1, from coordinate 128 downwards.
TTGTTGGTATCATTGAAGGTAACCGGAGCTCCGTTGGGAAACAAAGCCTCGTTGGTTCCGTCGGTCCAGTTCTGATTGTTGTTCACGTCCCATGTGGCGCCATCACCCGTGCCGCCGAGGCGGTGGCC